>NZ_JAFLCJ010000026.1:0-74926 GCF_017302695.1 Leptolyngbya sp. UWPOB_LEPTO1 | reverse complement strand
TGTCTACGGAGTGACGACCAGTAATGCTTTCCACCCAGTGATGATCAGCCAGGGTCTTGCAATCAATTGCTTTCAATGTGTGCGTGTCTGGTACAGAGAATAAGCTTCATCGGAGAAAGTAATGAAATGATCTACCTGGTTTACTTTCCTGTATCTAGCGCTTGGAGTTTGCCTGACGGCGATCGCGCTTGAGAGTCAGAACTGGACGATGGAAGCCATGTTACAAGCGTTTTCGTGGCTATTAGCCGTCTTAATACTTGCAGAAATCATTGTGATTACATGGCAAGTAATCCTGAACATTAGTATCTAAATCAGAACAAGTCACACCATGAATAAGCCCGAGTTTTTTGTTACCCCCGGCTATGGGGAATACATGCTGAATAACTTGCATTACTCGCAAGCGGTAAAGATTGGCGATCGCGTAGAGACATCCGGTCAAGGTGGCTGGAATGACAACCTACAAATTCCTGAATCGCTCGCGGACGAGATTGCTCAGGCGTTTCGGAACGTGGAGCAAACCCTGGCAACTGCCGGGGCGGGTTGGGAGCACGTTGTCCACGTCAATTCTTACCATGTTGGCGGGTTGCCCCCAGAGGTTAACGATGTGATGGTCAGGCTATATCGCCATTACATGCCCAACCATGCCCCAATTTGGACACAGGTAGGAGTCGCGGCTCTTGGACTTCCAACGATGCGAATTGAAATCCGCGTTACTGCAATTATTCCATGAGTTTCGTATCAGTGGCAGCAGAGGCGGCTCCGTTAAAGTATCCACTTGAACAGAGGAAAAATTTAGATGTCAAACAACAGTAAAGCCATCTTAGAAGCGGCAAACGCGGCGATCGCCCAAGGCAACTATGAAAGATTTTTGTCGTTCTGCACCGACGACAACGATCCTGATGCACTAGACGTTCTGGAACCGTGTTCGGGCGATCGCCCACCTTAGAGAATCAGAGTAAGTGCTGATCTCATCGGTATCCAGTTGCATCAGCAGGTTTGCCCATTTCTGTTACCTCCTGAATGTAACGCCAAGCATCCGGTTGAGAACCATCCAAATCAGTAAAACCATACACCTTGGCAAGTTGACCACTGGAAAGCGATTGACCATTCCAACGGGCGACCTCCGGATCAACTGCCAGATGAGCAACGGCACGTCCAACAAAGTGGGGTGTTTCGGAAACGATGAAGTGCGGTTCCTTGACTGCCGCATCCTGCCAGTTCGCTTCACTCACACCAAAACTATCCAGCATCATTTCCGATCGCAACCAACCGGGAGTCAGGCACACTGCTGTACAGCCATGCGGTTGAAGCTCTTGCGCTAATGCCCACGCCATCCGAATAATTGCATTCTTTGCGACATCATAAATTAAGGCTTGCCGATAGTGCCCATTGTTGTAATCTGCTGTTCCATCGGTGAGTTCAACGACGAATCCTCCTGGATTCTGGATCAGCAGTGGCAGGGCAAAGTGACTGGTAATGAGATGAGTCTCAATCGTCGATCGTAACAGGCGTAATCCCCGGTCTAAATCAACTTCCCAAATGGGGTTATCAAACTCGGCAAAATGTTCTGCTCCAATATCATTTACCAAAATATCTAACCGCCCTTGCTCTTGCTCCACACGAACGATAAGCGATCGCACCTGTTCTGGGTCTAAATGATCCACTTGAACGGCAATGCCCTTTCCACCAGCTTGAGTCACTAACTCTGCGGTTTCCTCGATGGTTTCTGGGCGATCGTAATCTGATCGTTGGGTACGGGTGCTTCGTCCTGTCACATACACGATCGCTCCGGCTGCACCCAGTTCGGTTGCAATGCCTCGCCCTGCTCCACGAGTGCCTCCCGCCACGATCGCTACTTTATCTTGTAGTAGTTGCATAATGACCTCTCAAAATTGTTCTAAAAAGTAAATTCAATTCACTGTTCTTGGGATAGTTCATTTGCTTATCGAGATGCAGAGCCAGCATTGAGTTGGTTTATCAGTCCCATCACATCATTTTTTACCCAGCTATCGGTGATCCGACCGTCAACAATTCGCACGATCGTCATCCCCGTCATTGCTACGACGTTACCTGTTGCAGGTATCCCAAAGATTTCTCCCTGATGCGTTCCGCGCGTAGTGGCGCGTGAGCAAACTTGATCGCCTTCAGCAATTTGGTCGTCGATCGTAATCTCTAGGTCAGGAAACGCGGCACGAAACATAGACACGACTTGCCTAATCCCCTCAGCCCCTGGTAACGTTCCGGGTGGTGCTTCATGATAAACATAAGACGGAGACAGAAGCTCATCCAACAGATCCACTCTCCCTTTGTTAAATACCTGTTGGATATAACGTCGATAGATGGCTTTGTTGCGTTCAAGCGTGTCATTGGTCGTCATTAGCTTTCCCCCAACGGTCATGCTCACAGCATAAGGGCGACTTCATGACACCCCCTGTCATATTTCGGCGTTAGTGTAGAAGAAGTTGCCAGGGTTCCAGAAATCGTTATGCGTGCCGATCGTCTCCTCTCTATCCTAATGCTGTTGCAGGTTCATCCTCGCTTAACCACACGAGAACTGGCAGAGCGACTGGAAGTGTCTGAGCGTACCATTCATCGAGATATGGATGCTCTCAGCAGTGCAGGAGTTCCAGTAGTGGCAGAACGGGGTAAGGGTGGTGGATGGGGGTTGTTGGAGCAGTATCAAACCACGCTGACCGGACTCAACCTGGCAGAAATTCAGGCGTTATTTGTGCCAAAGTCGCCCCATCTACTTGCAGATTTAGGGTGGGGTCAGGCGTTTGAAGCTGCGTTACTCAAGCTTCTAGCCGCCTTACCCGCCGCCAATCGTCAGCAAGCAGAAATAGTGAGCCAGCGCATCCACGTTGACCCAACTGGATGGCAGCACTGGGATGAAGAAATGTCAGCATTTCCGGTTTTGCAAGCCGCCATTTGGCAGGAACGGCAAGTTTTGTTGAGCTACGAACGCGGAAACGGTCAGCGAATTGAACGATTGGTCAACCCGTTGGGATTAGTTGCCAAAGGAAGTGTCTGGTATCTGGTCGCGGCAGTGGATGAAGACGTGCGCTCTTACCGCATTTCACGAGTGCAGAATGCCGTGCTGCTGGATTCTCATTGTATTCGTCCAGTTGGGTTCAATTTAGCTAACTATTGGCAGCGATCGATGATGGAGTTCAAAGCAAATCTCCCTTACTATGGCGTAACGGTGCGAGTTGCTCCAGAGGCAATGCCCTGGCTACGTTATGCGGGGTACTTTGCTCGTATCGAACAGATGATTGATGCCCCCGATGCTGATAGGTGGGTTCATATCTCACTTCGGTTTGATATTGAGAAAGCAGCTTGCGCCTATGTATTGGGGTTTGGTGGACAGATGGAAGTAATTGAACCCCTAGAGTTACGCGATCGCGTGTTGCAAGCAGCAAAAGAGGCGATCTCACTTTATACCAAAGGCATGGCTTAATGATTCACTTGATAGTGCACCAACATGAAACCGTTCTTATAAATTTTGCTGTCGGTGAATTCCAGAGAAGTGAGTGGAATCTTTCCAGAGAAGAGTGGAATCCCTGAACCAAGGAGAAAGGGATGTACTTTCAAAACCACCTCATCGATCGCTGGAAACAGAACAGTGGCTAAATCTCCACCCCCACACAACCAAATACCTTTACCCGATCGCTGCTTGAGTGCTTGAACAAAGGTAGCTGGATCAGATGAAACCAGTTCAACGGCAGGATCGGGGCTTTGCTGAAGAGTACGGGAAAAAAGATACTGCTTCATGTGCGGGTAGGGATTTGTAATTCCCTCTTTAACGCCAACTTCGTAAGTTCTGCGTCCCATCAAAACGCTATCAAAGTGCTGATTCTCAACCGTAATGCCTAACATTCCTCGCAAATGATCTGGAATCGTTTCAGGAAAAGTAGAAAGCAAATCCGCAACGTGTTCTCCCTCCATTAGAAAGAAATCAAACGAACCATCTTTACGGGCAATAAAGCGATCGACCGTACAAGAAATTAGATAAATGAGTTTAGACATACACAGTACCCTCTCAAATCACCGTCTTAACTCACTTCACCCAACCAGGTGAGAGCAAAATTTATCTGTCTTTGGATAGATCGTTGATCACTGCTTGTTCAGCAACTCATCTCAGGAAGGTGATAGGGCTGCAAGAATAAGATAGCGAGACGATAGAGCATTTTCCTAATTTATAAAGGGTCTGAAGAAATCAATCTGTGAATTAGGAGAAACAAATGGCACAGTTGCTACACATTGATGCAAGTCCCCGTGGAGAGCGTTCTCATTCTCGTCGTATGACTCGTGAGTTTGTCCAACAGTGGCAACAGAGCCATCCCAATGATGCGATCGCTTATCGAGATGTGGGTCGCAATCCCATTCCCCATGTCTATGAAGCCTGGATTGCAGCAGCTTTTTCATTGCCCGAACAATACACCCCCCGACTCCAGGAAGCGATTCGCCTCAGTGATCAACTGGTAGACGAATTTCTGGCAGCAGATATTTATGTCATCGGTGTTCCCATGTATAACTTTAGCGTTCCCAGCGGATTCAAGGCGTATATCGACCAAATTGTTCGCATCGGGCGCACCGTTGATATTGAATCCAATGAGTCTGGGAATGTGTATACACCGCTCGTCCTCGACAAGAAAATGTATATCATTGAAGCACGGGGGGATTCTGGCTTTCAACCAGGTGGACGCTACGAAGGCATGAACCATCATGACCCTTACCTCGCAACCGTTTTCGGGTTTATGGGTATCACAGATATTACCTCTGTTCACGTCGAAAATGATGAGTCTGGTGGACAAACGTTAGCAGAATCAATTGCCAATGCTCGTCACAAAATCGCTGAGCTAGTTGCTGCATAGGAGTAAATGCTGGTTATGGTAGGAATTACATATCTGTATATTCTGAAACTATTTGCAGCCCTTGGGTGTGGGGTGATCGCTGGAGTATTCTTCGCCTTCTCAACCTTTGTTATGAACGCTCTGGCTCAACAACCTCCCGCTCAGGGAATTGCCACGATGCAATCCATCAACATTACGGTGATTAATCCCTGGTTTATGGCTGCATTTCTGGGGACGAGTCTTGTTTGTCTGATTTTAATTGCCTTTTCACTCCTCCGATGGCAACAACCCGGTACTGCTTATTTGCTGGTCAGTGCTTTGTTCTACCTGATCGGTTGTTTTGGAGCGACAATGGTGTTTAACGTTCCGCTGAATGATGCGTTAGCTGCTGCCAATCCCAACAGTCCAGAAGGTGCAAATCTCTGGGCTAGATACCTGACGAATTGGACGTTTTGGAATCATGTGCGGGCGATCGCCGCATTCATCGCAGCCGCCTTATTCACAATGGCACTCAATGCTTCACCAAAACCGTAGAGTCCGATGAATTCACTGGAATATACGATTCTTTGGCGCAGATTAGATTGTCCTGGACACGATAGTTGTTGTCTCTGGAAGTCTGGTGATGGTTGGCAATTATCTGGAACAGCCATCTTCTTGTTTGAGCAACAGCCTTGTCTTTTATCCTATGAAGTGAATACTGATAGCAACTGGGAAACCCGCACCGCAAATATTTCAGGTTATATCGGTAGATCAATCATTGCTCTGACAATTACTCGTACTCCAAATAATCGTTGGAGTATCAATGACAAAGAATTACAGAACGCAGCAGACTGCATTGATTTAGATCTAGGATTTACTCCAGCCACTAATTTGATTGCCATTCGTCGGTTGGCGTTGGCGGTTGGAGCGCGATCGCCAGCCCCTGCTGCATGGCTAGATTTTCCAGACTTCATGCTGAAACGATTGGAACAACACTACCACCGATTATCCCACGATAGCTACAAGTACACATCGCCCGATGCAGGCTATGCCAATGTTTTAGAAGTAGATGATTATGGGGCAATCACTCGTTATCCTCAACTTTGGGCGCAGGAGATATGAACATCAAACTCGCTTAGCAGAAGATAAAGGGACAGGATGACCAATCAAGGATGACTCTCGCAGATTCTCATTCTCCGATAAATCAACCATGTTGCGACGTTTTTCTTCCAGTTCCAACTTAGTCCTGATCGGCATCATTTTGATTGCGATCGCCTTCATTATTCTATTTTTTCTACCGTCAATTGTTAGCCTTCGTCTTAATCTATTAATCTCGTCACTGGTTAATCAACGCGGTAGCGTCTTAACGGATAGTCCAGAGATCATTGCCTTAAGAAAAATCATTGCTGACAGTTATCTTCTTCAAAACGCTTATCTCCTCTTAACGGGTATTGTTTTGCTAGCTGCCGGACTATTCAAACAACCCAATCGCTAGAACATATCCGAGAATCACGCCCGCAAGCTCAAAATTTCTCAAGCCAGGAGGAATATGAGCGACGTATGAGAATTCCTCTCTTCCTGTTTATTTCAGCACGTAAATCAATTCACGCTTCCCCAGCCCGCCTCTCTCACAAACCAACAGGAAAGCGATAGAACTTAAGGAGTACATGACGAACCATCTAACTTATGGAACCCTACATCAGCTTGATTACGCTCGGAGTTTCTGACCTTGTTCGCTCCACTGCCTTTTACAAGCAGGGGTTGGGTTTACCTGCGAAAGAAGAGTTTGAGGGTGTGACTTTTTTGAATCTTAGAGGAACCTGGTTGGCTCTTTATGCGCGTGAGGCACTTGCAGCCGATGCTCACATTTCAGCAGCAGGAAGTGGTTTTTCAGGGTTTACTCTGGCACACAATGTGAAGTCGAAGGAAGCGGTCGATGCCGTCCTTGAACAAGCAAGAGCGGCAGGAGCTATCATGCTCAAACCTGCACAAGATACTGATTGGGGTGGATATTCTGGCTACTTCGCCGATCCAGATGGTTACCTGTGGGAAGTCGCCTGGAACCCTCATTTTGATTTGACCAATAGATAGCTGTTCATTGGGTAGGAAGCTGTGGAGATTATCACCAAACGATTTCTTCTACGTGATTTTGTTCAGGAGGATGAGCCTGCATTCCTTGCCTATCATGCTGACCCTCGTTATGCCGAGTTCTGTTCACCGGAAGAAGTGACACCTGACTTTACTGATCAACTGTTTCAACGGTTTATGGAGTGGGCAACCGACGTTCCGCGATGCAATTACCAGTTAGCAGTCATCGATCGCCGCAATCTGGAATTAATTGGCTGTGGTGGATTGCGGCAGGATAATGATGCTACTGGGCAGGCAGAACTTGGCATTGAGCTAGCACCTCTGTACTGGGGGCGTTATGCCTATGCGATCGAAATCGGGAAAGCACTGATTGATTTTGGGTTCCGCAATTTGGGACTGGAGGAAATTATCGGTATTTCTGTGAGTGCTAACCTGAGAGTATCCCGGCTAGCAGAACGTTACGGATTCCAGGTGCTCGATGCACAACCGGGTTCTGACTGGATGCAGATGCAGGGGTGGAGCCAGATTAAGTGGCAGCTTACCAGAGAATCATGGGAGCATTTATTTCCTTTGCCCCGTTCGGTTAATTGAGCTTGTTGGAAGAGGAAGCAACGTAATTCAAGATATTCCACCTCGCATGATTGGTTTTGGGCTATTTCCTCCCCACGTGCAGGTTTAGAGATTAGGAGATGTTTTATGGAAAAACAAATTGTTCATCTGTTTGTATTTAACACGCTTGCTGACTGGGAAACAGGATATGCCGTCGCTGGAATCAATAATCCAGATATGCAAAAACAGCCGGGACAGTATCAGATCCAAACGGTTGGTTTAGACGCTGAACCTGTCGCCACAATCGGCGGACTCACAATTCTTCCTGATATCACCCTCGATGAATTGGAACCGGGAGCTATGCTGATTTTGCCAGGTGGCGAAGCTTGGGATAGAGGTGAAAACTCGAAAATTCTGGAGTCTACGAAAGCATTGTTGGCAGCGAATATTCCGGTTGCTGCTATCTGTGGTGCAACCGCAGGATTTGCACGTGCTGGCATTCTGGATGATATTCCTCACACCAGCAATGCCCCAGAGTATCTGCAAGTAACAAATTATCGAGGGGCAGCCCTGTATCAAAATCAGCCCGTTGTTACTTCCGGTAATGTCATTACAGCGAACTCCACTGCACCCCTTGAGTTTGCCTACCACATCTTCAAGAAACTCGACCTTTACGAGCCTCCCGTCTTAGAAGCCTGGTATAGGCTATTCAAAACGGGGGATGCCTCGTACTACTTCACGCTGGAACAGCTAACCACTTGACCTATTTTCAAGTGAGGCGATCTAAACGATCTATTCTGGAAAAAGAGACGCGATCGCGTAAGTTGACTAGCGATGATGAAAGACAGAATGAGGTTGCGCTACAGATTACTTCTGCTAGGGACGTTGATTGTGCTGGTGTTCCAACTCAGAGCAAACGCGGTTCAGCCAAGCCTTGAGATGAAAATCGATCGCTTCATTACTCACCAGATGACCACTCAACACATTCCTAGTCTAGCTTTAGCAATTACCCACGAAAATCAGGTGATGTATGTCAAAGGCTATGGTAAAGCGATCGCTCAGCAACCTGTCACGCCACAAACCCCATTTCCGATCGCCTCACTGAGCAAATCCTTTACAGCGATCGCTGTGCTGCAATTAGTAGAAGCTGGGAAAATTGATTTGGATGCCCCTGTGAAACAACACCTGCCAAACTTCACTCTGGCTGATACTAAAACGGCTGATCTAATCACGATTCGTCACTTACTGAATCACACCAGTGGGTTATCTGACCTGAGCTTTTCAGAAGCATTTCTACCCCAACCCACTACACATGCAGAGCGAATACAGAGTTTGCAAAAAGCTCGTCCTGTTGCGGTTCCTGGAACCCAATTTCACTATTTCAATCCTAACTATGATGTCTTGGCACGAGTTGTGGAAGTGGTCAGCGGTCAATCTTTTGGAGAGTATTTGCGATCGCACATTTTCATCCCGCTTCAGATGTCCCAGACATTTCATGCCACAACAATGGCTGAGGCACTTCAGCGCGGTGATCGTATGGCAACGGGACATCTAATGGCGTTCGCAATCCCGTTTGCGGCTCAAGAACTATCGGGCTATCTGGGCGGCAATGCTGGCGTTATTTCTACGGCAGAGGATATGGCGAAGTATCTGATTTTGCACACGAATGAGGGACGGTTTGAAGACAAGCAATTTCTAACTTTAGACAGCATGGCTCTCATGCATACGCCACCACCGCAAATTAAAAGTCCTTATGCAATGGGATGGTTTGTCACAACGGAAAATGGCAGAAAGATTCTCCAACATAATGGTATTTTGTCTACGTTCTACACCGATGTTGCGGTATTACCGAACGAAAAGTACGGTATTGCTCTGCTCTACACCATTAGTGCAACGTCGCTCATTGCGTTTGCACTACCGCAAATTAAAGCGGGATTAATTCAATTACTGACAGATGGAATGCTTCCTCCAGATAGTTTTAACATTAATCTCTGGGGTATCAGTCTCGCAATCTTGACAACTATTGGTGTAGCATTAGCGATTCGTAGTCTACTGTATTTTCCTCAGTGGAAACGAAAGACCCGCGCAACATCTAGATGGCAAATTCTATTGGGTATTGCATGGATGTTTTTCCCGTTAGTTGTCATGCTAGCGATGCCTTGGCTAGTAGGGATGATGAGCGATCGCATTTTCAACTACCAACAACTCTTCCGAGCCATGCCAGATGTGATGCTTTGGCTAGGTCTGTGTGCAGGATTGGGTTCCATCAACGGAACGATCCGTCTGATCGCTTGTGCTAATGATAGGCAGTCGAAGGAAAGCGGAAGATGAGCAAGCCTAATGTGGTACGAAAGTTTTTCAGTTCCCATTAAAAGCTTTGCCGCTTCAATTAATTAACTTTGTCTATGCCCAGGTACCTAGAAGAGTCGATCCGCTGGGTGCAACAGATGGAAAATACCTATCGCACGATCCTAACCAAGCAGCGTCCAATTGTAGAGAGTGATTCCATCTTTGAAACAGCTTTAGTCAGAGCTTGTGGCTACTGGATGTTGGATACATTAACGCGACATCTTGAATCTGCTTTACGAAAAGATCTGAATTGGGGAATTTCTACTACCCGCCAACGGATTTTGGCTCGCTTAGAAGCATTCATTACAACAACGCAAGAATTCAATTAACTTCCTGGTTTACGCGGCACTGCTAGTCGGTTGTTGGATCTGTTGCAGCAGCGTTGGAGAGGTACGCCTTCTCTCCCTGATTACCCAGCATTCAGATGACTATCGTGGAAATGAAAGATTCATACGATACCCAAATGGCAAACCCTATTGGGTATCGCATGGAGAATAAGCTTTTTTGCAGGACTTGGTTTCGTCAATGGAACAATACGGCTTATTGCTTGCGTCGATAATGGGCGGTCATGAACTGCTGCCACTGCCCATCATCGCTCAACATATGTGAGGTTAATACCCGGTGATCGTCACTCTTGAACTCGATCACATCTTTGTACTTGCCTAGCTTCTCCTCACCCGTCATGACAGGTCCATCAGAGTTGAGTGTTAGTGCAGTTTCAGAAGCATCTAGTTCACCGTCATATATCCAGAGATACGTCATCATTGAGCCAATCCAGGTGCCCACATAGCGCTGTTTCTGTGGGTCGTAGCCAAGGGTCATCAGAGTTGTTGCAGAACCACAGCCACCCATCTCACCCTGTCCTTCTGCCAATATCCAGAGTCCACCCAGAGAGCGCACCGTTTCTGTTCCCATTGATTTGACGGGAGGTTGATCAGGTTCCATCATCGCTTCGATTTCATACGTCCACTCACCAACGAGTTTCTGGAGCCACTGATGTTCTTTCTGCGGTTGAGCAGGCATAGATGGAGTTTGTTCAGTTTGAATCGTTTCCATTTTGTTCTCCTTGTGATGAATGAGAAGTGCGATCGCAGTAGATTTAACGTAGAAGTGCCGCGTTTCTATCCATAGGTCGGCTTTTGCGGATATCCAGGGGGTGAGTCTTCAAAGTCTTCCTGCCGTCCGTAGGGGGTCATATCCAGCAGGCTGTAGGAGTCAGTGAGGGATTCAACGCCACGGGCGTAGGTCGAGTAGGTGTGGAAAACATCGTCGCCTAGACGGAAGAAAACGCTGAGTCCGTGGCTCTCGCCTTGTATTACATTGGGTCCGTTTAATCGCTCTAACTCCGCCTTGTCTCGATAGTTGTATTCGGTGGGTGCAATAGTTTCATCCAGCGTGACATGGAAATCGTAGTTGAAATCACTACCAAAGGACGAATACCAGGGAATCGTCCATCCCTTCAGCGTCTTGTAGGCTTCCAACTTGGGGAACGGGGCGCGCGCGACTAACGCAAAGGTCGTATCCCGTTCATTCAGCATAGATAAATCGCCCAGCGAATGAACAAAGCCTGTGCAACCCATACAGCCCTTCTCCCACTCTGGTGCAAACATGAAGTGGTAGATGATCAGTTGAGTTCGTCCCTCAAACAAATCAACGAGTTTGGTAGAACCGTTTGATCCTTCAAAAGCGTATTCCTTGTCAAGTTTGACCATTGGTAGCCTGCGTCGTTCTGCGTTGATACGATCGCGCTGCTTAGTCAACTCTTTTTCGTGTTCAAGCAATGTTTTCCGAGCAGTCAACCACTCATCTTTTCCAACAACTTTTGGATGTGAAATTGTATTCTGAACCATTGTGAATCTCCATGAATAATAAAAAGCTCAAGCGACCTGATCGCAGTTGACCATCCACGGTGTGCCAAACTGATCAACTAACATGCCGAAGCGAACGGACCAGAACGTTTGCGCGATCGCCATTTTTACTTTGCCGTTTTCTGCCAGAGCGCGAAAAATTCTTTCTGCCTCGTCTGGGTCAGATACGCTCACCTGGACGTAGAAGCCTTGAGGGGGTTCAAAATATCCCGGTGGGCAGTCAGATCCCATAAGGAAGCGATCTTCCAGTTCAAGGCAGGCGTGCATGATTTTGTCGTGCAATTCAGCTGGAACATTTTCTGCGGAGGGTGCTTCCTTGTGAGTCATCATCATGGTGATTTTGCCACCCAGACATTGCTCGTAGAACTTGAACGCTGCCTCACAGTTTCCGTCGAACATGAGATAGGAATTGATTTTCATGACTACTTCTGGGGTTCCTTCAAAGGATTGCGTTTTTTTCCTTTGGTTTGAACTTCAAATTGCTGATGGATTGAATCTCAACGTCAAGATTTTGGAAGTCCTGCAATTTCAAGAACAGGGCGAATTTCGACCGTACCGACTCGCGCCCCTGGAATTCTATTAGCGATCGCGATCGCTTCATCCAGATCCTGAGCATTGACCAGATAGAACCCGCCCAATTGCTCACGGGTTTCGGCAAAGGGTCCATCGGTTACAAGCGATTTGCCCTCACGGACGCGAACACTGGTAGCCGTTGCAACAGGATGAAGGGGAGCAGATGCCACAAATTGTCCCTTTGCATGGAGATCCTGGGCGACCTGGGCAGACTCCACGTAGCAATGCTCGCGCTCGGTATCACTCATGGCGTTTTCGTCCATATAGATCAGCAGCAAATATTTCATTGGGTTGTCTCCTTTGTGATTCAGTCGAATGGGAATTGCCCAAATCGACACCTGACAGCAAAAATTTTGTTTAGTACAATTGAACTTTAGCTCTCTTTGTTAGTCAGTCGAACGGGAATCACCCAAATCGACATTTTGCCCAAACTTTTTTGTGTCGTTTTATGACAGGTACGGCTTCAACTCCAAAATCCGACGTTGCTCAGGCAATTGCCTCTGTCTATAAGACGGAATGGGGGCGAATTGTTGCTATCCTCATTCGCTTGTTGGGAGATTTTGATTTAGCTGAAGAAGCTGCACAAGAGGCGTTTGCAGCAGCAGTCAATCAATGGGAAACCAGTGGGATTCCCGATCTTCCTCGTGCCTGGATTATCCGAACTGCTCGATATAAAGAGATCGATCGCCTGCGACGACGAACACGACTAACCGAAAAACTAGAGTGGTACGCGGCATCAGGGTTAATTCCGTCGAGTAAAGAACCAACCTATGGCAGTGAAAAAGCCACTTTACAGTCAGGCGTGAGAAATTGCCTCAGATGATTTTTTGGGCGATCGTTGCCCCTGTGCCGCTCAGTTTCGCGATCAGCAAGTTTTTTGCTGTGTTCAGGCTGAATCGGAACTACCACGGGTTAGTGCCAGAACGGACACAGAGTCAATGTTTCACCTGAGCTGATGAATTGAGTTGCGATGGGCAGGCGCAAACGAGCAGAGGCAAATACTAGAGGAGTAAGTAATTAATCCATTGCCTACATGTTGGAAATAGCTATGAAACTGATTTCTGCTGAATCAGTTTTTGCAATATTGCCACTATGCAACGCGCATCCTTGAGTACGACTTTCGCTTTCGCTGAGAGCGATTGTATGTCTTGCCATTCATCGTCATAGTCTGCACAATTGCGGTCGTCTCTTAAACGTCTGAGAATGCTTGAAATTTTCCGATAATTTCCATCCTGTTCTTCCCCAAAAACCTTAATCACTAGTTGATGAACACTAAAATCTTCATACCGATCAAATTCAGAACGCTTTTCCACGTCACGCAAATAATTTCGCGCAAGGCAAAAAGCTGAGTAGTAGGCTCTGCTAATACAGCAGCGAAATTTCGCTTCGCAAAGCAGCGACTTCGCAGGATCAGCCTTACTCGGCTCTGCTTCATCAAATAACGTTTGCGCAACGGTCAAATAACCTTCCCAATCGAAGCTCATTCAAAGTCCAATTTGATGCATAAGCGTTCGCCCACCTCGAAAGGAGCATTTAGAAACCACTCATCTTCTAAATCGGCGAACTTTTCGTAAGACTCATTAACTTCATCTGGTTTCGCCACAATGGACAAAACCAACATCTTAAGATGCAGATCTTCTGGGTCTTGAGAAACACGTAACCGAAGAGGATTATTAGAGAAATATTTTCTGATCTCCTCATAAGACTCAATTAGAAAATTAGCTACATTCCGATGTTCGTTCAAAAATAGAAGTACAGTTTTACCATCTTTTAAGCGATATCTTTCTAAAATTCCAGCAAGGGTTATTGAAGATCGAGGCACCTGCTGAAATGCCAAGCTCTTCTCAACTACTAAATATTGAAATGCCTTGATTGTGCTGGAAGAAACTATCCAATCAGAAAATTCGCGCATCACTATTGACAAGAGCGCTTGCCGACTCAACACCTTTACTGGAGGTGTAATGTCAATTTCGATACATTTTGCCTTTTTTCGCATCATTGGCAAGGCTTTCATCTCGCTACGTTGGGTGACGAATCGAGCATCTCTGCGGAAGGTATATCCCGCATGAGGAGCATATTTTGCGTTTTTGATGCTCATTACCATCGCTTTACCTTCAGTCCGTGTATGGATCTAAATAAGGGATACTTGCTTTCTCAAGCATAGACCGGATTGCTTCTGTTTTTTCTTTAGCTCTCACTATCTGCTCAAGAAGCACGTCTAAGCCCAATTCATCTAACGCTGTATAAAATTCCCTCTGTCCCGTTGCATCTCGATACGTGATTCTTAAGGTATGGGACACAATGGCAGCGGACATCCCCTCATCTATTTCATCCTGAAATATTGGGCGAACATCAGTTAGGATACGTGCATCTGCCAGAATTCGCTCACTCTCAATACGCAACTCGAAAGCTTTAGCAAAGGTTTTAAAAACCCCATTGGCTGTCAGGAGAGCATGAATCCGTCCGCTAAACCGAGCAATTTGATCATCGGAATAATTAGAAAACTCCTCATGCTCAAAAAGACTGCTTGATAGCTCTGTAACAACCCTTTCTATAAGCGAATCATCTCTCTCCTCTCCGTTCAAAGATACTTGAAGCGCAACTATCGCTTGTGTAATTTCTTCCAAATCTTTAAGGTCGATTCCTTTGACTTCTGCTGCCAAGTCAGTCGCTACCTTCTCCACACTTAGCGTTGGACAGACCTTATCTACAGCATTTAAGAGTGCTCTAAAAACTTTATCCTCAATGTCAATTAGTAATTTAATTCCTCGAACATGCTCCTCTGGAACTCTCAAGTAAGGCATATCAATCTCTTTATCTCGTCTTCAATTCGCTATCAACGGCAGTGACTTTAAATCGTTGGTATCGTTCCAAGCCACTTCATAACCGACAAAGAAAAATCCTCTTCAGGCACAACTCTAGCCGTGACTCAATCAAAAGAAGTTGTAACTGCATAGCGCATTTGAAGGCATTTATATCTCCTAATCCGATTCCAAGTTAGCATTAACGCGGCACGGATGCATCACTCATTATGCCCATCTACTGCTTTTACAACGCATAAAATTTCATACTTGATTCTCTCATCCAAAGTTCTTGATTTCTTTTGAATTTCCTAAATGAGGGCTTACGGCTTCCAAATATCTCCTAGTGACGATACAACAGCCCTGCTCCAGCATGAGTACATTGGGACTGTCAGGAATGTGGGTGAAAAGATGATTCGGTTTAAGGTTACTCAGGCATAAGGGCAGCCATTAGGTATTCAAACCCTGTTCAGTTCCGAAACGAGATCGACCGGTCACAGGGGTCACAGGCGAAGATTCCAAGTTCCATCGTCAATTGGCTGCTGTCTCTCTCACAGAAAGTCTTAGCTCGCCCCAATCCTCGCCAGAATTAGCCAAGTCGAGAGCGTCAATGGCGCGATCACAGGTTCAAAATTCATCATCAAATCGATTTCTCCCATTGCCACTGGGAGAGGGGACGAGATTAGGTTTCCTAGACGTGGAGTTCGTCGATCGCGCTTGATACAACTGAACTTTAGTACGCGCGTCCACAACTTGCAGGTTGAATTTATAAGTGCAAGTTGTGGACGCATCCAACGGAAATAGCGGTATCAGTTTCGGTATTCACAATTCATTAAGGGGAGAAATCCCCATTAAAAAGCTGTGAATACGCTTTGATATCGCGTCTCACTCATTCGGTTGTGTTTGGGTTCCTTGCTCACATCTTGCTCACGCTTTTGTTTTGAGGTTTGGAACCTATGCCAGGAACGAGACTTGAACTCGTGACACGAGGATTTTCAGTCCTCTGCTCTACCAACTGAGCTATCCCGGCGGAAGCGCGTTTCGGCGCTTAATTAAATTAGCAAAAGAATCGTAACTTTGCAAGCAAATTTCTCAGAAACTTAGAAATGCCGTTTCGCATCATGAAAATCATCGGCTCAAACCCATTCGATTCGGACACAATAAACTACACGTCCGAATCGCACGAGCAGCAGTTACCCTGATAAAGTATGTACCGACTCCCGTTGAAATCAAAATTATGACTCGCCGACGTTCTACCCCTTGGATACACCGTGCCGCTCGCCCGCTGATTGGCGCGATCGCAGGGCTTGGCATTCTCAACACGGGCTATATCACCTTTAACAAATTGTCTAGCGCCACGGTGGCATGTCCGACTAGTGGATGTGAACGGGTGCTGGAAAGCCCCTATGCCGTCTTATTCGGACTGCCCCTTTCGCTGTATGGATTATTGGCATACATCGGAATGGCAGTACTTGCCTTGGCTCCCTTGCTGGTAAATCCTGAAGAGAAGAAATCGCTCCGCACCAATTTAGAGAATCAAACTTGGCTGCTGCTGTTTGCAGGCGCAACTGCAATGTTGCTGTTTAGCGGCTACCTGATGTACATCATGTTCTCCAAATTTGTGTCGCAGTTTGGAGTTAATGGAATTTGTTATTTCTGTCTGGCTTCAGCCACGTTTGCCACATTGATGTTCGTATTGACGCTGATTGGGCGAGATTGGAACGATCGTGGACAGTTATTTTTCCTGGGCACAATCGTCGCCATGATTACTCTCATTGGCTCGATCGCTTGGGGCGCTTCGATTGGCAGAGGTCCGATCGATGCCGCAACCATTACAGATGCGGCAGGCAATCCTTATTTTGTTGTCAATAACACGTCTGGACAAGCCGAAATTGGATTAGCGAAACACTTGAAGCAAACTGGAGCCACGATGTATGGGGCTTATTGGTGTCCGCATTGCTGTGAACAGAAACAATTCTTTGGCAAAGAAGCCCTCGCAGATTTTCCTTACGTCGAGTGTGCAGAAGGTGGCAAAGAGGCTCAAATTGAGACTTGCCAGAAAGTGTTAGGCGAAGCTGAAAATCAATTGAATCAGAAACCTGGATACCCAACTTGGCAAATTAATGGCAAATTCTATAGCGGTCGGCAAACTCCTCAGCAGTTAGCCTCTGCGTCTGGATATACCGGACCGCAAGACTTCAAGAATGCATTTAAGGCGTGCGGTCAGCCGTAAATTGCAGAACTTGATTGAGTTTGCCGCTCCGGTAGCCTTCTAAATCGAGGGTGACATATAAAAAGCCCAGAGACTGAAATGCCTCGACCAGCGTTGAAAGATCCGTCTGAACAACGAATTCTTTAACTTGATCGGGCATGACTTCAATCCGAGCCGTGTCACCCTCTGATCGCACTCGAATATTCGACCAGCCCAGTTTTCTTAAATACACTTCAGCCCGTCCAACTCGTTGCAGTTTCGCGATCGTAATTTCCTCACCATAGGGAAACCGTGAACTCAAACAAGGTTGGGCGGGTTTGTCCCAATATGACAATCCGAGATGTTTCGCGATCGCTCGAACTTGAGCTTTTGTGATGCCAATTTCGGCTAAAGGAGATCGTGCGCCTCGCTCTTTTGCAGCTTGAATGCCAGGACGATAATCATGCAAATCATCTGCATTCACACCATCGACCACGTAAGGATAACCCCATTCATGTGCGAGAGGCTTTAATGTATCGTGCAATTCGCTTTTACAGAAATAACAGCGATTGACCGGATTAGAAGCATAATTGGGGTTTTCTAATTCGTGAGTTTGAACGATTTTGTGAGTAATGCCAATCTCAGCAGCTTGAATGCGAGCATCTTCAAGATCTTCGGGCAGGAGAGACGGGGATTCGGCAGTCACAGCAATGGCACGATCGCCCAAAACATCAAAGGCAACTTTTGCCACAAGCGTACTATCGATCCCGCCCGAATACGCGACTAGGGCTTGATCCATCTCGACGAAGAGCGCTTTTAGCAGGTCTAATTTCTCGTACATCTGGGGGCTGAGTTAGGGATACTCTCGTTATGCCACAAAAAAGCAGGCATTGATTGCCTGCTTTACTTTTGAGAATTTGTGAATTCAAGGAATTCGATTAGTCGTCGTACACGCGGCATTCTAGTGCATCAGGATTATCGTCGCAGTATTTTTCAAAGTTGTTCTTGGGCTTGCTGCTTTCGCGCTGGTGAGCCGCTTCAGCCTGTAGTTCTTCGACTACATCCCAAGCAGCCGCACACTCAGCCGAGTTCGCACCGTTGATGTCACACTCTTTGCGAGCATTATCACGCTCGACTTCAATCTGCTTTTCAATATTGCTCATTGTTAGGATCCGTCCTCTTTAATTCAAGTCAAAACAAGCGGGTTAGAGAGAGTAGACGTTAGACCTGGACTGTACTCAGGACAAGTGAGAACGGTTGACAGGACTATCCAGCATTCAAGCTTAGGACAATCAGCTCTTTTTAATCTGCTCACTAGACAACATTCCAGTGAGTGTCCGCTCATGCTTTATGTGCATATATTAACCCGTGTTGTTTCCCCTTGGCGACTCTACCTGAAGTGCGGTCTTCCGATCTGTGAGTCTGATAAGCTGTCAACCGTGTTCTACACTAGAGTCATTGCGACTTTTCTCAGGAGAGCGATCGCGTATGACCGAATCTCTCAAATCATCCATGCGATGGGCAAGCGCCTTGTCAACTCGCCCATTCCTAGAAGCTGCGGTCGAAGAAGTTGTGACTCAAGCACAGGCAACCTTGCAAGCTTCAATTGATTTGGGGATTATTTTTATCTCATCTGCGTTTGCCAGTGAGTACTCTCGATTGTTGCCTTTATTTCGAGAAAAATTGCCGGGTGTGCCGCTGATTGGATGTAGCGGGGGCGGCATTATCGGAATGACACAGCGGGGAAAAGTGCGGGAAGTCGAAGGGGAGCCTTCGCTGAGCTTGATGCTTGGGCATTTACCGAACGTGAAGGTGCAGCCGTTTTACATTTCGGCAGGGGATTTACCGGATTTGGATAGTCCGCCGGATACTTGGACAGATTTAATCGGGGTTCCGACATCAGATTCGCCAAATTTCATCGTGCTCGCAGATTTGCCGCGAGTCAACGATCTACTGCAAGGGTTAGATTTTGCTTATCCTAGTGCGCCGAAAGTCGGCGGGTTGGCAAGTGCGGGAACGTTAGGGGGATCGACCGGATTGTTTGGCGATCGCTTTTATCGAGAAGGCGCAGTTGGAGTTGCGCTGAGCGGCAATATTGTCATGGAAACGATCGTCGCTCAGGGTTGCCGTCCGATTGGTAAACCGTATTGGGTAACCGAAGGCGAGCGCAATGTCTTGCTGGCAATGCAAGAAGACGATGGATCAGGAGTGCCGTCTGATCGCTGTGGTGTGAAGCGATCTCCCTTGGAACAGTTGCAAGAGTTAGTGCAGGGATTGAGCGAAGAAGATCAGCAGCTCGCACAGCAGAATCACATTTTTGTGGGTGTGGCGCAGAACGGATTTAAGCAGACCTTGGAACCTGGGGATTTTTTGATTCGGAATTTATTAGGCGTTGATCCGAGAGTGGGCGCGATCGCAATTGGCGATTTGATTCGTCCCGGTCAACGGATTCAGTTTCACTTGAGAGATGCAGAAACTTCCGCAGAAGATTTGGATTTGTTCCTGCGGCGATATATGCAGACGAGCCAATCTGATCCGAGTCCGACGGGAGCCTTAATGTTTTCGTGTTTGGGACGGGGCGAAGGGCTGTATGGAGAACCGAATTTTGATTCGCAATTGGTGAATGAGTACTTGCAAGAACTGCCGATCGCGGGTTTTTTCTGTAGCGGTGAAATTGGGCCTGTGGGAGGGAGTACATTCTTACATGGCTATACGTCAGTTTTTGGAATTTGTCGGGAGAAGGAATAGACTGTGGCGATCGTTCGAGTTCGAGAGCATGTAAATCCGCTGAGCCGGAGATATCAAACCCCCACGCCTGCGCCAGACTGGAATCAGGTTTTTTCAGATCTGTCGCGCCCTTTGCATTTGGATATTGGCTGTGGGCGAGGGGTGTTTTTGCTGAAAATGGCAGAGCAACACCCGGATTGGAATTATTTGGGGTTAGAGATTCGAGAGCCGATTGTTCAACAAGCCTTAGAGTGGCGAGACGAAGCGGGCTTGAAAAATTTGCATTACATTTTTTGCAATGTGAGTAACTCGCTGCATCCGATGTTGGCATCTTTGCCGACAGGTGTGCTTGCGCGGGTGTCGATTCAGTTTCCTGATCCTTGGTTTAAGCGGAAACACCAAAAGCGTCGAGTTGTACAGCCGGAAATTGTTACAACTTTGGCGGAATTTATGAAGTCGGATACAACCGTGTTTCTGCAATCAGACATCCTGGAAGTTGCGCAGAAAATGGTTGATCGATTTGCAGAGTCACCCAATTTTGTGCGCACCAGTTCAGAGTGGCTCGCTGAGAATCCGTTACCGATTCCAACAGAGCGAGAACTGATGGTGATGTCCTTTGGAGATCCGATCTACCGAGCGATTTTTCGGAAAGTTTGAAGGTCGCAACAAAAAAGCCCTAGCAATTTACTAGGGCTGATTTCAACTTTCCAATGATTGATCCAGAGATTCAGAAGTTGAGGAGAGACAACTTCTGAAAAGTCTTATTGCTCAGTCAGGGATTCAGAAGTTGAGGAGAGACAACTTCTGAAAAGTCTTAGCTTGCAGCAAACGCAGTGAGAAACGTGAAGGCAACGAGTAGGAATGCGATCGCACCTTGAAAAGCGTAGTTCTGCTGTTGCTCGAAAGAAGGAGATTCAGCGAAATACATCACAGGTTCCGAAGCGTAGTTGTTCAAGATTCCGTCTTCATTCCGAGTCGTATACATCGCAGGTTCCTCTTAAGTCAGTGGTTTGTTGCGTTATGTAAATTAATGTAACGTTGTGTTTACAAAATGTCAACAAATTTCTGATTTTCTGATAGAGAAGCACGGACTGCGTTCGAGCAGCACTTCCAAATCCAGAATGAGAGACTCTAGCTAGCGTTGCGCAGAAGCAGACAGTTGCGCCCACGCTTGCACCATGTCTTGTAAAGCTCTTGGAAGATTTTTAATTTCCAGATCGATGTATTGAACAGTAATCCCCATGCCTTTCAGCGTTGTCGTCGGATAGTCTGCCATAGCGGCGCTACTCAAATAACGCAAGCGATGGAAATTGGGAAATCTCTGGGTTTGCATCATTTGCTGAAACTGCTCAACTTGCTGCTGAGAGAGACGCTTGACCACGATCGGACGAGAACGAATATTCGGTCCCATGATCCACTGGGTGATTGCACCATCCTGGGTCAACGTAAGTTGTGTCACTTTGCCAGCCAGATCCCCGCTGACGATCGATTGAAATACAACGTCTTTTTCACTCGGCGATAAGTTCTCTTCTGGAATAAATGAAGGCACTAAACCACCCTGGCTACCGCTTGCTGTGGGATTTTGAGCAATGCGATTGCCGGACTGATCTAAGTGATAGACCCAACTGCGATCGCCGTTTGTCACGATCGCTTGCCATCCAGGTATCGCAATCTTCGTACAGGCTTGTCCTGGTTTGAAAACGCCCATGCAGCCATCCCAAGTTGCGGATCTGACTTCTGCTACTTTTAAACGACGCATCGGTACTCGCACTTGTCTTGAAACCGTTCGGAGCAAGCGTTGGTTGACTGATGCGGGTAAAGTCACTCCTGTTTCAGAGTTGGGTGCTAAGCGAATTGTGTCAGCATTCTTGTCCGTGCGATACAGCCAATTTTGCTGCCCGCTGGAGACTTCAATTTGCCAACCTTCAACCAGTGCTTGTAAACAACTGTCCGCCGCACCTCCTAGACCTAGACATCCATCTGTCCAAGTTTGCTGAGAAAAATGCACAACTTGAATCTCGCGCAGCGGAATGTTAAATTGCTGCGCGGCAGCTTGACGGACTTTAAGTTCAACGGATGACGGAAGTGCAGATCGCGGAGTAGTGAGCGCGATCGCAGATGCAGAAGTATGTGCAAATCCAGCTTGCTGAGAGAATCCTATTCCAGTGCTGAACATCAATCCAGACAATGCAAAAGTCATGAAGTGACGCGATAATCTGAACTGTTTTTGTGTCGTGAGTTTCATAAGGATTGAGAACTTGATTAGGGATAGATCTAAGTTAACGAGCCTGATGATGAGACACGATCGCTGTTTCTGAATCTGTTACATCAATCCATGACTTTATATTGATCGGGAACTCCTACGATTTGTATGGTGTCTTAGTGCGATCGCAATTTAAGGTGTAGTCTGTTTGTAGCTCATTGCAATGAGTAGCTCATATTGCTTGCAGTAAGACAGACATCGGGTGAAACGCTGTGTTCAAGCCAAATCCTTAGAGAATAGCCAGACCTCTTACAATACTCTTATCCATCCCGGACTGAGGACAATCGAATCATGGATTCAGAAGTCTTGACAAAACTGAAAAGCTTGTGCCGAGATGAAGCCGCATTTGAGCAACTCCGACAAACCCTCGCTGACAAAATTCAGCCTTTAGAACAGCAGATCAATCAGGCAAATTTTTTAGTTGAGCGGCAGAAGGCTCTGTTTCATGTCATCGCCCGCTTACGCGAACCCCTTGATCTCGAAACAATTTTTCAATCAACCGCAGCCGAAGTCCGGCAATTGCTCGGAGCCGATCGCGTTGGCGTATTTCGCTTCTATCCTGATTGCGGTTGGAATGATGGAGAATTTGTTTCAGAAGATGTTGATCCTGAGTTTTCTTCCGCGATCGCCCAAAAAATCCACGATCACTGCTTTGGCGACCAGTTCGCAGCACATTACCAACAAGGGCGCATCCAAAATGTAACCGACATCGATACAGCAGGATTAAGCGATTGTCATAGACAAATTTTGGCTCAATTTCAAGTGCGAGCCAACCTCGTCGTGCCGCTTCTGCAAGGTCGCAATCTATGGGGATTACTCTGTATTCATCAATGCCGCGCTCCGCGCCAGTGGCAATCGACAGAGATCGAGTTTGTGCAACAAATCGCCAATCACCTCGCAGTTGCCCTGCAACATGCAGAACTGCTGGCAGAATTGCGCGCAGAAGTCACGGAGCGCCAGCAAGCTGAACAACGCGCCCAAAAACTCAACCAAGGGTTACAACAAGCCATTCTTGAACTTAAAGCAGTCAATGCAGAATTAGAAGCCTTTAGCTATTCTGTTTCGCACGATTTGCGCGCCCCTTTACGCAGCATTGATGGCTTCAGTCAGGCATTACTAGAAGATTGCTTCGAGCAACTCGATCCGAGCGGGCAGGATTATTTGCGCCGTATCCGCTCTGCCACTCAGCGCATGGGGCACTTGATTGATGATCTCCTGACGCTATCGCGAGTCACTCGCAGTGATATGCGAAAAGACACCCTTGATCTCAGCCAAGTTGCCAGCCGGATCTGCACTCAGTTACAGCAAGCCTCTCCGCAACGACAAATAGAAGTTCAGGTACACCCGGGATTGACCGCTTATGGAGATACCCGTCTGATCCAAGTTGTCTTAGACAATTTATTAAATAATGCTTGGAAATTTACTGAAAAGCAGGCACAAGCCAAAATTGAATTTGGCATGATTCTCCAAGACAACGGTATCCCCCTCTACTTTGTCCGAGATAATGGAGTTGGCTTTGACCCAGCGTTTCTTGATAAATTATTTAAGCCGTTTCAGCGGTTACACAGCATGGTTGAATTTCCGGGTAATGGAGTCGGACTCGCGACTGTACAGCGCATCATTCATCGTCATGGCGGTCGCGTCTGGGCAGAAGGAGCCTTAGATCAAGGAGCAACTTTCTATTTCACATTAATAGAGGAGAAACCCAGCGCATGAGTGCGAATAGCAGAGTGATCCTGTTGGTCGAAGATAATCCGGATGACGAAGCTCTAGCAATGCGAGCACTCAAACGGCATCATATCGGTAATGAAATTATTGTCGCAAGAGATGGAGTAGAAGCTTTAGATTATCTGTTTGGAACCGGGCTGTATGCAGGACGGGATATTACATTCAAGCCCTCAGTCGTCCTCCTCGATCTCAAACTTCCTCGAATTGACGGACTGGAAGTTTTACGCCGTCTGCGAGAAAGTGAACCGACCAAATTATTGCCTGTGGTGATCTTAACGACATCGAGTGAAGAACAGGATTTACTCGATAGTTATAGCTTGGGTTGCAATAGCTACATTCGCAAACCAGTTGATTTTCTGCAATTCTCCGAAGCGATTCGGCAATTGGGCATGTACTGGTTACTGATGAATGAACCCCCCCCTGTTTAGAGAGGCGATCGCATATGCATTCTCATCTACAGCTTTTAATTGTTGAAGACTTAGAAGATGATATGCTCCTGATCCTGCGGGAGTTACGACAGGGTGGCTATAGCCTGGATTATGTGCGGGTGGAAACTCCGGAAGCCATGCAAGCCGCGCTCGATCGCGCAACTTGGGATCTGATCATTGCAGACTATACTTTGCCGAAGTTTAGTGCGCCAGAAGCGCTAAAACTCGTGCAGCGCCAGCAACGAGATTTACCATTCATTATCGTTTCGGGCACGATCGGGGAAGAAATTGCGGTCGCTGCCATGAAAGCAGGCGCACATGACTATATTTTTAAGGGGAACCTAGCACGATTAGTTCCTGCAGTAGAACGGGAATTGCGGGAAGCAAAAGAACGACAAAAGCGGCATCAAGCAGAACTCGCATTGCAAGAAAGTGAGGAAAAAATCCGAGAGCAGGCTGCATTAATTAACATTGCTTCAGATGCAATTTTCGTCTGCGATTTCTCGAATCAAATTACGTTTTGGAATCAAGGAGCAGAACGACTCTATGGATGGAATGCGGTAGAAGTTATCGGCAAAGATGTCCGTACACTCCTCGGACAAGATCTAGAAGAGAGTGAAATGCTCCAAACTGTTTTGGAAAAAGGCGAGTGGCAAGGAGAGTGCCAAAAGCTGAATAAAACAGGTCAAATTGTGATTGTTGCGACTCGCTGTACGCTCGTGCGCGGTGAAGCCGGAGAAGCTCGATCGATTCTGATCGTCGATACCGATATTACGGAAAAAAAGCTGTTAGAAGCTCAATTTTTGCGGGCGCAACGACTCGAAAGTTTAGGCACTTTAGCGAGTGGAATTGCCCATGATTTTAACAATCTTCTGACTCCGATTTTAGCGATCTCACAGCTTCTCCCCCTTAAGCTACCCGATCTTGATGAGCAGAATCACCAACTCTTGCAACTGATTGAAGACAATGTGAAACGTGGTGCCGATTTAGTCAAACAGATTCTGACTTTTGCGCGAGGAGGAGATGGAAAGCGTGTGCCGCTACAAATCCGACATCTGCTTTCGGAAGTGACGCAAATTGTACGTCAGACTTTTCCAAAAGCGATCGAGATTCGGACAATGCTATCGACCGTCGATTTGTGGATCGTTTCTGCCGATTCGACTCAGCTGCATCAGGTCATCATGAATCTCTGTGTCAATGCAAGAGATGCCATGCCCACAGGTGGAACGCTGACCATTGGCGCGGACAATCTTGTGATTGATGAAAGCTACAGACGCATCAACCCAGAAGCTTCTTCGGGTTCCTTTGTCGTATTGACGATCGCAGATACAGGAACTGGAATTCCAGCGGAGTTACTCGAGCGAATTTTTGATCCCTTTTTTACGACAAAAGAAGTTGGGAAAGGAACCGGGTTAGGACTCTCAACCGTATCGGGAATTGTCAGAAATCATGGTGGATTTGTTGAGGTCTATAGTGAGATTGGGAAAGGAACGCAGTTTAAGGTCTTCTTACCTGCAATTCCACAAAAAGTGGATCTAGCAGTAGAAGCAACTGCACATGCCCACGGACAGAACAAGCTGGTTCTGATTGTGGAAGATGAAGCTTCGATTCGGCAAGTCACGCAAACAACTTTAGAACTCTGTCATTACAAAACGCTCGTTGCTAAAGACGGAGTTGAAGCAATTTCTCTCTATGCCCAACACCATCAAAAGATTAGCTTAGTGCTGATGGACATTATGATGCCATCAATGAGCGGATTAACAGCAGTTCGTGCCTTGCAGCAAATTAATCCTGAAGTGAAGGTTGTTGCGATGAGCGGGTTAGCAACAAATTATGAGATTTCTCAAGAGGGTGGGAGTAGCTGTATCAAAGCATTCTTATCTAAACCTTATACTACAAAAGATTTAGTCGATACCTTACAAACAGTTCTTTGCCCATAGCTAAATTTAGACTGATGATCAGATACTAAACTTTAGCAAACTATAATTAAGATCCGTCTCAAGAGACATCCGGTCATCGGCACTTCTCCGTAGAATAGAGCCTGCTCAAAATGTGCCCATTGAATGAACGCTCGACCCTCTAGGCAGTCCTGGCAGCCTCTTTTGCTTGGTGCAGGAATTCTTATTCTGTCCCATTACGCAGCGTTACTGTTTCGTGTACAGCCTGCAGTTTCACTCTGGTTTCCACCTTCAGGGGTTGCAGTGACGCTAGCAATTTGGTTCGGAATGCCTGCTGTGATCCTCACTGGAATTGTTTCAACTCTAGTCGCGCCACTTTGGGGAAATCACGGTTGGAGCCAATTTGCGGGTTTGATAGATGGCGTAGAACCTTTCCTAGCCTGGTGGCTTTATCGGCGGGTTTGGCAGCGATCGCTGTCACTTGATCGCGTAAAAGATGTCAGCGTCTTTGTCTTGAGTGCTCCTACTGTCGCCTGTGCTAGTTCTGCAATCTGTGGAACTTTGACCTTAGCCACGATTGGAAATTTACCTTGGGGGAGGGTTTTAAGCACAATCCCACACTGGTGGTTAGGCAATGCGATCGGAACGATGACCATCGCGCCGCTGGCGATATTGACCTTAAACCCAGTACTGCAACACTGGAGATGGCTTCCAGAGAGCGAACTTCCAGCCAAAAGTGCTTCTGATCCGTGCAACTCTTCTCGCTTTCGAGCCGAGAAAATTGCAATTTTTGGCATGAGTATCGCGATCGCAATGTTGAGTGTCTGGCAAACGAGCCATAACGGATTTGCGTTTCAGCAGTTTGCTTTTCTCAACTTTATTCCAATCCTCTGGACAGCTTTGCGCTTCGGAGCTATTGGCAGTATAGCAACGGCAAGCTTCTGTGTGATTGCTGCTCTACTGAGCTATATCCTGAAGTATCCTAATGCTTTAATCTTACAAAATTTCCCAATTGATCCCGCTGTTCTCACCGTTCATAAGCTCAGTTTGCTCACTCAATGCGCGATCGCTTTATTGACTGGAACTGCAATTACTCAGCAAACTCAAACCCAAGTCAAACTCGCAATCTCTCAAGTACAACTTGCAGAATATGCAGCCCGATCGCGTTTAGCTGAGATTTTAGAGCAAACAAATGCCCAATTAAAACAGGCGAATCGTGAAAAAGATGAGTTGCTCGTGCGAGAGAAAATGGCGCGATCGCAAGCCGAAGCCGCAAATCAGGTCAAAGATGAATTTCTAGCTGTAGTCTCACACGAGCTACGCACTCCACTCAATCCAATTCTCGGTTGGTCGAAGCTATTACAAACCGGAAAGCTCGATCCAGCAACAACCGAGAAAGCATTGGAAACAATTTCCCGAAATGCCAAGCTACAATCCCAGTTAATCGAAGACTTACTTGATGTTTCTCGGATTTTGCGCGGCAAGTTAATTTTGCGAGAAATAGAGCTAGATTTGAGTTTAGTTATTCGATCTGCGATCGAGACAGTTCGCTTATCGGCAGAAGCAAAAGCACTTGCTCTAACTTTCACGCAGACGAATGCAGCGTCCAAAGTTTTAGTTTACGGGGATCCAAATCGATTGCAGCAAGTCATAGTCAATTTGCTGACAAATGCGATTAAGTTCACACCTGAACATGGACAAATCGAAGTTCTCTTAGACTGTACCGCAACCCATGTACAAATTCGGGTGAGTGATACGGGAAAGGGCATTCACCCAGAGTTTCTCCCTTATGTCTTTGAGCGATTTCGTCAGGAAGACAATGGCACAACTCGCAATTTTGGTGGATTGGGATTAGGACTCGCAATCGTGCGCCATCTCGTCGAGTTGCATCATGGACAAGTCGAAGCGAAAAGTGAAGGACTCGATCAAGGTGCAACATTTGTGATCACACTACCGATCGCAAATGCAAATTCTGAAATGTTGCCCGAACCCATTCCATCCACACCAGAATTCACTCCCATTTTAGAAGGCAGAAAGATTTTAGTCATTGATGATGAGGCAGATACCAGAGAGCTCCTCCAGTTCTTTCTGGAATCCCAGCACGCGATCGTCATCTCTACTGCCTCGGCGCAAGCCGCGATCGCCCAACTGAAACCCTTTCAGCCGGATCTAATCATCAGTGACATCAGTATGCCAGAGATGGATGGCTATCAGTTTATGCGTCAAGTTCGCCAATCTCATCGTATTCCGGCGATTGCCTTAACCGCGAATGTTCGCGAAGAAGATCGGCTTAGCGCGATCGCGGCAGGGTTCGATGCTCATTTAGCAAAACCGATTGTGATCGAAGATCTGTTAACTGAGATTGAGAACCTTCTGGATTCCTTTCATTCTGCCTTTAGAGAGTGACATTCTCACAACACAATTCGTTACACATAGGGTTGTCCAATTTGAAACGATTAACCCATGCTCCAGCGCCAACCCTTTCATCCCCCGACACATATTTATCCCGCCGACGCTTGGAGATGGGTTGAAACAAAGTTCGCCCCTGATTTTTTAGAGCAGATGGAAACTTTGTTTTCGACCGCAAATGGTTACTTAGGAATGCGCGGAACGTGTGATGAAGGTGATCCCGTTTGGCAAAATAGTACCTTAATCAATGGTTTCTATGAAACCTCGCAGATTGAATATGCTGAGGAAGCCTATGGTTATGCAAAAACCGGGCAAACCATCGTCAATGTCGCAGATAGTAAAACAATTAGGCTCTACGTTGATGATGAGCCGTTCTATCTCCCGACTGCCCATTTATCGCAGTATGAACGCGCCTTAGATATGCGATCGGGAACGCTCGATCGCACAATCATTTGGGAAACGTCATCGGGAAAACAAGTGAAGATTTGCTCTCGCCGATTCGTCTCATTTGAGCATCGCCATCTTGCGGCGATTTCTTACGAAGTGACGGTTCTCAATGCCAATACCCCGATCGTACTGTCTTCAGAAGTTTGTTATGATCCCACGCCTTCTAGCAATACAAATGATCCTCGCCTCACCAAAGGTTTCAAAGAACGGGTTTTATTACCAGAGCATCACTTCTGCGAGAAGCAGCGCATCTTACTCAGCCATCGCACTCGCAATAGTCAAATGAGTGTCACCTGTGGGATTGATCATATTTTTGAAACGGGATGCTCTTATCTCTATGAAGCACAAGCTTCTGAAGATAAAGGTAAAGTTGTGTTCAGTGTGGATGCTCAAGCAGGTGTACCCATCCGATTGATCAAACTGATCACCTATCACACAGGTCAGCGTGCTTCTGCTCAAGAATTGTGCGATCGCTCAAATCGTGCCCTCGATCGTGCGCTCAGACAAGGCTTTGATCAACTCTTAGCCAGTCAGTATGATTACTTGAATGATTTTTGGCAGCGCAGTGATGTGCAAATCGAAGGACATCCAGATGCACCAGATTCAACCGAGAAAATGCAGCAAGTGCTGCGGTTTAATCTCTTTCACATTTTGCAGGCTTCGGCGCGATCGCAAGATGCTGGAGTTGCGGCGAAGGGGTTAACTAGCCAAGCTTACGAAGGGCATTATTTCTGGGATATGGAAATCTATGTTTTGCCGTTCTTGATCTACACCTCGCCACAGATTGCGAAGAACTTGCTGCGGTTTCGATACAACATGTTGCAGCAAGCGCGATCGCGGGCGAAACAAGTGAGTCAAGCGGGAGCCTTATTTCCTTGGAGAACAATCAATGGTGAAGAAGCATCTGGGAACTATGCAGCCGGAACTGCCCAGTATCACATCAATGCTGACATTATGTATGCGCTGAAGAAGTATATCGAAGCGACTGGAGATGAAGAGTTTCGTTTCCGAGAAGGCGCAGAGATGCTAGTTGAAACAGCACGAATGTGGTATAGCTTAGGGTTCTTTTCACCACGCAAAGGAGATCAATTCTGCATCAATGGTGTGACTGGACCTGATGAGTACAACACTGTGGTCAATAACAATGCCTATACGAATTTGATGGCACGTGAGAATCTGTGGTATGCCGCTGAAACAATTGAAACGTTGCGAGACAAGAATGCAGAACAATTTCAGGCTTTAGTACATCAAACTCATCTCGATTTGGCTGAAGTAGAGTGTTGGCGAAAGGCTGCTGATCGTATGTATCTGCCTTATGATCAATCGCGAGGAATTCACTTACAGCATGATGGTTTTCTCGATGATGAAGTTTGGGATTTCGAGAATACACCTCCTGACAAATACCCTTTATTGCTGCATTTTCATCCCCTCGTGATCTATCGCCATCAGGTGATCAAACAAGCCGATGTTGTGCTTGCTATGTTTTTACTAGGACACGAATTTTCACAAGAGCAGAAACGCCGCAATTTTGACTATTATGATCCGCTCACAACAGGTGACTCTTCTTTATCAGTCTGTATTCAAAGCATCCTTGCTGCTGAAATTGGATACATGGATGAAGCGATCGAATATGCAGCCTATGCGAGCTTAATGGACTTAGGAAATGTCGCAGGCAATGTGAAAGATGGCTGTCATATTGCAGCAATGGGCGGAACTTGGATGATTCAAGTGTATGGTTTTGCAGGACTCCGCGATGATGACGGGCGGCTGTCCTTTCATCCTAGACTGCCGAAGATCATTCAACGCCTACGATTTCCCCTAACGGTGCGAGGTCAGCGATTATGGGTTGAGATGCATGACAAGACAGCAACTTATCTCCTGCAAAACGGACAGGGATTATCGATCGAGCATCAAGGCAAAGTACTAGAACTGAGTGAAGGTCATCCTGTCTCCGTCGAAATTGAAGTTTGAAAACGGTGATAGGGCGGATCTGTTTGAGTTGTGAATGCTGAAAAGAGTAGGGGGTAGGAAGTAGAGAGCTACCAAGAAACCAATTCCCTACTCCCCACTTCACACCCAATTCAGGACTACTGAAGTTCTCAAGCCATCGGCTTATCTTTGGGAAGAAAGAGATTGTAGCGGCCTCTAATCCCATAGACATCATAGATAGTAATCGGGTTCTCAAACCCTTTCGGATGAACCTGTTTCTCGCCCATAATTTGCACATTCTGACCTAAAGCCTGACGGGTCTGCTCAGAAATTAGAATTTGTCCACCCTGAGTATAAGACTCAATTCGATAGGTCAAATTCACAGAACTGCCGACCACGCCATACTTCGTCCGTTTTTCCGACCCAATGTTCCCAACAATGACTTCTCCGGTATTGATACCAATGCCCATTTCTAGCTGAGGTAAATTTAAGGCTTGTAGCTTCTCATTGACCAATCCCATTGTCAGTTGCATCGCGCAGGCACAGGCAACGGCTCGCAGCGCATCATCAGCTTGAGACAGAGGCGCACCAAACAGAACTAAGATGCCATCTCCCATAAATTCATCGATCGTGCCTTGATACTGGTTAATCACTTCTGCCATATCTTCAAGGTACAAATTCAGAATCTCAATCACTTTTTCGGGAGGTAAGCGCTCTGAAAGTGTACTAAAGCCTCGCAGATCAGAAGTCAAAATCGTAATCGTTCGCCGATCCCCACCTAACTTTAGTCCGGTCGGTTGATCGAGTAACGTGCCAACAACCGCATCGCTTAAGTAACGTCCAAAGACTTGACGAATCAGACTATTGCGTTTCTCCAAATCCGTATTTGCCTGCGCGAGATCAAAGGTTCGTTCTCGCACTCGCTGTTCTAGCTCTTTTGCTGTTTGTCGCAATCGTCCTACAACCAAAGTTAAACCCGATAGTCCGATGACCGACATGCTGCCTAGCATCGCAAAGGTTCCTTGCAGATTGCGATTGACTTTCTCGACAAATTGATCCAGCGGTTGGCGAATCTCCCAGACTCCAGCAACATCACCGACTGCCCAATCTTTTTTCGGGCTTTGCTGATGCGTATTGTGGCACTCAACGCAGGTTTGCTTCATGATGCTGGCTTCACCGTAAAACAGGGTGGTATGCCCATCTTTGCGCTCAAATCGCACAAAGGGCGATCGCGGAGTTTTCTGCAAAAATGCGATCGCATCTTTTTCCAATGCATCGGCTTGCCTCGCGCCCCGCCACGGAAATGGATACTCGCTGAACAAGCGCACCACCATTTCTGGATTCTTTTCGCTGATTTGATTTCCCAGTTCGAGAGCGAACGTTGAGGGCAAAGGAATACCTCCAGACTGGTTCAGATAAGCATGGGTCACAGTAATGCCTTTCACAGGTTTAGCACGATCGGCAGCAGAATCGCTGTAGAGCGCGATCGCTTGTTGAAAAGACTGGGCATGTAGAGCGGCATTTTGGATTGCTTGGGACTCGATCAAGTTCGTGGACAAGCGAGACATATTTGCCAGCGCGATTCCGGCTCCGAGACAAAGCAGAAGTGCCAAAACCAGCACAATTCGTTTGAGAAGAAATCGAAAAAATCGATTCCAAAGCATTGCCAATATCATGACGGTTGAAGGCGAATGGGCATCTTATACTTAAATTGTTACTGGTTGTGATGTCAGGATTACGGATCACACCAGCAGTTTAAAGAATATCTTGCGAAATGCCGCAACTATTTTGTTTGATTTTTGATGAGAGAGGTCTTAAGTTCATGTCAGGGATAAATTCATCAGTTTGACAGCATGGATATTGACGCAACACTAGCCTTTACTGATCGACTTGTGTTTGAAAAAATTGGCATACATCTGAACGATCTGCAATTGGCAATGCTGCGATCGTCTTGGTCGTGGGAGCGTCAAAGTTATGACCAAATTGCTGATACTTATGGCTATTCAGGAACTTATCTAAAACACGATGTTGGTCCAAAACTTTGGAAATTGTTGTCAGAAGTTCTGGGTGAAAAAGTCAATAAAACCAGTTTTCGAGCCGCGATCGAGCGACGCTTTCAATCTCAAGAACAGAGACAACCAGTCATTAGCAAACAAATCATTCAAGCTCAAGATTGGGGCGATGCTGTCGATGTGAGTTTTTTTTGTGGGCGAGAGCATGAGCTATCTCAGTTACAGCAGTGGATTTGTGAGGATCAATGCCGCTTGATCTCGATTGTTGGGATCGGCGGGATGGGTAAAACTTCGCTCTCGGTGAAACTTGCCAAACAGCTCCAAAACCAGTTCGACTGGATCATTTGGCGATCGCTCAGAAATGCTCCATCTGTTCAGGAATTGCTGCTAGACGTGATTCAGGTGTTATCGAGTGAAGCAATTTCTAATCAGCGAGATGTGACGATTTCTCGATTATTGCAAGAAATGCGATCGCGACGCTGTTTGCTCGTACTGGACAATGTTGAAACCGTTCTGCAAGGGAATCAGTATCGCAGTGGCTATGAGCAATATGGAGAATTGTTTCGGCAGCTTGGAGAAACGATTCATCAGAGTTGTAGTGTGCTGACGAGCCGCGAGAAACCTTATGAAATTCGTATGCTAGAAGGCAATGTGCTACCTGTGCGATCGCTGATGTTGCGCGGCTTAACGCTTGCAGCGGGACAGCAGCATTTGCAAATTAAGGGAACCTTTCGCGGCACAGAGACAGACTGGAGCCGATTGATCGCCGGATATTCAGGCAATCCCTTAGCCTTGAAAATGATTTCCACGACGATTCAGAATTTATTTGATGGGCAATTAGCGGATTTTCTCAGCCAAGATGCTTGGGCATTAGGCAATATTCGATCGCTGATCGAGCAACAATTTCAGCGGCTCTCAGAGTCCGAAAAAACGGTGATGGATTGGCTAGCAGTGTACCGTGAGCCAGTTTCATTTTCAGAACTCAAAGCTGACATATTTCCGCCGCTTTCAGTGCAGCGATTGATCGAGATTTTAGAACTCCTAGAGCAACGCTCTTTAATCGAAAAGGTGAATGCGAAATTTTCGCTCCAGCCTGTGATCATGGAATACGTGACTGATTGCTTGGTTGAAAAAATTTGCCAAGAAATTCAAACCGGAGAGCTGCTCCGCTTAAAAACTCACGCATTGCTCAAACCCCAAGCTAGTGATGATGTTCGAGAGGCTCAAATTCGATTGAGTTTGCAGCCTGTAATCTCGACTTTACAAGCAAATTCTCCAGGGAACATCGAGCATCTTTTGGTCGATAGAATTCACCAACTTCAAGATAATCCCGTATCAGATATCGGCTATGCAGGTGGAAATCTCTTAAATTTACTTTGTCAGATCCAACCTCGGCTGAAGCATCATGACTTATCTGATTTAGCAATTTGGCAAGCAGATTTCCGCCAGGTGAATCTCGATCGAGTAAACTTAGCAAATTCTGATCTCAGTCGTTCTGCATTTGCAGACACATTGGGCGTGGTCTTTACGGTTGCTTTTAGTCCCGATGGTACTCAGTTAGCTACAGGCGATGCTGAAGGAGGATTGCGGCTTTGGCAAGTTTCTTCTGGAGAACCGTTATTGAATCTTTCAGGACATCGGGGCTGGGTTTGGGCAGTTGCTTTTAGTCCTGATGGAAGCTTGCTAGCAAGTTGTAGCAGCGATAAAACAATTCGAGTCTGGCAAGTCGAGACTGGTGAATGTTTACAAGTTCTTCGAGGTCATACTAGCGCGATTTGGGCTGTTGCGTTTAGCGCAGATGGAACTACGATCGCAAGTGGTGGCGATGAGCCGACTGTTCAACTGCGAAACGTTAAAACAGGAGAATGCTACCCAGGTTTAACGGGTCATACGGGTCGAATTCTTTCGGTTGCATTTAGCGCGGATGGTCAGTATTTAGCGAGTGGCAGCGATGACCGAACTGTGCGAATTTGGGCTATGCAGAGTGGCGAATGTCAGGCAATTTATCAGCAACATCGCGATCGCATTTGGTCAGTTTCGTTTAGTCCTGATGGTCAACTGTTGGCTAGCGGAAGCGCGGATCATACAATTCGATTATGGGCATTAGAAACGGGTGAATGTTTGAAGGTCTTGAGTGAACATCGCGATCGAGTGCGATCAATTACTTTTAGCTCAGATTCTCAACGGTTAGTCAGTAGTAGCGATGATCAAACCATTAAAGTTTGGGATATCCACACTGGGCAATGTGTGCAAACACTCAAGGGGCACACGAATTCTGTCTTCTCAGTGGCGTTCAATCAGTTGATTGCCAGCGGTAGTACTGACCATACTGTTAAGCTTTGGGATACTACCACAGGTCGCTGTTTAAAGACCCTCACAGGCTATACAAACTCTATCTTTTCGGTCGCATTTCACCCAGATGGGCAATTGCTCGCGAGCGGGAGTACAGATCGCACCCTTCGGCTCTGGTCAATCCAGTCAGGAACTTGCTCGAAAACGCTACGAGGACATCAAGATTGGGTCACTTCAGTCACCTTTCATCCGAACGGAGAATGGGCTGCGAGTAGTAGTCTCGATCGAACTGTTCGGATTTGGTCAGTTGCAACCGGGGAATGCCTCAAACAATTACAAGGACACTCAAATTGGGTACAGTCTGTAGCATTTAGTCCGAATGGTCAGATCTTAGCGAGCGGCAGCGATGATCAAACGATTCGGCTCTGGTCAGTCGAAACTGGACAATGCTTGGAGGTTTTAACCGGACATTCGAGTTGGGTTTGGGCAGTGACTTTTAGTTCAGATGGCTCAGTGATTGCGAGTAGTAGTGATGATCAAACGATTCGGATTTGGTCAGTGGAAGCAGCAGAGTGCTTGCATGTGTTACAGGGACATACAGGACAAATTCAAGCGATCGCGTTTAGTCCAGACGGAACGTTACTTGCTAGCGGCAGTGGAGATGAAACCGTCAGAGTTTGGAATGTTCAAACCGGGGAATGTGTGCAGATCTTACAGGGACACGAAAACAATGTCTGGACAGTTGCTTTCAGTTTAGATGGTCGTTTTTTAGCAAGTGGAAGCTTAGATCAAACCGTGAAACTCTGGGAAACTGAGCATTTTGCTTGTGCGAAAACACTGCCGATTTTGATGCATTCGGTCAGATCCTCGATCGCGTTTCGTCCAGGCGAAACAATGACGATCGCAACCGGGAGCCATGATGGAACAGTTCGGATGTGGGATTTGCAAGATGCACAGTGTTTGCAGACCTTCATTCCTGATCGACCCTATGAAGGGACAAATATTCGGGGAGTAACCGGAATTACTTCTGCGCAGAGATTAGCGCTGAAAGCATTAGGCGCAACAGATTAATTCTGCTAACATCAAGCGTGCAGCTAGCTCTACCATTGGTTACTCCTAGTCATTAGACAGAATTTTGCCTCTACCCTTCGGAGGATATTGAGTCTAGCAACGCATCTTTCGTTCCTGATTTCAGTAAGTCAGTTTGTAGCTAAGATAACTTGAAGCAAAATCGAGTGCTGTATTCGCCAATCAACATTCCAGCATTAACTTGATCCTGCTAATATTCAAACAACCTCAGAAATAAGTTCGGGAGAGATTTGTAATGACAGGTCTGCTTGGGTCACCCAATGCTGTTGCTCCTCAATCCCAAAATACCCGGTATCGTCCGACTACCCATCGCCGTATTCTCTGCATTTTTCCAAAGTACAGTCGGTCTTTTGGAACCTTCCATCACGCCTTTGGATTAAAAGGCGTAAAGGCTTTCATGCCTCCCCAAGGACTTTTAATTGTTGCTGCCTATTTGCCTTCAGAATGGGATGCACGTTTTATTGATGAAAACATTCGACCTGCTTCCCGCGCTGATTATCGTTGGGCAGATGTTGTGATTGTCAGCGGAATGCATATCCAACGCCCACAAATTCAGCACATTAATGCACTTGCTCATCAAGCTGGAAAAATTACTGTGCTAGGTGGTCCCTCAGTTTCAGGCTGTCCAGAATACTATCCTGACTTTGATATCTTGCATCTCGGCGAATTAGGAGATGCGAGCGATCGCATGATCGAATACCTCGATCGTCATCATGAGCGCCCGACTCAGCAACTTCGGTTTGAAACTATCGATCGCTTACCGCTTGCTGAATTTCCCACACCTGCCTATGACAAGCTCAACTTAAATCAATATTTTCTTGCCAATATCCAATACTCAAGCGGTTGCCCCTATCAATGTGAATTCTGCGACATTCCAGCCCTCTATGGTCGCGATCCCCGCTTGAAAGCACCGCAGCAAGTGCTGCGAGAACTAGATGCCATGCTAGAAGCTGGAAATCCTGGAGCCGTTTACTTTGTCGATGATAATTTTGTGGGCAATCGTCGAGCCGTTGCGGAACTTCTGCCGCACCTGATTGAATGGCAAAAATCAAACGGTTATCCGGTTCAGTTTGCTTGTGAAGCAACGCTGAATCTCGCACAGAGTCCAAAGCTCCTCGAAATGATGCGTGAAGCTTATTTCTGCACCGTCTTCTGCGGCATTGAAACCCCAGAACCAGAGGCATTACGCGCGATTTCTAAAACGCAAAATCTGAGTATGCCGATGCTAGAAGCAATCAAAACTTTGAATCAATATGGCATGGAGGTTGTTTCAGGGATCATTTTAGGATTCGATACAGATACACCAGAAACGGTCGATCGCATTTTGGAATTTATTAAGCGATCTCAGATCCCGATGCTGACAATCAATCTGCTCTACGCTTTGCCAAAAACCCCGCTCTGGAATCGTCTGCAAGCTGAAGGACGCATTGTGTCAGAAGTCGGACGAGAATCGAATATTGACTTTCTCATGCCCTATGAAGAAGTCATTGCAATGTGGAATCGCTGTATTAGTGCGGCTTACGAACCCAACTTTTTGTACGAGCGATTTGCTTATCAATGCCAACATACTTATCCGAATCGGATCAAAGTTCCGAATAGTCCTGCACGCACTGCTCCAGATAAGATTCGTCGAGGGCTAACCATGCTTGCAAAAATCTTGCTCAGAGTTGGAGTTTTTAGTAACTATCGAGAGACATTTTGGCAAATGGCAGCTCCTGCTTTGAAAAAGACAAAAATCGAGCAAGTGATTCACATTGGCTTAGTCGCTCATCACTTGATTCATTTCACTCAAGAATGTACAAAAGGTGCCGAATCCGCTTCTTTTTATTCTCAAAAACTTCGAGGGAAGTAGTAAGCTAAAGATAAAATCTGGCAGTTGGCTGGTACTCATGAAATCGATCGAGCAAATTACCGAAGAACTGTTGTCACTTCCTAGCGCTTCTAGGGCACTTTTAGCTGAGAAATTGGTAGAAAGTTTGGAATTTGATACCGATCCAGCGATTCAAAAGGCTTGGACATCAGAGGCAAAGCGACGGCGGGATGAAGTGAGAAGTGGCAAGACTGAGAATATGCTGAGGTAGTTCAGTATTACGGCAATGCCCGGAAGTTGCCCAAGCTTTTATCAATGCAGTTGAAAATGCAGTTTATCGGATTCGGGAATCGCCTGAGAGTTGGAGCACGATAAGGCTTCCTTTGAATGTAATTGATGAAGTTCGCTCACTTCATCAAACTTCGGCAATTACTTTGCCAATGTCTTGAGGGGTTGCACCTGTTGCTAGCATTGCACGAATCAAAAGTTCGATCGAAACGGTAGCATCTCCATTTTCTGCTTTTGCAATTCGGGGCTGGCTGGAGTGAATCTTTTCTGCTAATTCGGCTTGTGTCATTCCTTGCTGTCGTCGTGCTTTCAAGCTTCGACTAAGCGCGAGTTTGATTTCGACAAAAGCAGTTTCTTCAGCCGTCAGTTCTAGAAATTCTGAAACTGTGCCAACTTTCCAACCCTTTGCCTCTAGACGCTTTTGCTTCTCTTGATCCATGTCTACTCCTGAATATCTGTGTCATATTTACTTAACCGTTTCTGACAATTCTCAATGATCTGGTCGGGTGTTGTTCGTGTCGTTTTGTTGAACACCTCTATGATGAGGATTGCATCTTCATCCATGCGATAGATGATTCTCCAGCTTTTATCAATGTCCCGAATTCTTAATTCGTGGCAACGTGACCCAATACTATGCATCGGTCGCGAGTGAGGAAGTTCGATGTTTTCGCCTTGCTGCAAGCGTCTGAGTAAGAAACCTGCTTCGAGACGAGCTTCTTGGCTGAAAGGTGGAGTTTTAATCTCACCTCGTAACCATACTAGAGGTTTATCATGATCCATGCCTGATTTATATCATATCTGATATATTTTGGCGCAACCACTCCCTATCCAATTTGATCAAGAGATCGTACTTCTAATTTTACTTAGAATATTGGGTTGTTGAATAAGTCGCTTTCGACGAATCATCCACTGCTTTTGTGCAGCGACCTCGCTTGCACAAATCAATCCTTAAACTGCCGCGTTTGAATCCGTGATGTGTAAGCATTCGTCAAGGATCTAATTCTTCCAAGACAAATCCAGAAAATTACACAGCTTATAAACAATTCGGGCAGCTACATTTCCATCCCATTCTGCATTTCCAATTTCCACAACATCAAATCCAATGACTTTTCGCCCACTGTTCACGACTTCACGGAACAGACAAAATGCTTGCTCTAGCTCCAAACCTCCGGGTACAGGTGTGCCCGTTTCTGGGCAAAGCTTCGGGTCGAACCCATCGACATCGACACTGATATAAACATCCTGCGGGAGTTCTGAGACAATCTGCTTGCAAGTCTCTAGCCAGGGAATTCCTGCATATTCTTTCTGTTTCAGCATGGGATCGAAGTAAGTTGAAATACGATCGCTTTTCTGAATCAATTCCACTTCATCAATACAGACATCCCGAATGCCAACTTGCACAAGTTTAGTCATTTGTGGCAGTTTCAGCACGTTGTACATAATCGACGCATGGGAAAACTCAAAGCCTTCGTAAGCTTCTCGTAAGTCAGCATGAGCATCAATGTGGAGAATGCCAAAAGAGGGGTAATGTTGTGCGATCGCTCTCAAATATCCTAGTGGCACACTATGATCCCCACCGATCAATCCGACTCTTTTACCTTGACTCAAAGCTTTGCCTGCTTCTTCAAAGAGCCATTGATTGGTGGACTCACATTCTTGGTTAATGGTTGCTAGTAGTTCAGTCAGTTCTGCATCTAGCTTTTCACCAGACTCTAAGCGATCGATAATTCGTGCTGCTTGGGGTCTTAATGCATCACTCTTCTCTAAGATATGCTGGGGAATTTCAGGCATGAAAATACCTTGCTTCCAACCATCAGGATTATCGAAGTCAAATAGATCGAGCTGAGAGGAAGCATTCAAAGTTGCTTCAACTCCTCTCGCTGTCCCTGCACTGTAAGAGACGGTTACTTCCCAAGGCACACCTAAGATGATCAGATTTGCCGAATCATAGTCAAACGGCAATCCAAACAGCCGACCAGTAACACCAACACCGCTCGGATTGTAGTTTTCTAGATTCGACATAGTTCTCAGAGGCTTGTAGAGTTTGACCAAAAGTTTGCAATTCTAGAAGCAGTTGAGCCGCTCCTAACTAAGCGGCTCAACTCTAAATTACGCAACAACGAAGTTGACTAACTTCCCAGGTACGACGATCACTTTTTTAATCTCCTTGCCTTCGATATAGCGTTTTGCAATCTCAGAATCACGGGCGAATTGTTCTAAAGCAGCTTTGTCGTCTGCGATCGCAGTTGCGGCTTCGATTGTTCCGCGCGTTTTGCCTAAGATTTGAATCACGATCGTTTTCTCATCGGCAACTAAAGCACCCGGATCAACGATCGGGAAAGATTGAGTGTGAATCGAATCAGAATGACCAATCGATCGCCATAACTCTTCAGCCATATGAGGTGCAAAAGGAGCTAACAAGCGCAATAAAGCGTCAATTCCTTCTGCATAAACTGGAGAATCTTTTTGAGCACAATCGCTTAAGGCATTGCTCAATTTCATCAATTCAGAAACAGCCGTATTGAATTGATACTCACCTTGCAAATCTTCGGTGATTTCTTTGATTGCAGTGTGAATCGATCGACGTAAATCTTTCTCTGCTTTAGATAAATCTCTAGCAGGTTTTTGATTTAGCTTCGAGTCTGCTACCAATCTCCAGACACGATTGAGGAATCGATATTGTCCCTCAACGTCTGCATCTTCCCACTCCAAATCTTTCTCAGGGGGAGCTTTGAACAAGATAAACATCCGAGCTGTATCAGCTCCATACTTGTTCACGACATCGCCCGGAGCAACGCCGTTGTGCTTCGACTTCGACATTTTCTCGAAAACAATTTCTAGTTTCTCTCCCGTAATCGGATCAACTGGATTCGTCGGATCTTTGATATCCGCCGGGATTACATACTTTCCAGTGGTCGGATTCTTGTAGGTTCTGCCTTGAACCATGCCTTGCGTCAGTAACCGCTCAAACGGCTCATCAAAGTTGAGTAATCCGCGATCGCGCAGCACTTTCGTAAAGAACCGCGAATACAACAAGTGTAAGATCGCATGTTCAATCCCGCCTACATATTGATCAACGGGCATCCAATCATTGGTAATCGCTTTGTCAAATACAGCTTGATCATTGTTCGCATCGGGATAGCGCAAGAAATACCACGATGAATCGATAAAGGTATCCATCGTGTCCGTTTCCCGCTTCGCAGGAGTGCCACAGCTAGGACAAGGAACATTTAACCAGGATTCGATCTGAGTCAGAGGCGATCCACCTTTACCGGAAAATTCCACATCTTCAGGCAATTTCACAGGCAGATCCGCATCGGGAACCGGAACGGCTCCACAGTTTGGACAGTGAATAATCGGAATCGGTGCGCCCCAGTATCTTTGACGCGAGATCAACCAATCTCTTAACCGATAGTTCGATGTGCCTTTACCTTTTTGGTGAGCTTCTAAAAACGCGATCGCTTTTTCGACACTCTGACCTTTACCTTTACCTGCGGGTACACCATTTAGCTCACCTGAATTCACCATTACACCTTCGCCTGGATAGGCTTCAGTCATGGTTGAACTATCCAAAGTTTGATCAGCAGGTTGTACGACCACATGAATCGGCAAATTGAACTTTTTCGCAAACTCAAAATCGCGCTGGTCATGGGCTGGAACTGCCATAATTGCCCCTGTTCCATAGTCCATCAGCACATAGTCTGCAATCCAAATCGGAATCTTCTGATCATTGACTGGATTGATCGCATAGCTTCCCGTCCAAACACCAGTCTTTTCTTGACCTTCAGCCGTTCGATCTAAATCACTTTTTGCAGCAGCAGCTTCCTGATATTGCTTAATTGCTTTTGATTGCTCTGGAGTCGTTAATTTCTCAACTAACGGATGCTCAGGAGACAAGACCATGAAAGAAGCACCCCACAAGGTATCCGGGCGAGTCGTAAATACTACAATCTCGTCGCCTGCTTCCGTTGTGAAAGTAACTTGTGCGCCAGTAGACTTGCCGATCCAGTTTGCCTGCATCAACTTCACGCGATCGGGCCAGCCTTTCAACTTGTCCAGATCAACTAACAATTGTTCGGCATAGTCGGTGATTTTCAAGAACCACTGCCGCAACAATTTCCGCTCGACTTTCGCACCCGATCGCCAAGATCTTCCATCCGCATCGACCTGCTCATTCGCCAAAACGGTTTGGTCGATCGGATCCCAATTCACCGTTGCTTCTTTCTGATAAGCCAAGCCTGCCTTGAAGAATTCCAAGAAAATCCACTGTGTCCAGCGATAATAATCCGGCGAGCAGGTTGCTAATTCTTTTGACCAATCGAAAGAAATGCCTAATTGCTTCAACTGGTCACGCATCTGATCAATGTTCTGATACGTCCAATTTGCGGGTGCGACATTTCGCTCGATCGCTGCATTTTCCGCAGGCAATCCAAAGGCATCCCATCCCATCGGATTCAAGACGCGATAGCCCTGCATCCGTTTCAAACGGGCGATTACATCGACGATCGTATAGACGCGCACATGCCCCATGTGAAGATTGCCGGATGGGTAAGGAAACATCGACAGAGCGTAGAATTTCGGCTTGTCGCTCTGTTCTGGGGTCTGATCTAGATTCGTCTCTGACCAGACTTTTTGCCACTTTTCCTCAATTTCGGCGGGGGTGTAACGGGACTCCACGAATGCGTCTCCTAGCAATGTTAAAACCTTGTGCCTACTTATTCTAGTTGACGAGATCCCGTCTGTAGCTAGAATAGTTGTAGTATATTCTGTATTATATGGATACGACAAGACGAGTCAAAATCAGTAAATATTTGAGTAAACATTTGCGACATACGCCGGAGCGTCTTGGAATTACGCTGGCTCCGGGAGGTTGGGTCGAAGTTGAAACGTTACTCAACGCTTGTGCTGCGGCTCGGTTTTCGATCACTCGCGCTGAACTGGCTCAGGTTGTTGCACTGTGCGATAAACAGCGTTTCGCGTTTGATGAAACTCGAACTCGAATTCGGGCAAATCAGGGACATAGCACGATCGTAGATTTGAAATTAGAACCCCGAATCCCGCCGGATATCCTTTATCACGGCACAGCAGAATCTTCAATCGAATCAATTCTGCAATCTGGCTTGCTCAAGATGAATCGTCATCATGTGCATTTGTCGGAATCGATCGAGACTGCGAACAAAGTCGGAATGCGGCACGGTCATCCTGTCGTTTTGAGTGTTAATACGATCGCGATGCAGCAAGCTGGCTTTACGTTTTATCGTTCAGAAAATGGGGTTTGGTTAGTCGATCGAGTTCCGCCTGAATTTTTGAGTAGGCTTTGTCTCGATCGATAACTTGATATCGAGATGAGATTGGAGAAAAGTTGACCGCAGATACTTTTCTCCGCAATTAACAGTGGGGTGCAGCGGCGGCAGGCAACCTTAAAATCCACACGAGCAGCTTTTGTCCGCCCGCTGCCATACAGTGTGTATGCGATAAACATTGACCGCTTATCTAGGATTGTCACCAATTTTCGGTCTGTAAACCAGGAATCCCATCAAACTCTCGTGGAGTTCACCCTGGTAGGACTCAAACGCTGGAAAATCAAGGCTTCCTTTGTAGAACAAGATAGGCTCCGACCACTAAGAAGTTAAAACAGATGGTAGTTGAATTATCTGACGTAAGGCTTGCAGGATCAAGGTGTGCAATGGAACATTAGATTGCTCTGCTTGACGGAGCAGATCTTACTCAACATCAGACGGAAGGTCTATTGTGGCTTGCATAATGTAACCTCTTTAATTTGTCTTTTTCTCTAGATTTTGCTCAGTCTTAGGAGACTCGTTTTGATGAAACAAGAATTTCTTGATTTCTTCGTTAAATACTCCACTAGCGGCTATAGAAATTATTGCCACTGCAACAGTTACAGCTATTGAAAGCCAAAATTTCCAATCGAATTCTTTCTTAGAGTTAGAAGGATTAATGCTCCCGTCGCCTGTATTGACAATTCCACTAATCTCAGATCCTGTAATATGAATGCTCTTATCAACTTTAGGTTCATCTTCCATTTTCTTTGTTCTCTGATTTATTGCGTTAAGCTGATTGGACAAATCTGAGTTTGAGGGTTCTTGACTAATTACAAACTGAAGAAACTCTTCTGGTGTCAGGGATTGCCAAGTTTTACGGCGCATACTTGCTTGAGTATCAATTAGAGTTTTGCCAAGCCAGGTGATATTTGGCAATTCTTGGATAATACGTTGCATTTCAGCACATGCTTCTAGGGTTCCTCGTTCTTTTAGTTGTGATAGAACGCTATCCCTTATACTTGCGATGCCGTCTCTAGCTGTTACAGAGTAAGCCATTATCTCATTACCGTGATCAGGATCTTCATCGTAAGGATATTCATGCACTAGCCAAATATATAATTCAGCTAATTGTGCTTCAGTTAAATTTAGTTGAATGCCCTGTGAGTAACGATAAGCAACTAATTCAAGAACTTCCCGTCCAAACGATAAATCTCGCTGAATGAGTGTCCAGATGAATGACCAACTAGATGGATCTGAATTTTCAACCAGCACTCTAGCAGCAATCAGAGCTTTTTCACGTTCATTCTCAGCTGATGGTAGTGGAAAGGTAATCAAAGATTTGGCAAATTCTCCAGCTTCAATTAATCCTTGCTTTAGGAGTTCTTCAAGCAGTTGCCCAATACATTTGGATTTGAGTGATGAATCTTTAGCTTTTTCTAACAAAGTCAACTTTAAATTCTTATCCCAACACTTATCAAGGCGATCGATCACAAATAGGTAGCCATGTTCCTGATTCTCTTTATTAATCAGTACTATCAGGGTCTTAATAAATTCTTTAGGAGCATTTAGATAAGCGTATTTAACTAGTTCCAAGTAGGAATCTTCATGATGATTACTGCTTGGAGCAGCAACAATGACAGGTGCCCATCTTTGCCATATTTCAGATGGAAGATTTTGAAAGAAATCAGAGTTTTCTTTCAAAATTAGCTGTAAAGCTTTACAGCTTTCTAGAGCAAGTCGTTTGAAAGTGTTCGTTCCTATCGAGCCATAGTCTATATCATCTTGTTGCTGAACATACTTCTTTGCACCTTCAATGATTCTTCTTCGAGTAGCTTCGTCTGCCTCTTGCCATCCAGGAAGCTGAGTGAGATCTAATTCAAATTCATGATCATAGCGATGGCTCTCAGGCTTCAAAGTCATTGTCATGCTAAGCTGCCACCATGTAGATAAATCTCCAGCTTCTAACTTATTCAAGCATTGAAGCACTCTTTCCTTAGGCGGTAGCTCTACAGGTAAATTATCCTGTTGATCATAACTTTGCCATACTTGCTCCTGTAGATAAGCCGTATAAATCCTAACAGCTTCCGCTGAATCTAAATCTATTGCCTTAGTCCAGCATGAAAACTCATTATATAGAATTGCGCTTATTTGACTAACTTCAAGAATCACTTTTGCTTCCTTAGCCATTAATTCTGGATATCGAAAGATTCTCCTGATTAAAGCTGCCCAGATTTTTTGCTCTTGTTCAGAATCAGCTTTTTCAATACAACCAAGCATCCATACGATATCTTCTGGTATTACAATACTTCTAGCCAGAGCACTAAGCCAAGAAAGTAGATTTCCTTCTATTTCTGAGATTATTAGAACTGTTTGCTTAATTAGCTTACGTCGCTTTTCGCTGTCATGCAAAAGTGATGCCGTAAATTGCTGTTCTAACTTACTATCATCAGTAATAATTTTCTGATGTTTTTCCCACTGAACTAGAGCTACCTTGATGAAACCTTCTGTTACTCTAGGCAGATCAAAATATTCCCATGCTTTCAAAAGGATTTTATTCCCCAAATTCTCAAACGGATGTCCAAAACATCTGATACCTTGCTTCACCAGCCAATCAAGTGCAAGAACTAAATCATTTGGCTGAAGTTTTGGGACAAGTTCATATTCAGTAAAGATATGGTATGAACCAATTAGATTCCTTTTCTTGGGGCGAGTCAGAGAACTGAAAAGCTCTGTTGCAGTCAAATGATCTGACCAGATGGCTCTCAAAGCATATCCTTTAAGTCGATCGTCTTCATCTTCCGGAAGTTGCTCAATAGCCAAAGGCTTCAGTTTTGATCTTGTATCTGCATCGCCAATAAAACAAATAGCTTTTGCTGCGCTCACTCTCAAATAAATTGATTGTGTTGAGTCAAGAGCGAGTTCGGCTAACTCATACTGAAGCTCAGAGACTTCGCAAACTTCAGCAATGTCGATCGCTAAATCTCGTGCATCAACTTGGTTACTGGAATTACAGATATAGGTACATAATTGCTCAACTAATCCAGGATGCTTGAGCTTTGCGTAGTGACGATAGTTATTTCCACCTCTATCAAATAGTTTCCCTTCTTCATACTGTGTTAGTAAGCTATTTACAAGTGACACTCTAACCCCTGCATCGGTCGGCACATCACCCTGCAAAAGAACGTCCGGATCAGTTTTAATGATTTCTTGAAGAACATCTGGTCTCATGCTGGCTAGCCATGCAGCCGTTTCATGAAGCTGAGGGACTAGCTTATGATCTAGATCTTCGGATGAAAAGATTAATTTCGTTATCTGCTCTAGCGGTATTTCGCGTTGTGTCAAATACCAAGCAGCTAGAAATTCAGCATAGGTTTGGTGTGCCCATCCCATTCGATGTAATCCACGGGATGAGAACAAACCAGTATCTAAAACTTCTTTAATTGCTTTCTTAGTAATCTCAAATTGCCCTCCATTTGCTTTTTCGCTACTGAAACATAACTTTTGAAGAAGAATATCTTCAGCGGGTACATTTCCCTGATCAACACCAGTCCATATAGCAAATCGGTTGGCAAATGTTATAACAGCGGCAATTCGAGCTGCAACAACTAGACGTTGCTCACTATCAAATTTGCCTGAGCGGTCTGAAGCATGACGACTTTCATTCGCTTCCTCACAGAGAAGCTTACATCCCTCAAGATAAAGTTCATGGAGTTTCTGTTCTGGAGAGAATTGACCGTTATGGCGGCGGTATGTATTTAACAGAAACTTTAGAGTAATTGGTTTAATTGCCAGCGGTATAACATCCTTCTGATCGATTTCCTTGAGGAAATCATCAGCAGAAAAACCCTCAGCTTTCGCGGCTTCGATAACGTCTATACGGCGAAGCGGGGCTAGTTCATAAATTGCAAAGTTAGCTTCTTTCCAAAGATCTTTCAGCCCTTCTTCTAAAATTTCTGGGAATACAAACGTTCGACATGCTAAACGGAGATGAAGACGCTTGATATGATTCTGATATTTTGGTTTCTTAAGCTCATCAATTAAGCCTGCTGCCAGAGATGGGATGCTCAACAGCCCTTCATCAAGACTATCTAGGAACAAATAGAGACGATAACTATCTCCTAACCAATCGGTAAGGATTTCATCTTTAAACAGATCCTCCTTTAAGTTATTACAGGAACGTAGATTAAGATCTAAGACTTTCCTGGAATCGCAACTTTTCTTTTTTGTAAGAGCTTTGAGATTCTCTAGTTCCTGAGATTTACCGATACCTGGTTCTCCTAATAAAACCAGACATGGAACATCAACGATTGCCTCTAAACTAACCACATCTGGATTACATGCCTTGCCCCATTCTGCATCTGGATCATACAAATAACCACCATCAGTCAGATTTATGCTACCCAATCGAGGGCACCAAAACCGTTTCCACTTATAATCTTTTTTCGACATGCTAAGCAGCGATGAGGGCATAACTCTTTCTCAAGGATAACCTCCTCCAAAGGTTTTGATTCCCTTACCTACTGATTCAAAGAATAGGTTTGACAAGTTGCCCCTAAGAGATACATCCAACAGATTGTCTTCAAAGACGACTCAGACGACCTAACCGACAGCCTCAGCAGATTGTATAGAGCTTCGTCCGTATACTAGCCTTGCTGCTGAAGCCAGTTTCTATTCCTTCAGCAAGTTTTTAGTATCCGAGGTTAAGTGAGAGCGATATCCCTTTCCCTTCAAGTCATTCGACGATACGCTAACACGCTCATCGATAATCTAAATCGTCATTCACCTCAGTTCGATCGTCATTCACCTCAGCCAGATAAAACGGCAATCAAGCCGTATACGTTGCACCAAGACCGAGCGCACTTAATCCTTTGCGATATGCGATCGACGTTTGATCCGCCCGAATATGAGATTCAGCCCTCAGTTCAAGGGGCAAATCTTCAGGATATTGAGCTTCGACCACTTCTTGATCTTCTGCGAAGACTTGATAGTTAAATTCGTACACCGGTTCAAGAGACATCTCTTTATCGAAGTTCCGGCAAATCGGGCAAAAGATGCGAGTTTTTCGGGCTGAAACGGGAGACGCAGCATTCAAAATACAAAGCCGTCCTTCATTCGGAAATAGCACCGTCAACCGCGCCGTAAAAGGTAAAAAGACTTCAAAAATTCGCATCCACTGAAAATCTGCCGGGGCGCGATCTTGCATCGCTTTAGGAAAATTGCTGACATTGCTCAAATACTCAGCCCGTAATCCCGTTGGCGTTTTTGTCACTTCATAGTGCGGCACAATCGGATTACTGCGATCGCCAAACGATTTCTGATGTACCCAAGCAAAGTGAGCCACATCCAGAAATCCTTCCATCTGCCGTCCAGCCGCAGCATTAAGATCAACCGCTTCAGGTAAAATTTGCTGATAATCCGAATCGTCCCACTCGTGAAAATCAGGCAGGGGATGATCGCCCCCACCCAGCGAAGTCCAGACTAAACCGTAAGCCTCGATCGCCGGATAAGTCTTCAAACAAAGTTTTGCAGGAATTGAAGCATTTGGATCGGCTGGAACCAAAACACAGCGCCCGTCTGTTGAATAATGAAACCCATGATATTTGCAGATTAAATGATCGCCTTCCACAAAGCCCATACTGAGCGGAATGCCGCGATGCAAGCAAATATCATTTGCAACTGAAACGCCTGCTGAGGTTCGCCATACCACCAACCTTTGATCTAAAAGCTTTGCAGCAATCGGCTGATCCGTGACCTCTCGACTAAATGCGATCGGATACCAAAATGGAGCCAACGCATCCCAATCCGAAGGTGCAAAGGTGCAATCTTTCGGATAAACAGTCGATCGAATCGTGCTGACCATTCGCCCCATCCTGAAGTTCAAACTATCTAAATGGAATCGTAGCAAGCACACCCAATCGCGTTGTGTCTTGTACTACGAAACTCCATTTAGATCGATTGAGCGAGCTTCTCAGGACATTAAAATCCCATTGCCTTCGCAAGCACTCCCAGGCTCACAGAAAATTCTTTCCTGCGATGCCAACATCCGATAAGCATGGAGAATTTCTTCATCCGTCACGCATTAAAACTGCCTTGGCTGGAGTCTCGAACCGCGATCGCTTTATGCCAATTCACCAGATTCCCAATCCGAATCGCAGTTGCCAAGGTTTCTGGAGATAACTTGACTTCGTGAATCGCAGGGAAGATGTTAGACCATCGCAACAGGAATCTCAATGACAAACTCTGTGCCTTGTCCGAGTTCGGAGTCAAACTCAATCTTTCCACCATGTTTCTCAACGATGATTTGTCGCACGATCGCTAATCCTAAACCCGTCCCTTTACCCACGCCTTTCGTCGTGAACAGGTTATCAAAAACCTTATGCTTGATATCCTGCGACATCCCAATTCCATTATCTTGAATCTTGATGATTGCCGATTGCTGATCAGCCGATAGCTGCGTTGTAATTGTGATGCGGTTTGGCTGTTCCTGGATTTCTAAAAAACCTTTCCCTTGATTGGAGTCATCCAGAGCATCGATCGCGTTGGCTAGCAAGTTCATGAAAACCTGATTGAGTTGTCCTGGAAAGCAGAGAATGGGAGGTATTTCCCCATAGTTCTGGGTAATCTGAATCGCTGGACGCTGGTCATTTGCCTTTAAGCGATGTTTGAGAATGAGTAATGTACTCTCCAGCCCTTCGTGCAATTGAAAAGGAACTTGATGTTCTGTATCAGACCGAGAGAAAGTTCTGAGGCTGATGCTAATGCTAGCAATTCGTTTGATACCCTCTTGCATGGATTGCAAGAGTTTTGGCAAGTCTTCTCGTAGATAGTCTAAATCGATAATGTCAATTTTCCCTTTGATCGCTTGACCTGGATGGGGAATTGCTTCCTGGTATAAATCGAGTAACTCAAATAATTCCTTCACATACTCTTTAGCAGGTTGTAGATTCCCTGACAGGAACCCAACAGGATTATTGATTTCATGAGCGATACCTGCGATCAAATTGCCCAAAGCCGACATTTTTTCCCGCTGGATGAGTTGCAGTTGGGATTGTTGCAATTGCTCTAGGGCTGCTGTGAGTTCAATCGTCTGCAACTCCAGTTTTTGATTCAATTCTTGTAAAGCAATTTCAGCCTGCTTGCGCTCTGTAATGTCTTGGTAGGTGCCCAGAATCCCGATGATTCGACCATGACCATCATGTAGAGGAGCTTTATTCGTTTCCAGCCACGTCTGCTTACCTTCACTATTAAACTGAGGTTCAGTAATGCCCAACTCAGCTTTACCTGATAGCATGACCCGACGATCGCATTCTCGATAAAACTCTGTTTCTTCCCTTTTCCAAGGCAGGTCAAAATCTGTTTTGCCGATAATCTCTTCAGGAGAATTCAGCCCAGCATCATCTGCAAAATTTTGGTTACACCCCAAGTACACTGACTTTCGATCTTTCCAGAAAATCGCTTCAGGCAATGTATCCATCACAAGTTGCAGCATCTGCTGAGAGGCTCTCAAATCAAGCTCGATCTGTTCGCGCTGTTGTTTTTCCTGAGCTTGAGCTTGCTTCAGGGTTTCAATCTCTGCGCGAGCTTGAGTAAGTTCCTGTTCTAAATAAGCAACTGCCTCATTTTGGGCAATAGCTGGTACACCTGCTTTGTCCATCATCTAGTCTCCAGATAGGAATAGACCCTTGAATCTAGAATTCCCTAGCTAGAATGGCTATCTAACTTGATTATTGGACGGAGTGAACAATATTGGGAGGTTCGATCGTCATTCAATTAAGTCAGCACTAGATGAACTTGATTCAGCAAAAATAAAGAGAAGGTTTTCAAGGCTCTCTACGCCCTTTAAACCTTCTCTCAAGCAGAACTTGGTTAAACAGATTGAATCAAGTGATTAAAATCCCATTGCCTTCGCAACTTCCTCCAAACCGGGTTCAATCCCCTGCTTAAAGTTATTCTCGCTGAACTTAATCGCCGAATCTGGATCTTTCAAGCCGTTGCCTGTCAAGACACAAACCACAGTCGCGCCTTCCGGCACTTGATCCTTCACCTTCAGCAATCCAGCGACCGAAGCCGCACTCGCAGGCTCACAGAAAATTCCTTCCTGCGATGCCAACATCCGATAAGCATGGAGAATTTCTTCATCCGTCACCGCATTAAAACTGCCCTGGCTGGAATCTCGAACCGCGATCGCTTTATGCCAATTTGCTGGATTCCCAATCCGAATCGCCGTTGCCAAGGTTTCTGGATGTTTAAATGGCTCACCTGTAACTAATGGAGCCGATCCCGCCGCCTGGAATCCCATCATTTTGGGCAATTTCGACGATCGACCTTCCTGGTGATACTGGTTAAATCCCATCCAGTACGCACTAATATTGCCTGCATTCCCCACAGGAATACATAACCAATCCGGCGCATCGCCCAACACATCAACAACTTCAAACGCCGCAGTTTTCTGCCCTTCTAAGCGATAGGGATTCACCGAATTCACCAGCGTTACCGGATAATTCTGAGACATCTCGCGCACAATTTCTAATGCGCGATCGAAATTCCCTTTAATCGCCAGCACTTCTGCCCCATACAGCAACGCTTGCGCCAACTTACCCAACGCCACATAGCCATCCGGAATCAGCACAAACGCTCGCATACCGCCACGCCGCGCATAAGCCGCCGCCGCTGCTGAGGTATTACCTGTACTCGCACAAATGACCGCTTCCGCGCCTGCTTCCTTCGCTTTCGAGATCGCCATCGTCATGCCACGATCCTTAAAGCTGCCCGTCGGATTCAGACCGTCGTATTTCACAAACACCTGCACCTGCCGACCAATCTCCCGCGCGATCGCAGGAACCGGGATCAATGGCGTATTCCCTTCGTGCAGCGTGATCACGGGCGTTTGATCTGTCACGGGCAAATAGCGACGATAGCCATGAATCAAGCCGCGCCAAGGCTGTACTCTGGGCAATTCTTCGTTCTGAGCGGGGTTTGCGAGAGACAAGCGTAAAGTCACAGGAGTCAAAATGAATCACGATTAGATTTTCAGTTTACTGCGTTTGGTTCATCTCAAAGCAGCGATCGTCAAGGACATTTCGTTACGCTGCCCTCTCTGCCCTCCAAACTCCCGTCCACCTCACTTCATTCCGCTACAAAATTCAACCTTATCCAAAACTTTTGTATCTAATTTTATGTATCTATTTATGTCTGCAATGTGAATAACTCCTGACCGTTTTGCTATGGTAGAATTTCGTCAAATGAAACAAAGGCAAGGATTTTCAGGTAATGTCAGCAACCGCACAAGTTACAGATTCGTCGTTTGACCAGGAAGTGCTTCAGAGTGAAGTCCCAGTTCTCGTAGATTTTTGGGCTCCTTGGTGCGGTCCCTGCCGCATGGTTGCGCCTGTTGTCGATGAGATTGCAGCGCAATACGAAGGCAAGGTCAAAGTCGTTAAACTTAATACCGATGAGAACCCAGGTGTTGCCAGCAGATTTGGAATTCGTAGTATTCCGACGCTGATGATTTTCAAAGGCGGTCAGCGGGTTGATATGGTCGTTGGTGCTGTTCCCAAGACCACCTTATCGAACACTTTAGACAAACACCTCTAAGACCAGTTTCGACAAGTTTCTTGATTCGCCTGGATTCGTCTCATTTGTTAAATTCATTTGTCACAGTGCTGATAACGCCCTAGACTTGAGTGCTAGGGCGTTTTTCAGTGTCGATACGGGCATTCCCAGTGCGCCCTGTCTCGCTAAAATAGAATGCCCCTGTAAGGAAAATCTACATGACTGCTAACCCTTCGGATTTGCCTCAACCTTCTCGATCGATGCTGAATGTCCAGTCTTTACGATCGACGCTCAACGAGCTTCTGGATCATTTGCCCGAGATGCAACATGGTGCGCTGATTGCTCAAGCCCTGGGTCTGATTGCCCGAATTTCTCAGGACGAAATCGATCGCTTAGATTGGAAAATTCTGAATGCGTCGCTTCAGGACATGGAGCGGGCGTTTACCACCTTTTATCCATATCGGCATATCCGAAAAGTTTCGATCTTTGGGTCAGCGCGGATTAAGCCTGGAACGGAAGAGTATGAGCAGGCGAAAGAGTTTGCGAAATGCGTGACTCAGCAAGGGTACATGGTGATCACGGGTGCTGGCGGCGGCATTATGGCAGCCGGAAACGAAGGGGCTGGCATGGACAAGTCATTTGGCTTGAATATTCAATTGCCGTTTGAGCAGGGCGCGAATCATTTTATTCAAGGCGATCCCAAATTAATTCCGTTCAAGTATTTCTTCACGCGCAAGGTCTTTTTCTTGAAAGAAAGTGATGCGTTAGCGTTGTTTCCAGGTGGGTTTGGCACGCAGGATGAAGCGTTTGAATGTTTGACTCTGACGCAGACGGGCAAATCGGCTCCGGTGCCATTGGTGCTGATTGACAAACCGGGTGGACATTATTGGCACGACTGGTCAGAGTACATTCACAAACAGTTGATGAAACGGGGGTTGATCAGTGCCGATGATCCGAGCCTGTATACCATTACTGATGATCTCGATGTAGCTTGTAACGCGATTTCGAGTTTCTATCAGGTGTATCACTCTAGCCGTTATGTCGGCAGCCAGCTAGTGCTGCGCTTGAAGACAGAATTGAGTGATGCAGCAGTTGATGAGTTGAACGATCGCTTTCGGGACATTTTAGTGACGGGCAGAATCGAGAAGACGAAGCCATTGCCACAAGAAGCCCAAGATGAGAGTTATGGCTTACCCCGATTAATTTTGAATTTTAATCAACGAGATTTAGGGCGACTCTATCAATTGATTGCAGCCGTGAATTTCCTAGGCAATCCACCGCCGGAGGTGTCGGCGCATCCAGAGCGTAAGTGATGGGTAGGGAGTGGGGAGTAGGGAGAGTGGGAGCAAAAATTATTTCTAGTCTTCCCCCCACTCCCCACTCCCCACCTCGACTAACTACGAGACCCACACAACTCCTCCACACACAACTCCTCTCTCCGATAGATGATCCAGCACGTCTGAATCCGTTAGATCTCCAGAGGTTACTGTGAGGAAAGAATTCATGCGTCGATCGCTCAAGTTTCTCGGAGTCCTGATTGCACTGTCAGTCGTTACTATTCAACCGACTATTACACAGGCTCAACCTAGCTCAGAGCTGATCAATCCGGCTGTTCCTTATGTTCCAACGCCGGAAGAAGTTGTGATGGGAATGTTGGAATTAGCCAATGTTGGGCGAGAGGACATCGTTTATGACTTAGGTTCAGGCGATGGCAGATTAGTGATTACTGCGGCTCAGAAATTCGGCGCAAAACGAGGAGTCGGAGTTGAGATTAATCCAGGATTAGTCAATCGCAGTAATGCAAATGCAAGAGAAGCAGGCGTAAGCGATCGTGTTCAATTTATTCAGCAAGACCTCTTTCAAACTAATTTTAGTGAAGCCTCAGTCGTCACCTTGTATCTGTTGCCCAAGATCAATTTACAACTGCGACCGAAGCTATTAAGTGACCTCAAACCAGGCAGCCGTGTTGTTTCTCATGCGTTTGCAATGGGAGATTGGACACCGGATAAACGAGTGCTAGTTAACAATCGATCGGCTTATCTTTGGATCATTCCCGCACCTGTGGAAGGAACTTGGACAGGCACACTCTCTAGTGCTTCCGGACAATCTATCCCTTATACATTGCAGATGAAACAAACCTTTCAAAATGCGAGTGCTACCGGGGAAATTGCGGGAACAACAATTAGCCTGCCTCAGATCAAACTTGTAGGAGATCGTTTCACACTCGAACATCGGCAAAAATTTAAGGGTCAAGACATTCAGGTTCGCATCAATGCTCAAGTCGTTCAGAACACGTTAAAGGGAACTGCTGAAGTGTTAGATGGGACTTCAACTCAGACCTTCACACTGAACGGACAGCGAAGTTAATCGTATGGTCTTCTCAAAGCGCCGCACTGATGCTAGCTGGATTGGGATTGTTTTAGCATTCTACTCGTTTATCGCGATCGGAATTGCAGAAGGTGGATTGGGCGTTCTACTGCCTTCGATTTTGAAAACATTTCAACTCAATCCGGCAAGTATCACTTTTTTGTTTCTCAGCCAAATTACAGGCTATGTGATCGCTGCATTGAATAGTGGCGCATTGGTGAGCCATCTCGGTTTAGCTCGCATGATTCTACTGGCAGCCATTTCTCTGACCAGTGCGCTTTCCATTTATGCTTCAACGACTCATTGGAGCATGATGGTCGCATCGGGCACGCTTTTAGGACTCGGAATTGGGCTAATTGATGCTGGTATGAATACGTTCATCGCGAGCAATCAGCAAAATGCGAATCAGATGGGTTTTCTCCATGCGTTCTATGGAATTGGTGCTTTATTAGGACCCGCGATCGCGACAACGCTCCTGGAAGCACAAGTTAATTGGCGCTATGTCTATTTGGTGTTTGCGAGCTTTGCCGGGCTTGTCATTGTTGGAATGATTTGGGCAATTGTGCATCACTATCGCCCTTTAACTCAGAGAATTGAAGCGACTGCATCGGCTCGATCGAATCTTCGCATGATTTTTCGGACTCCGACGATCGTACTTTCGGCACTGCTTCTCGCTGTTTATGTGGGAACAGAAGCCTCGATCGGGAATTGGTCATATACAGTGCAAACGGTCGATCGGGGTACTGTAACTTGGCTTGCAGGCTATAGCGTCAGCGGCTATTGGGCAGGTTTAACACTCGGTCGATTTTCGATGGGTCAGATGGTTCGCTGGTTTGGAGCAATCCGCACGATTATTTATTCACTCGGATTGTTATTGTTCAGTGCGGGGGTTTGGTGGCTTTTTCCAACGCAGCTTTGGAGTTTGTTTGTGATGGGATTTGCTTTGGCGGCAATTTTTCCGACTGTGATCTGGCTCGTTCCGCAGCGCGTGGAAGCTGCATTAGTTCCCTCTGCGATCGGGTTGATGACGAGTACGGCAAGTTTAGGAGCAGCAACCATTCCAACCTTACTCGGCTGGCTTGCCAATCAAACTGGTTTAGGAATTATTCCAATGGTAATCGTTGGATTAGCAGTTTTCATGATTGTTCTGCATCACTGGATCAACCAGTTTTAGCTCTTTAGTATCCAGCAGCAGTGCCTTCGCCGCGTGGGTCAGCCGCACCTTCTAACCCGCCATCTGGACGAACGACGATCGCATTCGCATTGCCCCAATTTCCACGCTGATAAATTTGATGTCCTCGACGCTGTAAGTCTGAAATCGTCAAGGGATCAAGTCCCCGTTGTTCTACATTTAATCGATCCGGTTGCCATTGATGATGAATTCGAGGTGCGGCGATCGCTTGGCGGACATCCATCTCGTAAACCAACACATTCAGAATACTTTGCAGCACTGTTGTAATAATCGTGCTTCCGCCTGGTGCGCCTACTGCCATTCGGAGCTTTCCATTTTCAGTAATGATTGTGGGAGTCATGCTCGAAAGCGGCGTTTTGCGAGGCGCGATCGCATTCGCTTGCCCCCCGACTAAACCAAACGCATTCGGAGTATTCGGCGCGATCGCAAAATCATCCATCTCATTGTTCAAAACAATTCCAGTTCCTTTCGCAACAATTCCCGCCCCAAAACCCAGATTGATTGTAAAAGTAAGACTGACTGCATTGCGATCGCGATCGACCACTGTGAGATGGCTCGTTTCCGTCGATTCTTTTGAAAGCTTTTGTAAGACTGCTGGATCGCCTGGTTTCACCGAAGGAGCAGCTTTTTTGGGATTAATTTCTGAACGCCGAAGTTTCGCGTAAGCAGGGCTGATCAAGGCAGATACCGGAACTTTCACAAAGTCAGGATCGCCAAGATAAGTTGCACGATCGGCGTAAGCGATTCGCATCGATTCAGCCAGAAGATGCAACGAATCTGGATTGCGCCAACCCATTGTTTTAAGATCCGTATCACTCACCAAATTGAGCATCTGAATTAAATGCACTCCACCCGATGAAGGCGGCGGCATGGAGCAGACCCGCGCTTGGCGAAAATCTCCACATACGGGAGTACGCCAGATCGGACGATATTGTTTGAGGTCTTCGAGAGTAATTAGCCCCTTGTTGACTCGCATATCATTGACGATCGCATTGGCAATTTTACCTTGATAGAAGCTATTCGGATCAACTGCGATCGTGCTTAGAGTTGCTGCTAAATCAGGTTGCTTGAAAATCTCACCCGGCTGATAAGGCTTGCCCTGATGGGTAAAAATCTTCTGAGCCTCGGCATTTTGAAACTTCCGTGATGTGGTTGCTTCCGTAAACCGATGACTCACCGGAAAACCAGATTGAGCCAAGTTCACAGACGGAGCAACAACCGTCTTCCAAGGTAATTTTCCATATTGCCGATGCGCTTCGTAGAGTCCTGCAATTGTTCCAGGTGTAGCGACTGCTAAGTAACCATTAATGCTACTGTTCGGGCGAACTTTGCCCTGAGCATCTAAATACATGTTTTGAGTTGCTTTCAGAGGCGCACGTTCTCGAAAATCCAGGGCTTTCGTTTCATTTTTCTGCGCTTGGTAAAACATCAGAAAGCCCCCACCACCGATGCCAGCAGAGAACGGCTCTGCAACCGAAATCGCTAAGGTCGTAGCAACCGCAGCATCGATCGCATTTCCTCCCTGTTTGAGAATGCTCAAACCAATCTCGCTGGCGATAGGGTGCGCCGATGTCACCATGCCCTGTTGAGCGCGATCGAGATAAATAGTTTGCGCTTTGACCAGCGACGCATCAATGACAACAACAAGACTAACTGCAACGAGGCTACGAACTTTCATGAGCAATGCCACACTAGAAGCATTCATTATCATAATGCGATCAAGAGCATCTGCACTCTCAAATACAGTTCTAAGTTAGCCTCTTAGATTTTGCAGTTACGATGCCCGAGCAGGTTTGAGAGCATCTAACGCTAAGTTCAGCTTTAATACATTTACTCCGGGTTCACCAAAAATGCCTAAGAAGCGATTCTCAGTATTTTGGGTGATCAAAGCTTCAATCTGATTCGGTTGCAGTCCTCGTGCTTTTGCGACTCGATCAATTTGTGCTTTTGCTGCTTCGGGTGTGATATGTGGATCAAGACTTGACCCTGATGTGTAAACTAAATCGGCTGTCGGTTTCACACCTGCTTTCTGCAATCTGGGAATGTCGCCTTTGATGCGATCGAGCAAAGCGGGATTACTCGGAGCCAGATTACTCGCACCTGAAACCCCTGTTTTTAATACCCCTAGCGAATCTGCTTTTGGATCGGCAGTACTATAGTTTGTAGTACTAGGGCGACTATTGAAATAGCGATCGCTGGTAAACGGTTGCCCAATTAAAGCTGAGCCAATCGGTTGTCCCTGAGCGTTGTTGATCAAACTGCCATTTGCTTGAAATGGAAAGGCAATTTGTCCGATCGCAATCATCACAAATGGATAAATCAAAGCAGTCAGAACCCAAAGAACGAAAGTAGAACGAACGGCTCTACCTGCCTCACGTACAAAGCTCATTTTAGAATTTCTCCGGCGCAAACATCACAAAAAACAAGTAAACAGACAACGCAACGATTAATAAGCCAAGTAGTCCCAGTGACCAAGCTTGGGAGCGAGAAAGCTGAGAACTACTAGCAGCATAGACCACAGGTGCAAGAACAAGATTAAAACAAAGTGCCAAGAACAAATACAGAGGCAGTTTTCTTCTGCGCCATGCTAAAAGCATTTCGATCGTATCTTCAAACACTGGAGTGAGATTGTGAGGTAAATTGAATTTCATAGCGGGTTACTAGGATAACGGCAAAATCAGGTCGATCGCTTTAATCGCAATAAAAGGTGCAACAATGCCACCCAAGCCATAGACCAACATATTGCGCTTGAGCAATTGATCGGCAGTGAGCGGACGAAATTGCACACCTTTTAGGGCTAATGGAATCAGTACAGGAATGATCAGCGCGTTGTAGATTAAGGCAGATACGATCGCGGATTCTGCACTCTTTAAACCCATAATGTTCAATGCACCAATTCCAGCAGCAGCAAAGATAGTAGGAATGATTGCAAAATACTTCGCAATGTCATTCGCGATCGAGAATGTGGTCAATGCTCCTCGGGTAATGAGAAGCTGTTTGCCAATCGTCACTAAGTCAATCAGTTTAGTCGGATCAGAATCTAGATCAACCATATTGGCAGCTTCTTTCGCAGCCTGTGTGCCAGAATTCATTGCTAAGCCGACATTGGCTTGAGCGAGAGCAGGCGCATCATTGGTTCCATCGCCCGTCATCGCAACGAGCTTACCTTCAGATTGTTCGCGGCGAATCACGTCAATCTTGTCTTCAGGAGTCGCTTCTGCAATAAAATCATCCACCCCTGCTTCTTGAGCAATGACTGAAGCTGTGATGCGATTATCTCCAGTTAGCATAATCGTCTTGACTCCCATGCGACGGAGTTGATCAAATCGTTCGCGAAGTCCCGGTTTTACAATGTCTTTAAGGTAGATCACGCCGTACATATCACTGCCTTGGCAGACCGCAAGCGGCGTTCCTCCGAATCGAGAGACACGCTCATAAGCTTCGTCGAGTGCAGCAGGAACCTGTCCACCTCGCGATCGCACAAAGCCTTTCACAGCATCCACTGCTCCCTTACGATACTCAATGCCTCCAATATCTGTCCCACTCAGGCGAGTTCGAGCTGAAAATTCAACCCCTTCAGCCGCTTTTCCATTTAAGGCAAAATTCGCACCTAAATTTTGAGCGAGCTGGACAATTGATCGTCCTTCTGGGGTTTCATCGAATAAGCTAGCAGCAAGACAGATATCGGCAACCTCTACGAGTGAATGACCATTCACTGGAATAAACTCGTCAGCGAGACGGTTCCCAAGCGTGATCGTTCCAGTTTTATCAAGCACGAGTGTATTGACATCTCCACAAGCTTCAACAGCTCGTCCAGAAGTCGCAATCACGTTAAACTGCGCCACTCGATCCATTCCCGCAATCCCGATCGCGCTCAACAAGCCCCCGATTGTCGTCGGAATTAATGCCACGAGCAGCGAAATTAAAATCGCGATGCTGGCTCCCAAGCGGAAGCTATTTGCGACCTCTCCTCCGAGCGTTGTTTCTAAAAAGTTTGCAACATGGTTTGCAATTGGGGGAACGGTCGTAACCACAATCAAAAACACCTGGGTCAGAACTGCAAGTAACACAGTTAAAGCAATCTCGTTCGGCGTTTTCGTGCGTGCTGCGCCTTCGACGAGGGCAATCATCCGATCGATAAAGCCTTGCCCCGGATCTTGAGTAATTTTGAGTAACAATTGGTCAGAAATAATGCGAGTCCCACCCGTAACCGAACTCATAATGTCTGTACCGGGTTGCTTCAGCACCGGAGCCGATTCTCCAGTGATTGCAGATTCATCTACAGAAGCAATGCCTTCGATCACTTCCCCATCAGCTGGAATCATGTCTCCAGCCACGACTCGAACCAAATCACCTCGCCGTAGTGCAGTAGAACTCACCTGCTGAGTTTTGCCATTGGGAAAAACTTTTAAAGCAGAAGTATCCGATCGCGTCGATCGCAGTGAATCTGCTTGAGCTTTTCCACGTCCTTCTGCAACTGCCTCTGCAAAATTCGCAAAAACAACTGTAAAAAATAGAATCAACGTAATGATGCCATTGAGCAGGCGTTGTTGATTCACATCAGCTTGCACGGTTCCAAATAAGTTTGGCTCCAGCGTGACGAGCAAAGTCACGATCGTACCGAGCCAAACCACAAACATCACCGGATTTTTAACGACAATCCGCGGGTCAAGTTTAACAAATGCCTCTTTGACGGCTTTTTGATACAAGCCATCCAGCTTGACTTTAGCGGTATGTTTGCGATTGTCACGAGATCCCTGAGGCAATTTTCCTGAATGAGACGGCATAGATTTCATAACAGTTGAAATGTTATCCTGAAGTAAATAACTCTAGTCGTTGATCAAACTAACCGCCTCTAGCAATTTGAAAGGCTTCAGCGATCGGTCCAAGTGCCAAGACAGGGAAGAATGTGAGTGCGCCGAGAATTAAAATCACACCTGCTGTCACACCAATGAATAATCCGGTATCAGTTCTCAATGTTCCACTCGTTAAAGGCACAGGCTGTTTGCGGGACATGCTATCAGCAAGCAACAGCAGTGAAACCATTGGAATATAACGACCTGCTAGTAGACTAAAGCAGCAACTCAAGTTCCACCACAATGCAGAGGGTGCAGGTTGACTATCGAGTAATCCTTCAAATCCAGACCCATTGTTTGCAGCAGCAGACGCATACTCATACAGGAGTTGAGTCATGCCATGAAAGCCAGGATTAGTAATACCGTTAAAAAAGCCTTGAGCCGTCGCACCATCAGGCGCACTGGGTAATGATAATGCGATCGCACTAGGTAGGAGAATCGCGATCGGATGCACCAGCAAAATCAGAAAACTCGCTAGCACGACTTCCCGCTTTTCGATCTTGCGTCCCAAAAATTCTGGCGTTCTACCAACCATCAATCCTGTGACAAACACTGCCAGAAGCAAGTAAGCAAAAAGGTAAGCTGTGCCCGTTCCTTGTCCACCCCAGACAATTTGCAGCAGCATGTTGGAGAGCGTGACAAAGCCACCATTGGGCATAAACGAGTCGTACAAGCTATTGACGGCTCCAGTCATGGTTCCAGTCGTCATCGTGGCATAAAGTGCCGATTGTGCCCAACCAAAGCGGACTTCTTTTCCTTCTAGGTTCGGAGCCTGACCGCCAAGCAGCGCGTTAACTGCCGGATTGCCATTGTACTCCCCAATCCCATTGATAATGACGAAGCCAATAAATAGGAACATGACTAGCCCATAGACGAGCCAAGCTTGCTTACGATTGTTTGCAATCACACCATAGGTGTAGATAAAAGAAGCAGGTAAAGCAACCATGCTCATAATCTGGATGAGATTCGTGAGCGGATTGGGATTCTCAAATGGGTGTGCTGAGTTAATCGCAAAGAATCCACCCCCGTTTTCCCCAAGTTCCTTCATTGCTTCAAAGTGAGCGATCGGGCCGCGTGCGATCGCTTGACTGATTGCTGGATTTTCTAAAGTCGGAACGACTATAGGACTTCCGAGGGTTTCCGGAGTTCCAGCAGCGATAAGAACAATCGTGATCAAGATTGCGATCGGCAAATGAATCCGCGTAATCGTCCGAATCAGATCCACATAAAAATTACCAAGCGGTCTACCTGTCAGCCCTCGGATAAAAGCAGCACCCACTGCCATCCCTGTTGCTGCTGAGACAAAGAACATATAGCCTAAACCAGCAACCTGAGCAAAATAGCTATAGGTCGTTTCGCCAGAATAATGCTGCTGATTGGTATTCGTAATAAATGAAATGATTGTATGTAAATTCGTATCCCAAGTTGGCGAACTGAGATAAGTCGGATTCAACGGAAGCCAGCCTTGACCAAACAAAATAAAAGCCAGCAGCAATGACATCGCCACATTGCTAAACAATACGGCTCTAGCATACTGCCAGCCCGTCATGTTTTCCTGTGCTTGACAGCCACTCAAGCGATAAATTCTCGACTCGATCGCATTGAGCACGGGGTCAAGTAACGATCGCTGACCCAAGTAGATGCGCGCCATATACCCACCTAAAAAAGGGGTAATCACTACTACAATCAGCAGCGTTAACGCAATTTGAAACCATCCTTCCAGCATAATTTATCTCGAACTCCAACAGAAAAATTGAAGTAGTTGTTTTTGCTCAAACTTGAAGCGTAATGCAGCGAACACGCGAAGCATTTGAATCGTCTCTGAGAACTATCATGAACGATTTTGTCGATCTGACAAGGTATAACTTTGAAACGGGCCTCGTCTATATCTTCCACTGAGTCGTGTTTAGGAAAGCGCTATTAGCATAGATATAGATTGCATCTAAACGCGAATTGAAACATCCTTTTTCTCAAGCAGATCGCTTAAACTTTGAGAAAGGACTCCTCCGGATCAGCCCAATGTCACTCTTCAAGCTGTTTGTTAGTTCTAAAGATTGGCATCTTCACGCATTCTGGCTCATCGTATTTCTGTTCGCGATCGTATTTGTCCTAGAATATGCCACGCCTTCTGCCTATGTATTTGGCTATCTATACATTGGTCCTATTCTGATTGCGAGTCATCATTTGAGCCGACGCGCCGTTTTTACACTGACGGCGATCGCTTGCATTCTGACCATGCTCAACGTTTGGCTGCCCAATTTTGAGATCATTAATGCTGCAATGATCTCAAATCGAATCATCGCAACAATCGCGATCGTAGTAACAGGGATGTTGAGCGATCGCAATCGGTCATATCAGCAAACTGTCTTACAACAGCAGAGTCAATTAAAATCCCAAGAACAACTTGCACGTCTTCGAGAAGATTTTGCTTCTACTTTGACACATGATCTGAAAACCCCGTTACTGGGAGCAATTGAAACATTAAAAGCATTTCAACAGGGTAGTTTTGGCGAGGTGCAGTCTGCCCAACAACCTGTTCTAGCAATGATGATGAGAAGTCATCGAACCACCTTACAGATCGTTGAAACATTATTAGATGTCTACCGCAACGATAATGAGGGCATTCAACTCAATGCAGTTCCTGTCGATCTCGTAAAACTGACAGAAGAAGTCACAACAACCCTGAGAGAACTTGCAGCCAGTCGTCGCATTCATATTTCACTGAATTATGGAGCTTCGGATTTTCGCAAATTTCTCTGGGTCAAAGGTGATCCGCTACAGCTTCAGCGGGTGATTGCAAATTTGCTGACCAATGCCATTCATCATTCTTCTCGCGGTGGCAAAGTTGAAATTGCGCTAGAACCTGGCTCAATTTATCAAACGGTAAAAGTAATCGATACCGGGGCAGGCGTGCAGTCTGAAGAAATTCTGCATCTATTTGAGCGATTTTATCAGGGACAGAGCGATCGTCAAACCAAAGGGTCTGGACTCGGACTCTATCTATCGCGTCAAATTATCGAGGCACATGGCGGTACAATTTGGGCAGAAAATGGTCAGGTAAGAGGAGCAGTATTTGCATTTCGCCTGCCAACTCTCCCTCACTCCCCTGTCGTGTAAGATGGCATCTCCACCGCTAAAAATTCTTCTTGTTGAAGATGATGAACTATTCCGTCTCGGTTTGCGAGTTCGTCTCGATCGAGAACCAAACTTAGAGGTTGTCGCAGAAGCAGAAGATGGAGAAACGGCACTCGATCTAGTTAAGTCGCAAGCGCTCGACATTGTTGTCTTAGATATTGGGCTATCAGGGCTTGGAGGAATTGAAACTTGTCGGCAAATTCGGCAGTGTGTACCGACACTACCTGTGCTAGTTCTCACGTCTCATACTCAAAAAGCGATCGTCAATCGGATGATCGAAGCTGGGGCACAAGGATATTGTCTGAAAGGATGCCCTTCTCAACTTCTGATTCTGGCGATTCAGTCAGTAGCAGCAGGTGCATCATGGTGGGATGCGACCGCGACGACTGAAATTCGAGCTGCTTTTGAACATCAAGGAACTTCTGATCCGGATCATCCTAAAGTGGCTCTGACTCAACGAGAGCAAGAAATTTTGGCATGGATCGCACGCGGAAAAACGAATCAAGAAATCGCTGAAATACTATACATTACACCCGGAACGGTGCGAGTTCATGTCCATGCTATCTTGCAGAAGCTAGAAGTTCGCGATCGCACTCAAGCCGCGATTATCGCGATGCAGCAAAAGCTCATTGCTCCTGATGAACTTTCTAAATCAGAGGATTAGGTTTAAAGGCAGTGATTGAGGTTTAAGTTGCGAAAGTGCCTAGCAGCAAGTGCTGTAGTAAAAATAAACATGCGATCGCTAACCAACTCAAAAAACAAACCCGCGTCAAACTGAGCGCTTGATAAATCGTATCAACTGTGATCTCTTGTAAAGGCTCTCCGAGCAGAGGTTTATGTTTTTCGACTCCTTGATAGTAATTCACACCACCGACTTGCACCTTCAAGATAGCCGCATAGATACATTCACTCCATCCAGAATTAGGACTTGGATCTTGAGGTGCATCTCGCTGGCACAGCTTCCATACCTCAGACGGTCTGCCGGATATTAAACCCAATGTCAACACAGTCAATCGACAAGGAAACCAAGTCAAAACATCATCAGTTTTAGCACTAAACCAACCAAGATCCGTGAAAGGCGGTGCCTGATATCCAATCATTGAATCGAGCGTGCTAACGGCTTTATACGCGATCGCAAATGCAACACTTCCCACAGGCGTAAATGCCCCAATCAAGGCATAAAACAATGGAGCCATCACTCCATCGACTGAATTCTCGGTGACAGTTTCCAGAACTGCCCTAAGAATCTCAGGTTTTGACAAATGCTCTGTGTCACGCCCGACATAAAGCCGAAGTTGCGATCGCGCTTCATCTAAATGATCCAATCTTGCAATCACATCTTCTGCTGCCCGTCTCAAACTCCGTCCAGCAAAACAGCTTGCAAGTAAAACGACCGCGATCGCACTTCCTAAAATCGGATGCAGGAATGTTCCAAGCTGAATCAACCCCCAACTGATACCAGCACTTCCAAATCCTAATCCAATCGTTAAAATCACGCCTGCAATTCGCAGCGCGATCGCATTTTTAGTAAGCCGAAAAGTAACTTGCTTAAAGTGCTCGATCACCCAACCCATCACCTGCACTGGATGCAACCAATTCCACGGATCACCAATCCAGAAATCAAGCAGTGCTGAGCAAATTAAAATTAAGGCAGACATTGTTTCAAATCATCGGGAGTATTGCAATTAAACAAGATTTGACGATCGGATACTACTAACTCTTGGACAACTTCAGCATCTAACCAATGCTGAAACGACCTCTGACCTTGTGCAATGTAGCGTTGCAAACTTGGTAGACAATCGCGGCGGTAAAATCCACACAAAGGTTCCCATCTCTGCTCAGTTTTTGCAACTACGATCGATACTTCTGCGAGTTGAGTTGTCCACTGTTTCAACGTCTCACCCCGCAATCGAGGCAAATCGCAAGCGAGTAGTAAAACCCACTCAGTCGCAACCTGTTCAAGTGCTTCTGCAAAACCAACAATCGGCGATCGCGGACTGGATTCTTCAATCCATTGCACGTCAGACACCATTGGCTCATAGCGATCGCGCCACGAAGTCACAATATAAATCAAATCAGTACAGTGTCTTGCTGCATCACAAGTTCGTTTGAGTAGAGGAACCCCATCAATCTCAAGTAGAGCTTTGTCTTGACCCATTCGAGAACTATTTCCACCCGCTAATACGATCGCACTCAGATTCATTAGAAATTACACTCTTTGGGTTCAGAATCCTCTGTCCAATTTTCCAAATTCATCGGTTTGAGCGTTGTTCTAAATTCTTGATTATTCTTCACACCTCTGCCTGTCAGCAAATTCACATCACAAGTACCACCCACTGCAAGATCAAGCGTGTCGTGATAAGAGTAGGTGTACCCTGCCACAACAAACTCTCCATTTTCGTACATCGCTGTAATCTTTTTGCTCCAGCGATCGCGACCAATCGCATCATTTGCAGAATTGATGACGAGAGAACCTTGAGGGTTTACGGACAGCGAAGGCTGTGTGCCATACATTGCGCCACGCCAAGCAACATTTCGCTTACTCAGTGCAAGTCTAGACTTTTGAGACGGATCTGAAAGATAGATCAGCAGATCCGTCTCCGTAGCATCGGCTTCTGAAACAGTTAAGATTGCGCGATCGGTGATACTATCTCCATTCCAATCTGCTTTAACCGCGCTGATCACTTTATCCTGAGGAATATCCGGCATCGCAATTTCAGACGAGGCAGAGGTTTTCGAGGATGGGACAGACTGAGATTTGGGCTTTACTTCTGCTGTTGGTTGGGTACTAGCTGGAGCCTCGGTTTTTTCGGGTTGAGCGCCTGAACTCTCCGATGAATTTGGGGTCTGCTTGGGTTGAGCTTCTGCGATCGGGGTTGATCCGCTCTGTCCTGGTGGCGCAGAAGATGGAGTAGAACTTGCACAGCCGACCATTGTCAAGTTCATGTGACCGATGAGAAGCGCGCTCATCACAACACGGAGATTGGATCGTTGAAGCATCTGCAACCACCTAAACGGTAAAAATAGGATGTAGTCTTGCCATCCCAAAAGCATCGAGCCGAAATTTGAATTCTAGCTCAAATTCCAATTTTTTCATTTCTCAAATCCATTCAAAATCGAGATTATCCGCCTACGTGAATTCTAGGACGCTGTTGAGGGTCGCGTTCTGCTTTCCGCAATACCTCACGGGTCAACACTGGAATATCACCCTCACCAAATAGAATAAATCGTGCCAAATACTTCACGGGATTACCTTCTGCCCATCCAAAATAGACATGGGGCAGCTTACCCGTTTCGTTGCGCAAGTAAAGCAAAATCGCAGCGATCGCGTTTGGGACTGCGGCACTCCGGGCACGCAAAATTCGATATTCTCCCACTTCAACGCCTTGAATTTGAATCGTTTCGGAAAATTCCGACGCATCCGAGATCTCAACTTCTAAAAATAGAATCGGCTCTGCATCTGGAATATGGTTATCTTCACGAACTTGTTGTTCTTTGAGAAAATATTCTTGCCAATCCCCTGCCTGTTTACGATTCGCAATCAGTCGAATCATATGAGCACGTTCATCGTTGATCAACTGACGGGCACTTGCATCTAGATCAATTCGCTCAACTCGCAATTCGGTCGATCGCCAAATCCGAGAAATCAGTGACGTAATCACGATCGTGGCAATAAACAAAGCCGCAATCCGAATGCCCTCAGGACGTTCAATAATGTTAACAACAGTGGTATAAACAAAAACTAACGTAATTAAGCCAAAGAGCAAAATACTGCGGGTAGCTCTACGGCGATAAGCAGAGAGTGTCACCGCAAATGCTGCCGAACTCATTAACACTAATACGCCAGTTGCATAAGCACCCCCTTGAGCTTCCACATCTGCTTGAAAAACTACCGTCACCGTAAACGCGATCGCAATATAAACCAACACCAGCGGTCGGGCAGCTCTTGCCCAATTTGGAGCCATGCCATAGCGCGGCAGATAACGCGGCACAATATTGAGCAGTCCTGCCATTGCAGACGCTCCAGCAAACCATAGAATCGAAATTGTGCTGAGGTCGTAAAGTGTTCCAAATCCACTTCCCAAGTAGCGATGAGCGAGATATGCTAATGCTCGCCCATTTGCTGCACCGCCGGGTTGAAATTCTGCAACTGGAATCAACAGCGTCGTCACCAGACTACTCGCAATCAAGAAAACGCTCATCGTCACAGCCGCAGTCAGCAGCAATTTGTGAGTATTGCGAATTCTGCCACGCGGTTTTGGTTCTGTGTCGTTTCCACTTCCTTGCACGAGTGGCATCACTGCCACGCCCGTTTCAAACCCAGATAGCCCTAATGCAAGCTTGGGAAAGAGTAAAGCAGCCGATGCCAGTAAAAGAATCGGATTACTGCGATCGGCAAAGAGAGCCGCTTGCCAATCTGTAATCACGCTCGGTTGATTCAAAATGTGCAGGGCACTCACTGAGATCGTGATTAAATTCAAAGCAAGATAAGCAAATACCAGCACTACAGCAAGCCCGATCGCTTCTCGAAATCCTCGCAAAAACACAATTCCGAGTAATGTAATCAGCATCAGCGTAATACCCACTGTCTGACTGTGCAGAAATTCCGGAACCATCGGATTCTCTACAATATGTGCAGTGGCATCTGCGGCAGAGAGTGTAATCGTAATGATAAAATCGGTCGCGACAAAGCCGAGGAGACAGAGTACGAAAAACTTGCCCTGCCACCATGCTAGTAAATGTTCGAGCATCGCGATCGAGCCTTCTCCATGCGGACTATTCATTGCAATTCGCCGATAGATCGGTAAGGCTCCAAACAAAGTGAGTAAGACTAAGATAAATGTCGCGATCGGAGATAACGCCCCTGCAGCTAAGGCAGCAATCCCAGGCTGATATCCCAGCGTTGAAAAATAATCCACCCCCGTTAAGCACATCACTTGCCACCAAGGGTACTTCCGCTCAGTCTGTGCTTTGTGATAGGGTCCTTCTCGCTCGTGATGTTCTTCTTCTAGCAGCCAATTGAGAAAAGGACTGCGGTGTTGACTAGGAGGATTCGGCTTGACCATTTTTTAAGCACATTCAAGAAAATGCGATCGCATTCAATACTTCTACCACAAGCCCATCAAGGAAATTAGAAAGCGCCCTGCTCACTTAGAGAACTATAGTCAGTGTTTCCTCTACCTGAGACTAACAAGAAATATTCAACCTATACAATCTGTCTATCAGTAGGTGCGGACGATTGAGAACGCTCAATGCAAGTCATGGCTCGATCATGGCTAAGTCTTAAGCGGCAGGCGAAGTGTAAAAATACTCCCTTTTCCGAATTGGCTTTGAACTTTAAGACTTCCCTTGTGAAGCTCCACAATCGCTTGAGCGATCGCCAGTCCCAATCCTGCCCCGCCCGTCTGCCGAGAGCGGTCTTGGTTCACACGATAAAATCGGTCAAAAATTCGAGTCTGCTCCGCTGTCTCGATTCCAACCCCTGTATCTTCAACTTGAATGATGGCAGTCGAGTCTTCTTTGAGCAATCGCAACATTACAGTCCCACCAGGATACGAATATTGGATGGCATTCGTAATCAGGTTCATGACTAAACGGTAGAGCTGTTCTTCATCTCCAACAACATAGAGATCTTGAGCCTGGATTGAGAGTTCTAAGGAAACTTTAGCGGAGATCGCGAAAGCAGCAAATTCTTCAACTAAATCGTGCAATAAATCATCTAAACAACAGTTCTGATGTTTAGTCGGTAAGACTTTCAGATCCATCCGAGACAGCATCAGCAGATCTTGAACGATTTGAGCCAGCCTCTGATTCTGACGAGTAATCGTTTGCAGAGTCGTCTGAGCTTCAATCAAGTTCAGATTTTCTGTACCTAAGGTTGTCTCAACCGTCGCTTGAATTGCAGCAAGAGGCGTTCTCAGTTCATGGGCAGCATCTGCGGTGAATTGCTGGATTTGTCGATACGAATTATACACAGGCTGCATCGCTAATCCGGCTAGCCACCAGCTTGCTCCCCCAATTGACACCATTGCTATCGGTAAGCCAATCAGCAGAAACACTTTCAGCGAGGCAAGATATCGTTGATATCCAGAGAGCGATCGTCCAACTTGAATATAGCCCCAAGGCTGCCCTGCTGAAGTCGTCAACACCATTGAGAATTGATGATAGCGTCGTCCTTTCTCGTCTGTGAGGATTTGCCAATTTTTGCCTTGAGCAGCAGAATCTGCCGGGGGGGGAGTGTTAACTGTTGCTAATGTTTGGAAGGATAGGTTTGTGAATCTCACATAGTAGGGATCTTGGTAATCGGCTCCTAAAACATGAATATGTGATGTTTTAACCGGGCGGCAAAGCTGACCTCCAACACAAAGTCCGGGAAGAATCTGCCTGACACGCGGATGCAGTTCGCCCGGTTTTTCGAGCATCGGTTCAATGCTGTCATGTAAAGACCCTACTAAGGTTTGAATTTCGCCAGCGATCGCTTCAAAATGAGTTTCTGCTAGATGTAGATAAACCGCAACGCCACAAACACCCAAAATCGCTCCCATAACTCCTGCATACCAAGCTGCAAGCTGTAGTCGCGTTCGATTAAACAGTCGATTTTGGTGCATAAGCTCTACATAAGCCTTATGTGGGAAGATTCAATCGATATCCTAGTCCATAAACTGTTTCGATCGCGTGACCTAAGTCTTGTTCTGCCAACTTTCGACGCAGTAGGCGCACTTGTGCCGCAACAACATTACTCACCGAGTCTGAGTTGAGTGTCCAAAGCTGATTGCGGATTTGCTCAGTACTGACGATTTGATTCGTATGCTTCATCAAATACTCCAGAAGTTGAAATTCCTTCGCAGTCAGCAGGACTTTTGCCTCTGATGCTTGAAGCTTCACACAAGAGGAACCATAGTCTAAGATGAGCGAGCCAACCTGAAGAGTCTGAGCTTGAACTTGAGGGGATCGACGCTGCAGCGCTCGCAGTCGGGCAAGCAATTCTGCCATGCCAAACGGTTTAACCAGATAGTCATCCGCGCCTGCATCTAATCCAGTCACACGATCGCTGATACTATCTCGTGCAGTTAGGAGCAGCACAGGCAATGATTTTCTTTGTGCCCGAAGCCGATTGCAGATTTCAATCCCAGACAAACCAGGCAACATCCAATCAATCACAGCCAGCATATACTGTGCTTGGGATTGAGTGAGATACTCCCAAGCTTCATTACCATTTTTTGTCCAATCGACAATGTAACGTTCGCGCGTTAGCGCTTTCTCGATCGCACTCCCTAAGTCTGGCTCATCCTCAACAAGAAGAATTCGCATAGCGTTCGCACTTTCTACCTAAAATCGATCACTCTAGCTGCTATTTGCATTATTAGCAGATAAGGATGAAATCAAGATGAAATGTCGCAACTTAAAGCAATATTTCTAAATGTTATTTTCTCTGATCCTCGGAAAAGTTCTGGGGAATTTCATCACAAAAAATTTCATCCTTATTTCACTCTTTGTTGTTAGAGTCAGGATAAGGGTGCACAAAGCAATTTCAGACAACAATACCGTCGTATCATCCAAAATGTAGAAATCTGCCCAAAATCCTTGCAAAGTTTTAGCTGTTTGTTCTAAAAGTCTAATTAGGCAAAACCTTCAAGATGAGCTTTCACTAATTAGAAACAATTAGTCCGAGCAGAAGATAAGCATTATGTAGTTCACATTGCTCAGTTATTTTCAGAAGTAAAAAGTCAGCTTACCTTACTATCAAAAATATGAATTTGCCCCAGTTGTTTAGCACACAAAAGGTATTAGTCACAGGCGCGTCTGGCTTCATTGGAGAACATCTTTGCCGACAGCTCCTTTGCTCTGGAGCAGAGGTTTATGGAATCTCTCGACTGAAGCGATCATCGCCTCATGCCGCGATGCAGTGGCTTCAGGGAGATGTGAAAAATTTTGATGAGCTGCGGCAAATTTGGAAGAGCATTAAGCCTGATATTGTCTTTCACTTAGCAAGCTATGTATCAGGTTCACGTAGCATGGATGCTGTGCGATCGACTCTAGAAAATAATTTGGTGAGCACGGTCAATCTGCTAACGCTGATGGCTGAATTTGGCGGACAGAGGATTGTCTTAGCCGGATCATTAGAAGAGCCAAATGCGGGCGATGTTCCCATTCCATCCTCGCCCTATGCTGCCGCAAAATGGGCAAGCAGTGCCTATGCCCAGATGTTCTATCAGCTCTATCAAGTCCCGATCGTCAATGCTCGTATCTTTATGGTGTATGGACCAGCCCAGAAAGATATCAAGAAGCTGATTCCTTACGTGACTCTTTCATTATTAGAAGGAAAAGCGCCACAGTTAAGCAGTGGTCAGCGTCAGGTCGATTGGGTTTACGTAGATGATGTTGTGGATGGCTTAATCGCAGCCGCTCACGTGCCCAATATAGAAGGGTGTACTTTCGAGCTAGGGTCAAGTCGCTTGACTCCTATTTCAGAGATTGTTCAAAACCTGAATCGCTTGATCGATCCGAGTATTCAGCCTCTATTTGGTGCATTACCTGATCGACCTATGGAGCAAGTTCGTGTAGCAAACTTGGACAATACTCGGTCAATACTCGGTTGGATGCCGAAAACTGCTCTAAAACAGGGACTGATGAATACTGTGCAGTGGTACTCTGCTCATCGAGATTTATATTTGCCTCATGCACTAAACTTAGCGCTCTGAGCAAGCAAGCTGCATTTTGAACAGCATCCTTTGAAATCAGAAGACTCAGAGCCATTAGAAGCTCGAATCCAGATCAAGACGAATCGTATGATTTAAGTCTTAATTTCAAGCTTGAAATTAAGACTTAAATTTCATAGTGCCAAGCTTCCGATTCTCGCAAGACAATGCGACGCAGCGATCGCTCAATCACGCCTTGTTCCTCAAATTGTCCAAGAATCCGTGTCACTGTCACGCGCGTTGTTCCCAACACATCCGCAATATCTTGATGGGTGAGCTTCAGATCAATTAAATTTCCAGCTTCTACTTCTCGTCCGAATCGCTTTGCTAACCAATTCAGCAGCTTAATCATCATGGCATCGACTTTTCGATGACTGCGAATCACAGCTAATTGTTCCATCTGTTGGAGATGAGACAGCAGCAACGCTGCATCAGGTTGCCATTGTTCTGAGGATAGCGGCGTTGCAGTGACTTTTGTGAGGCATTCCACTTGATAAGGATCTACACAAGAAAGCGCCTGACCCACAATGTCCCCGGCACCCCAAATGCCAAGTGTGATGATCGTTCCGTCTTCTAGCCAAGTGAGCGATCGCGCGACTCCCGATTCAATCCGCCAAAGTTTGAACCTTTGATCGAGCAGTGATCGCAGTCCAAAGTCGTGAGAGTGAACCGCAGACGAGAAAGGTGAAGAGAATAAACTGGTCATTACATAAATCCTATTTATCTATAGGATTACCGGAGTATTTCAATATCGTAGATCGCCAAGTGCAAATTGTCACGATCTTGAACATGATGAATTTGTTAAGGCTGCCGCAACCCGAGAGGGTTTGATCATCTACGGCATTTGAGTGTACTCACTGAATGATTAAATTCAGTCATCTAGATGTCACAGACGCAATAGACCAAAAAAGACTTCTGACGCAGATTCATAGAAACGCGCGCGCTGACTCCTCTACAAGCCTTAAAACAATCCTAATCTCAAGTAATCCGATCAAAAAATGGGAGTATTTTCTTGCGCTTTATCTCTTTCTCCGATACGATTGAAAGCTGAAAAGAACGGTAATCCTACAATATTACCGTAGATTAGGAGAACAATTCATGAAGTTGAAGCAAAACAGACCGCTATTTAATTTACGATCGCTGAAAAAATTCGTTTCACTCTTTGTGATCGGCACCACCCTAAGTGTCGCTATCGCCTCCTGCGGCGGCAACACCGCTTCAACTTCTTCTAGTCCCAATAGCGCTAGCCCCGTTGCCAACGCCGCTAAAGAG
>NZ_JAFLCJ010000025.1:0-77905 GCF_017302695.1 Leptolyngbya sp. UWPOB_LEPTO1 | reverse complement strand
TCCGTCTTGTGGTTTCAATTGCTTCGTCAACTGCAAAACTCCGCAAATCTTGCTGCACAGTACGGATTTGAGATCATACTGAAAGCATTGCCAACTCGATCTTATCGAGAATGATGCAAGATCTGAGATAATGTTTTTGATAGAGACGCAGTAATCGCAGCAAACTCTGGAAGTACTCATTCGCAGGTGTGATATTGCCGTAAACAAAGCTGATCGGATTATTAATCTCATGTGCTACACCCGCGACAAGCTGCCCGATTCCTGACATTTTTTCTGTCTGTATAAGCTGCGTTTGAGCTTTTTGCAAATCTTGGAGGGCATGGTGAAGCTGTTGGGCTTGTTCTCGCGAATGGGCTTCTGATCGACGTAATGCAACTTCCGTTTGCTTGAGACTTGTAACATTGTGAAAAACTGCAACTCCACCTTGGATCTTGCCAGTCTCATCTGGCAGAGATCGTGCAGTGACACTCAACCAATTTTCCACCAATGGCTCAGCAGTGCGGGCAAAAACTTCGGTTGCATCGACCGACTCACCTCGAAGTGCTTGCATGAGAGGAAATTCTTCGATTGGATAAGGTGTGGTTTGGTCGGGTAAAAACAGACCTTGGGTGTCTCTCCAGGTTCTTGCCCAATTCGTTAAAGATGAACTTGCGCGAATCCCTAAAATTGTTTCAGCGGCAGGATTCAGAAACACAAACTGACCATGCTGATCAGTCACAACAACTGGATCACCAATACTGTCTAACATAGACCGCAGGGCTTTTAGGGTTGTTTCTGCATGACTCAGCTGTTGTGTATGTTCTTGAAGTTGTGCGAGCGCTTGTTCTAGCTTTGTCGATTTGCTAGAAGTTTCTTGTTCATAGACTTCCAGCAATTGTTCTAGGGTTACAATCTGTGCCTTGAGTTGTTCAATTTCTGCTGATTGATCGGTTTCGATGACTTTGTTTTTTGGTTCCACGACAATTACTTAAGCACGGACTACACAACGAAAAACGGACTGCTGGTCGAATGGTAAGACTGCCATTTTGATGTTGAGGGTTAAAGGCTTAAAAAGCTCAGCAATGTCCCGCTGAATTGCTATTTTGGAGAATAAAATAACTGCGATTAGGTTTCCAGAAGGCAACATGCCTCCAAAACCAAGGACTGATTTGATTTGGAACGGGTGAATAAAGTCTTCTTGAGCCGGAATATGAATCGAGCCTTTGGCTTCTGGAATATGAAAAACGTTGTAGGTGCGCTCTTGTAAGTTGACTAGCAGATCGGGATCAGGAGACAGTACGTTGTTAATGGTTAGCCCAAGTTGGGAGATCAATTGGGAAATCATTGGAGCTTGAGCAACGATTTGTTCACTAGGTAATGGAATGGCTTGATGCCCCCTTGAAGCAGCGCGATCGTTCCATTCGAGTTGATCTCCTGCTGTTGCTAATAGAGTTAGACACTTCATCTCTGGCTGTGCTGGTGAATTGCTCAGCATCCGATCAGCGAAGTGTCGAAGTTCTGGATCTAGATCATGATAGGCATGAGTTTTAAAGAATCGAACTAGCGCGAAAGCATTTTGACCTGTTTCTGGGTCTAGAAAGTGCTCGTAGAAATAGCGTGCCGTCCGGTTTGCAACTTCTTCCATGCTGTCTGCTCCGGTGCCTAGCTTGCGCAGAGCCGCACCACACTCAGTCATATCTCCTAGGGTAAACTTGGTTAAGCTATACATAGTTACAGGCACTGTAGTTAGTTTCTTTGTGCACTCAAGCAGGAAGTCTTTACAAAAGCACGGAAAGTCTCTCAGTGCATGAAACGTAACTCCTACTCAAACAGTCAATCTTGCGATGTCTATAAGATTCCTGCTGACGTTCGCTGTCTAACAATGTGCTTTGCTCACTCATTCTTCTGATGGTGCGGATGCTGCTCTCAGGTGAGCATGTCGCGATACTTTATATGTTGTTCAAACTGCTAAGCCGTGCATCAAGCTTTTTTGCTACTGGATAATATTGGTTTACTACATGCATGTATCTTGAGGATTGAATGAAACTAGCGTCCAACTCAATCTTTTGAGATTACGATCGCTCAACGAAAAAATCTGTATTTCATTTTTTACTTTAGTAAAAAGATTTTTTATTGAGGAGCAAGTATATGGCTTAAGTTACAAACTCTAAACTGAGTACCCAGTAAACGAGCCATATTACACTTTGTTTTCAGTGTTGCCGCGATCGCACTTTTCAAAAGAGAAGCTCAACCGTCATCGATGATCAGACTGGCTCAGAAAGAAACCGAATATTGTGTTCTTAGAAACGAGTCACCTATCTCGAACACATCCTCGATCGCCAAAGAACCGCGATCGTCATCTACTATCGCGGTGAAAGAGGACAATCCGCCGCAATCAGTGAGCTTGATCCAAACATTTACACCATTCCCAAAAACAGTAGAATCTCCCTAATTGGAAGCACAATGAACGCAGTCTATCTAGCTGATACTCTACGTCGTAACTGAGCATAACCCGATCTCAAGATCGATTGAGCCGGGAAAAAGGGAGCAGGTTGCAGTCGCAGACGTATAACCATTACGCTGATCAATATAAACGTTCTTCGAGATGTCTCCAACGAGGCCCCAACTGGGTTGAATAGTCTCGCAGCACCTCGGTGCCAATTTGGCGGAAAACGAATGTTGCCTATGCAGACATTTGTGATATCCTAAAAAAGGTCAAGCGATGACTCATAAAAAATATCCAATACTTTCTGCTGTTGGATTATCCTTAAATGATGATTTGATCGCTGAAACCTTATATCGGGGCGTAGCGCAGCTTGGTAGCGCACTACTTTGGGGTTCCCGTAAGAGAGAAATAAAATATCCTCTGAAAGCCTGTCACAGACGGGCTTTTGACGTTTAAGGTAATTTTATAACTCTCTAGAGAAATGCAGGTCAAAACACTGATTCTTTCGTTTAGGTCTTAAAACTTTGGCGGAAAATCGGTAGAAAGTTTTGAGGGTCTTTCAAGTCATTTTTGGTTTCTACCACTTTCACGGAGTCTGAGAATCCCCCCTGGAGCACTCAGTATGATTAAGGTGAAAGTAGAGGTCGATAAAGGTTCTATTCGGCTCCGTTGGACGTATCCCAAGGGTGTTAGGAATGCCTTATATGTTCCAGGGGGCATGAGTGAGATCGCAAAGAATCAAGCCGAAAGAAGGGCTTTGGAGATTGAAAGTGACATCCTAATGGGTACTTATGATTTCACACTTGATCGCTATCAATTCCATCAAGCCCCCCTGGCGATCGCTAACTTAACTGTGATCGCACTTATGGAGAAGTACATTGAGCACAAATCCCATGAGACAAAATCAGAGAGCCTCGAAAAGTACCTTGCAACATTGCAAAGAGTCAAGGAATTCTACAAACCATCGGTGAAAGCAATTGCGATCGACCTTGAATCCGCTGCGAAGTTTCGCGATTGGTTGAAAACCCTCAAGAATAATCAGGGGTTGCCATTATCCAATGTGACGATTAAAGAACGTCTGCAAATTCTTGCAAGTTGTTGGAGTTGGGCAGAGGTTGAAAAAATCGTCTCAAGTAACCCCTGGAAACGTGTCAGCCGCACCATAAAAAAACAGAAATCTCAGCCAAAACCTTTGAGTCCCGGAGAAGTATTAAAGGTCATTTCGACTTACCAAAGTGACCCCTATTACTCTTTCTACACAGATTTAGTTCGATTGCTTTTAGGAACAGGCGCAAGATTTGGTGAGATTGCCTGTTTAACTTGGGGGGATGTTTCAGAGGACTGCGATCGCATTCACTTCACTAAATCATTCTCCAGGGGGGCTACTAGCCCGACGACCAAGAATGAGAAAACAGGTTGGGTGAACCTCCCAAAAGCTCTACAGAATCTCTTAAAACGCCGAAAGCTCTCTAGAACATCAGATAAAGCGTTGTTATTCCCTTCAAGTCGTGACGGCTCCGAAATTAAGGATCAAACATTCCGAGGAACTTGGATAGTCATCCTGAGAAAAGCCAATATTGAGTATCGAAAGCCCTACAGTACTCGATCCACACTTATCAGTTATTGGTTAGCTCAAGGGGAAGACCCTGCAACGATTGCACAGATGACCCGAACATCCGTAAAGATGATTTATGAGCATTACGCAGGGTCAATAAAAAGTGATGTAGTACTCCCAGAGATGTTTGAAGATTGATAATCAAAAAGTGACTTTCCTATCAACCCCTGGGACTATTCAACATTCTCTAAGGATCGCTGAAATTCGCTCTATAATTGATCTAGAGAATTTCTAGACAAATGAGTGATATCCAGCTAGCAACCTTCGAGATTAACTTTGAAACTTGGCAAGAATTCAAAGACAAAGCTTCTCAAAATCATCGGAGTGCTTCATCAGTGCTTCGAGAATTTGTAGATGCTTATCTCCAAGGTGATTCACATTCTAGAAGCGTCTCAGACAGTGATGAGGATTTGGTGAATCTGATCCAGGGGATGATCCGAGAGTCTTGCAGCGATCGCATAGATGCCATTGAAAATCGCGTAGATGCGAATGAGAAAGTCTTAGGTCAACTTGGAGATAAATTCGTAAAAATTTTGAATGTTTTGAAGATAACTAGAGGAGCCTGAAAATGCTTGGAGCCGTTCGATCAACTGTACCCGTTTCAACCGCAACTACACCCCCCTGGATCACTGCTAATCTCCAAAACGGTTGGACTAGCTTTACCGATCAAAACACCGTGTATCCCCCTGTGTCCTACCGAAAACACCTAAACGGTATGGTTGAGCTTCAAGGGATGGCTACTAAAAATTCTCCAGGGGGTTCAAACGTTCTTCTAAACCTACCTGGAGAATTTCGCCCGAATGTCGCAAAACGCTTTCCGGGATCTGATCCGAATCCCTTCTCACTCATCATTTATCCATCGGGGGATTTACAGTTAACCTATCTCACCGCAACCATATCGAGCATTGCTTTTATCCCCCTAGATGTGATCCAATTCTTTGCAAATTAATCAAAGCTAAAAAAACCGGAAAAGCTAACTGCGGAAGAGTTACAAGAAATTAAAACAACCCCCTGGAACTCTTAGAAGGTTCCAGGGGGTTAAAGTATCAAGCACCTTTTGGATAGTCAGGGTGAATCGTCAGATCTAGTGGTTTGCCTCTCAGTTTTTTGTTGATGCCCTCTTGAGCGATCGCAACCATTTCTAGGAGTCCCGAATCGTCAAATCTTGCAAGCCATAAGTAACCGTCTAAATCGCTTCTCCCAAGTGCTCTAAAGGCTTCTGAAAGGTTCTTACGGCAAATCTCAGGATCACCATCACCGCACCAACCGAGAGCAGTTGAAATTAGTCCGCTTGCAGCCCCCCAAGAATTCAGAGTTTTGCCTTGAATGCCACTTGACAGGGGGTGCATAAAAATTGTGGTGCGATCTATCCCTACCCCCTGGAAATTCTCAACTACTTTAATGGGTGAGTCAGGACTCGGAAAAAACTCCAGTACGGCACAAGCCCCAATACTGAGAAATACGCCATCATCCGAGACTCTCACAGAATTCTCTAGGGGGACTTTGAGGGATGTTAACTGCTCTGCTAGCAGTCTCCCTAAAGCGTGTTGATAGTGCTTCTGAATGCCCCGATTGAGATGATTGAGAATCTTTTGAATGAGTGCTGGGTGTGCTTCAGTGTGTTGAAGCAACCAAATTCCACAGTAGCGATCGCCAAACTCATGAATCACTTTTTGGGCAACCTGTAGACCTTGAGAGAAGTTCTTACGCTTTGCAACTCGCTGGAAGTGGTTGTTAATCCGGCTTAAAAGTTTCATGCCAGCGGGTTTGAATGCTCTCTCGAATTTCTGATTATCTTGCTTCATCTTTTTAGGGGGTGTTGCGAGTGTCTTCATGGTTTTTGGTAACTCACTAGTGCGCGATTATGAACGAGTTTTCAAGGGTTTCAGAGGTTTAGAGGTTGTCACCATGACTCTGAGTTCCCAGGGGGTATCAACGAATTTTCAATGGTTTCAGCGGTTTTGTGTGACTCTAGACTCTCTGATCTGGATTTTCGATTTTTGGCAACCCCCTGGAACTCTTTGGAGCGATCGCGGGATTTTTGAAAGTTCCAGGGGGTTTATTTACTCAGAATCGCTTGAATACTATCCAACTTGTTTTTTAAGTCACGGTTCTCAATCTCCAACCGTGTAATAGTGTCGCTATAAGATTCTGTTAGTGGTTCATGTTGGGTTGGGTTATCAAGTACAGATTGGAGTCTCTCTAATCTCTCTGAGAATGCGGGGGAAGCTTGATCTAGAAATTCCCTAGCAGCATTCAAAAAGTTTTCTACCATCTGTTCATTAGCTTGTCTGATTGCTGTAGCTTTTGAATTCCCTTTGTACCCTGATAGTGTTTGCATCTGCTCTAGCGTTGGAACAGTGATTTTCAATGAACCCGATATAGTCCATTGGTTGTACAGGTTGAATTGCTTCTGTTCACCGGACTTTTTTGAAAAACGGTAAATCTTACCTGATTCCTGTACCTCAAGCATATCTGAGAGTACTTTTGTGATTTCACCTAATCGCTCACTGTCAGTCCCATGGGGGAACCCAGAAATTACAACCGCATCTCCCACAAGTAATTCCGACAATTTCATGATTTAATCTCCTTTAAGTTAGTGACCCCTGGAACTCTTAGGAATTTTACGATCGCTTTGAAGGCTCCAGGGGTTGGTTGTCACATATCCAAATCATCAAGGTTATCCAGGGGATTAGATTCTGATTCTTCCTTGGGTAGATTTGGAGCTTTCTCTACGGGCTGAAGGGGTTGCTGAGAACTATTTGAAGCCCCATGAGCGCAGACAGACAGGGCAAAAGTGACAGTCTCAGCCTTGTTCCCCCGCAATCTGGGGTATCGGCTCCAGATCATTTCAAGGAATTCAGCAACTACCGGGGTTTCACTGATAGAAAATCTGGGGGTTCTCTGCTTACTTGGCATCTTTTTCCTCTAAAGCTTTTGCAAGGGTAAATACGCCTTCAACATTAGCGCTTAGAGGGTTGTTAACAGGAGTGTAGCCCCTGGAAATTAACCATTCACGTACACAGGGAATTAGAACGGCTCCCCCAGTTGCAAAACGGTTTGGGCATTCTGCCAAATGGTGTTTTGCGAGTCCTTCAATATCCCCTACAACCTTCTCTAACCATCTGTGGGCTTCTCTGGTAACTGCCGCAGAGAAATCAACCCCCTGGAACATATGAGTAGGGTTATCGATGACTGAACGAGATTCCTGATAGGTCATCACCCGTTTAAGGGTTTCATTGACTTCTCGACATTTTGCAAACTCAGAGATGAGTCTTGCAGTTCCCTGATCAATCAGTTGATAAGGTTGATCACACCCAGTCATCAGTTTTAGACCCGAATAGGGAGCAATCATTATAGTTTGACCCCCCAGATCCAATAGAAGGTTAGCAGTGGTTGTTGGGTTCTGTGATTTGATTGCTCCAACTCCCTCGACTAACACGCGATCGCATTTAACAGTTATCTCTTTTACTTCATCATCTTTTACGAAAGTAAAGACACCATTCAGAGCCTCTTTCATCTCCGCTCTGTAGGCTTCAGGGTTATGTACAGAAGTGTAAGCAGTAATTGAATCACCGTCTGTAAGGTCATCCCACATGCAATGAATCAATGCTGGTAAAACCCAAGTAGCTTTCCCGTCAGGAGTATCCTTAATCCATTTGGCTCCAGGGTATTCCCCAATCCCAAACTGACGGGTTAAAACTTCCCCTGATTGGCTAACCTTACCGTTCTGGCTGTAAGTGTACTGATCGACATCTGCACTAACGAGAGATTTCACAGTTTTGTGGATTTTATCCCCAAAGGTTACAGACCCACTTTGACGATCTGTAGGAGCCTTTTTGGTCATCTTTGCGTAGACCACATCAATGTTTTGATTGCCCGGATCAATGCTTGCAAGGAATTCTGTAGAAGGTTTGATTCTCTTTTTTGTAGCAATGCGCTCTGTCGTCTGCACCATCTTAGACCTCAATTTTTGACTTTCTTAGGACGCTACCTTATTGAATAATTTCGGTAGCTATTTGGTAGCTTCATAAAAATACTCTATCATATAGGGCTACCAAATGGATACCATTATGCATGCCTTTTCAACCATTTTTACGCATTTTGACCGACTCCAGGGGCTTTCTCTGCTCTACAAATCCCCCTGGAACCCTTAAAATAATTCCTAATTTTTGCCTGATTTATTATTAATAAATCTAGAAAAATTAGGGATATTTTTAATAGAATAAAAGCCACTTTTTAGACTAGACTTTTCTGTCTACAACCTGTCTACAGAGCGTCTACAGTTGTCTATGGGAGCGTCTACAACCTGTCTACAGAGCGTCTACGGCTAAAACCATGAAAACCCTGTAGACAATGCTTAGCAAGACTGTAGACGTTGTAGACACCTTCCCAGAACCCCTAAATAACCCGAAAATCGAGGTTTTTACCCGCTCCAGATGCCACACCCTTCCCCCAGTATTCAAGTAATAGGAAAAGAATACGGATATTGTCAGCAGAAAATTTCTGTGTCACCCTGGAACTCTGATGAATTTGACGGGCTGTAACGGGGTTATTGCTAACACTAGCGATTCTAAGAATCTCCTTACAAACCTCATCAAAAACCTCTGAATGGGTGCTCTTCAGCATTTTTACAACACTCATCCACCCTGGTTCAGTATCTTCAATCAACTCGGATCGATCAGGTTCAGAATCACAATCGAGCGAGAACATTTTTTCGAGTCTCTGAACTTGCTCCAGGGGGCTGGACTTAATCCCCTGGGGGTTGCCCCCATTGTCCAATTCAGGGACACTTGCAGGGAACCATTGACCATCTGAGTAAATCAATGCTGGGTGATCTAAACCCTGAAGGGCATTTTGTAATTGTTCTCGGAGTTCTGTATTTTGTTTGGCTCCCAGTTTGAAAATACGATCGTCGCTCATTGCTTTAGCGATTCCTTTCTTACCAGGGAAAATGACCGTAGCATCATTTCTTGCTTCTGCACTCACTCCAATCTCAGCACCCGATAAACGAACCGAAATTATGCAGAGACGGGATTTTACTTTTCTTGCTACAGTCGTTTGTTTTGTGACCCAAGAATGCACTAAATCCTTACCTCCTTCGCGTTTCTGGAGAGTTCCAATCGTGTCAGGAGCCTCTTCAAAAATTGTGAACTTCGGCTGAAAGTTATCCTGACCATTCCTGTAGAGGGCAGTTCGGCTTTCAATTTCCTGAATATCACTTTCCATAAATTCCAGCATTGCCTTGTGTTCTGTTACCAATTCAGCATCAACCCAATCAGACTTCCGACCGTAAATGTCGATCGCTGTGATTCGGGGCTGACCCCCTGGAAAAAGAACATGCTTCGCTAGATATTTTGCAAGTCTCGATTTACCTCCCCCCATTGGTGAAATAATTGCTAGGGTTGGATGCTCATCTGGATCAGCTAAATTGCTCCAGTCAAATAACTCTAAGGTTCCAGGGGGATTAGACTGAGCGCTAAGGACTCTCAGTGTGTTGCTACTGGGTCTACTTAGAATGTTTGCCCAAGCAGCAGCATTATATGTAAGAACCTCATCAATTTTGTTTGATGTCTGCTGCGACCATTTTTTATCTTTTCGTTCGGACTCTGCCATAGTGCAAAGCCCAATACTAAGCAATGCACAAGCGGCACGTACACTATCCCGATTCTTTGACCATCCTTGGGTTGCAATGATGCTTCCACAGGTCAAAGTTAAAGCAAGACCCACTAACCCAAGTTGATAGATCGAGTGAATTGCCGCAAGACGTTTATAGGCGTTTTGGATTGGCTGTTGCATGTTTCAAATCACCATGAAAATAACTGTGATGAGCACACCTAGACAGAAAAATAAAAAAGCAGAACTAGCAATCGCTCGATTGTAGGGGGAGAGACTTGCCCAAGCTGTCAGGGTGATCAATAGAGCAAGACAAGATAGTGAAATGAAAATTCCTAACACCCCTGGCAATGCTGCGATCGCACTAGGAACCATTGCACCAAAACAAAAGAGCGCGGGGAACCTTATTGACCACTCTTCAAAATCTGGAAGGGGATAAGCAGGTTTTACAAGATTTGGGATATTGACCGCTTGATTCTTCTCATAAACGGTGATCTCATTCTTTCCATGACTTGTCTGCTGTTGAAACTGGGGGTTCTGTTGAAGTTCCAGGGGGTCTTGATTCGTAAAATTATTCTGCATTATTTAAGCCCCCATGATGGAATCTGTTTGTTTAGCTCTTCAAATCTCTGGAGCGTGTTCACATAGGGTTGTGCATGATTGAAAAGCTCATGAGCATACCAACCTCCAAAAGCACTCATTAGAGTCCAAGCAGTGATAGCGACTGATGTGATAGTGCTTTTGATCATTCGTCCGATTAGTCTCATCTCAATCTCTCCTGATAAATAAAATGCGTATTCGTTGTTTGAGAAATCCTTGTAGCCAGCATTGTGAACACCCCAAGACCAACTAAAAGAGAGGCTCCAACACTCGTCAACAGGATCGCTAACTCATCCGGTCGGCTGTCTTTCAATTGTTGAAGTTCTTTCTGAGCTTTAGTGAGTTGGTCTTGAGTCGCTTGTAACTCTAAGCGGGTCGCGTGTTCCCCTTGGTGATCTATGAGTTTGCTGTAAGTTGTTTTTTGATGGGAGCGAAGCTGTTCAACTTCTTGACGCAAGCGCTCTAACTCATCCCCAATCTTGGGTGCTGTTTGGGCTTGCCCCTTGAATGCCGCCCCAGTTTTGGGGATTCTAGTAGAGCTTTGTTGCATAAGAAAGAGTGTTATGAGATCTGCAGAAAACTTAGGGCAGCCCCCTGGAAACCTTCGAGAGTCTTGCGATCGCTCTAGAAGTTCCAGGGGGATTTAACTAAGCTGGGACGGGGTTTTTAAGCCACTCTGAGAGCACTTTGAGCAAGCAATGAGCCTCTTGAACATCGGTCTCGGAGCACCAATCGAAATCGATGGCTTCCATTGAGCGATAGCTGGTGACTGTTAGAACCACTGCATTACCCTCTTCATCAAAGAGGTACTCTCCAGAAACTTCATCACCCTCGAAGGTTTCGGCATCTTCTGAAGAGAGAAACTGATGCAACTTTTCTAGGTCGGTTCGAGAGCACCCAGAAAATACTTGAGTAGCTACTTGACGGACATGAACTTTAGGATTAGTGATTACTTGAGGCATAATTGAAAAAGCTCCATGATTTTTGTTGAAACATCCTTCCCCTAGGACTTTGCAGAGTTCCAGGGGGTTTTTGATTTAGCGCTTAGCGTCGAAATTGGTGATCATTGGACGATCTACGGGGGTTTCAAGATCCCGACCAATCACCGTGAGGATCGACCCGAAAGCGAGATAACCCACGCAGATGATCGTTAGACCAATAACAATTTCGCGAATTTGAGAGGGCATTGTGAAAGCTCCAGGGGGGTGTGAACGGGATCAAGCTTGCAAAGTGACAAGCGGTTTTTGTGGGTTTGACGTAGCAGTTTTCCCACTCTGCGATCGCTCTCAGTCTGCAAAGTCCGTTCTTAAACTCTCTGCACTGTGAACAAGTTGAAGAAGGTTTTGAGAGCGTCTGAAGTGGCTCTACCGGAGGTTTCGGAAGTGTTAGCATGATGTTTTAGGATTGTTGTAGAGAACTTTGAATCCCCCCTGGAGCTTGTGGAGAGTCCAGGGGTTATTTTTGGTTACTTCTGAGGGGTTGGCAGAGCAGGCAAGGTGAGCGTAGGAACCGTGAGCGAAACCCCGAAGCTCTGAGATAACCAGGGGGCTAGCTCGGACTCGAAGTAGTTCCGAGTGCTATTACCTAACTCGATAGTGCGAACCCGAATCGATTTGAGCATTTGCAGAGCTTCTAGAAAGTCTTGCCAGATTTGCTGGTAGTCGATCGATAGATGCCAAATCCCTTGGCTATTGCAAACTTTGATTCGAGCGTTCAAGTAGGCTCCAAGCAACATCGAAAAGAGAATCGTGAACATTGTGAAATCTCCTGAAATTTTTGAAAGTGGTTTAGATGCTCCAGGGGGGAGCAAAAGCACATCTCAGAATCGGACTGAGAACCCCTACGGTGTTGCGGGGTGAACCATCTGTGCTGTGCAGTTCCGCTTAATCACGTTAAATAAGGTCACTGCCAACTCAATACGCTCAAGCCCTAACACTTGAGAGGAACACCCGTGAGGGCTGTTTTTGAAGGTTTTTCGGTAGCCCTTCAACCGTCCAGGAGTGCTATGGTCTAGCGGTTCAATCCGCTCCACTGCTGTTGAGTCCTGTCGTCCCACCTTCCAACATTCGGGGGTCGGTTCCTAACCCTTAACCCTGGGTGCTAGGTTTGAATCAGAAGCTTAATCTTCGTTCCCTAGCTTTCTTTATCTGAGTCCGAAAAGCCGTTTTCATCGATTCAGAGTTCCTTAAGAACCCCTTAGATTAAGCAGTAGTGGTTGTGTTCAAGGCGGTTGCAATCCCGCTTTATACTCCTTTACCAGACACCCCGGAGTTTCTTTAGTGGTCTACCGTTTCTCAGGTGGGAGAGTCTCACCTTCCGCCCACTTTGTTTCGGGGTTCTTCCCCGTCCGGGGGGTCAACCGGACTCACCCTTGGGGTTGTCTCTCCCCTCGACAAATTCAATATAATTCAAATCTAATATGTTTGCAATATATTTGAAATAGATTATGGCAAGAAATTTCACGAATTCCATAGAGAAACCGTTATAGCTAACATATTGCAGACATATTAGATTTGAATTAGAGTGTTGGGGTAAATGATTTCAATTGCCCCTATGGGGTCGGAGCACAGTATCATGCAGACATTACAGAACTTCCCAAAGCACTTCTTTGAGGCAATTAACGCGATGACTCGGCACAGAAAAGCAATAACTTTTACCCTGGATACCTTAGTTATTGATGCGATCCAGAAAGTAGCAGAGTCTCATGGTGATTCAACATCCAGACATATCGAAAAAGTTCTGTTTGATTACTGTAAGAGCCAAAAAGCAATAGAACCTAGTGAATCACGGTTAGGGGAAAACCGAGGGGGCGATCGTAGAAAGAAGCCCAAAGATTCCACAACTAAAAGTGACGCATAAACACCCCCTGGAGCACTACTAGAACTAACTCAGAGATCCATTAATGCTTAATCAGCTACCCCTAGATCACTTACATGGCTCCAGGGGGTGTTTTTGACGGCAATTTTTAGCGATCGCTCACAAGGAATCTTTGAGCATTTCCTAATAGTTTCAAAGGGATTAGTTGACAAATTTATCAACGATTTAAGGTCAACAAATAAGTGTTTGACATATCAATAAGAAATGCTTATCATCGAAGTTAATGCAGCAATATCTAGATTGTCTCAAACAATTTTAGGAGTTAAAAGATGGCAAGACCGGGAAGATTTATCAACGCAAATTACGAGCGAATCACAGTCGCTTTCACATCAGCTGAGTACGATGCTTTGATCGCTAAAAAACCTCAGAATATGCCCGAAGCAACCTTTGTGAGACAGGCAGCTTTTGAGCGTTTGGGAATTGATCCTAAGACGGTAAATCAAACCGCTCAAGCAGCTTAGAGAAAGGCACAGAGAACCTATTAGGAATTCTCAAAAGCCCCAAAAGTCACTTTTTGATTTGTTGCAAAATCAAAACCCCCTGGAGATTCGAGAGGCTCCAGGGGGTGAACAAAAAATAATTTTCAGGTCGTGTGTGTCTGTTTTTCATAACCCCCTAAGAAGCTGCAATTTCCTAGGGATTCACTTTCAAATAAAGGAGCGAACCGATGAAAGAGATCGAACAGGATTTGTTTTCTCAATCTACTGAAGCCAACGAATCAATCAACAATCAAGCCGACAATTTAACCAACGAATCAACCAACAATTCAATAGCTAAATCAATCAACATTTCGAGATTAACAAAAATGACAACACATTGCAAGAAATCCGATCAAGATCATCAAGCGTTTAAGGGAACTCAACCCGACTTCGATTTGGGTGAACATCATCCAAGTTCTGGTAAAACCTTCAGTATGTCCAGTATTAAGGTAAATCGAAAAGCTTGGAAATCTGGAGAACTTGCCCCTAAACCCGTTGAGGTTGTCTCTGAAGCCGTTGCGATCGCTGAAGTTGTCATTGAGTCTGTAGAGAGTGCTTCTGAGGATGTTGAGGACATCTTTGAGCCTATTGAAGATGATGAGCCTGTAGAGAGCATTTCTAACACTTCACCACGATCAGCTTTAATTGGTTCTATCGAGTGGGTAGAAAGCTTTGATAGTTCCTCTGAAGATGTTCCAGGGGAGTTGATCAAGGTTGCGAAATCCTTGGAGCTTGGTCAGGTCTGCATTCCTTGCTATGCGAAGCTTGAAACGGGTCAAAAGCCACCAGTTAAGGAAGTTGCACTAACTTGGAAGACAGAGCAATACACCCCCCTGGAGCTTGCACAGTTCCCCTCGATGGAAATTCTAAGCGTCCGCTTGGGTAAAGAGTTCGCGGTTCAAGATATTGATGGCTTGAGCGCTCTGAACCGTTTGACGGGTTTAGTGGAAACCCTCTCTCCAGAAACCCGTGAAGCGGTCGAAAACACCCTCTGGACATCCAGCGATCGCCAAACCCGCTTTGGTATTTGGTGGCGGGTTCCCGAAAAGTACCAGGGGGTTCTACAGTTCAAATCAACCCCAACAGGTGACCAAGAACAGCTTGAATTTCGCACAGGAGATCACTATCAAGCAGTTGCAGGCATTCACCCTGGATCTGGGATGTATTGGAGCAATGGTGTTTCGACAATTGCGGAAATGCCAGAGGAGCTTTGTGAGTTGTGGCTGGGTGTTCAAGGTAGCGATCGCAAGAGTTCTAAGGCTTATGAGGAGCCTAAAAAAGCTGTTGAAATCAACACAACCGATTTTCAACTGGCAGTGGTTCAACAGCTTCTAGGATTCTTAGAAACCCTGGAATCTGATGAGATTGACACTGATGACTATCATCTCTGGCTGAGAGTCGGGATGATCATTCACTCAGTTGATGAGTCTGAGAAGGGTTTGCAAATTTGGGATGAGTGGTCTCAGAAATCCCCCAAATACGAACCAGGAACCTGTGAGAAAAAGTGGGCTTCTTTTGATTCTGAGGGTGACAAGTTATCGATTGGGACGCTTTACTTCTGGCTCCAAAAAGAATCTGAGAAAATTGCTGATCCTGTGAAGCGTTCTGAGTTCCAGGGGGGTATCGAGAAGATCAAAGAAAACTTCTCGAAAAAATGGACGATCGAAAGCACCCCCAGGGCGATCGCAGAATTCAAAGAATCGGGTCTAGAAGGTCAAAGCTTAGACTTGGCAATGCAGCGGTTGGCTGTAGATGCTTATGGGAGTGCTTCTGAGTACAATCTGAACCGACTCTGGGATCTCTACACTCAAGAAGAAATCTCTGAGGAAGAAAAGCAATCAGCGCAAAACCTTATCGAGCGCTTTCGGGTACTCCAAAACTTCAAACTAGATGTTCTAGATATTGTTGGCGATACTACCTTGGGTCAAACAATCCATGAAGCTGCGATCGCTCAAAACTTAGACCCCGCTTACATGCTCCAAAGTTTTCTCACAGCGTACTCTAGTGTTTTACCCAAGCGCACTAAATACCAAGTGAACCATGCAAAGCTCACACCCCCGCATCTATACACTTTGTTTATTGCGGTTGCTTCAGACGGTAAAGACACCTACACAGAGCCATTCACTAAACCCCTGGAAGATCTCACGATTATCGAGAGAAACACCTACACAAAAGCTCTAGAGGAGTGGAAGAAAAAGCTAGAGATTTGGAAGAAAAAGAAACCAGATGTTCAGCGGGAAGAATACAAACTAGCGATCGGTTCAGTTGCCAGAGACATTGATGAAGACATATCAGAAGTCGATATGCAGGAAATCTGTTGCCCTGAACCTACACCCGCTCAAATTCGTGCGATCGTTGAGTTCACCCCTGAACGTGCTAGATCACTCTCCGGGGAGCAAACAGATTTTGGGATTCTTGCTTGCCCTTCAGAGTTCAAAGAAATGGCAGTCAAAGGGGCTAAGCATAGCAAAAATGGAGGCTCTACAACTGATATGACTTGGGCTTTAGCCAACTATGACGGCAGAAGCACTCTGACAGATCTCCAGGGGGATAAGGAACGCAAAGCTGATTACTGGCAAGTTGGAATTTTATCAGCCATTCAGCCAGATGTCTTTAAGGGTCTATTTAATCCTGAAAAAGACTCTGACGGGCTAATTTCGAGATCAACTATCCTAGATTTGGATCAAGGGGTTGAATTCAGCGTGAATGAAGACCCAGACAACCTTGAATTCTTCGACTTTCAGCCACTACTCCTAGAGTGCTACAAAGAAACCCAGGAGATTTTTCAGCCCCCTGCTCAAGGCTCCCCAGATATTGTTTACAAGCCAACCAAAGAAGCAAAAAGCCTATGGAATGATTTCCACCGTGAATGCTTTGATTTGGCTAGACCGCTCCGGGAAACCGTTCAAGGTGCTTACTCATGGTTTCGCAGACATCCTGTAAGGGTTGCAAGAATCGCTTTCACCCTTCACTGCTTTCTTATTCAGCAAGGGGTGATCGAAAAATCAGATCGGGTGTCTGATGAGACAATGGCGAAAGCGATCAAAATTGGTCACTGGCAGATCGCAAAATATCTAAAACTTGTCCCCCGTGCAGTGTTCAGCGAGTCCAATAATCCCGATAGAAACTTGATCGAGTTCTACAACGAACTTTTGAATAAGCTTCAAAGATCCCAAGGGTATGAGTTGGGGCAAGAGATTGCACTGAGATCAATCCGGGATAACTTCAGAAACCAATCAATGCTTGAGCGGTTTGGCTCCAAAGGACAAAAGAGACTTGATGAAGCGGGGTTGAACAAATGCTTAAACGCTTTGAGAGATCTAGGGTTGATCGAGTACCGCCCAAAAGGAAAGTCAACACTCGTCAAACTCATCAAGTAAACCATTTTTGATACTTCAAGATTCCAGGGGGTTCACCCCTGGTTTTTTATTGGGGCAACTCTCAAATTTATTGGGGCAAAACGCTGAAAGCCTTACAGTATATAGTTTCTAGCGATTATTGGGGCAACATTGGGGCAATTTTGGAAAATGGCTAGAACCCTTACAGCTTATAGGGTATAGCGATTATTGGGGCAAAATTGGGGCAATGCCTAAAAACGGCTGAAACGCAGTACTGGTAAGGCTTTCAGGCTCTATTGGGGCAAAAAATCGCCTTTTCTAAGACATTTAGACAGATTTGAATTTGCTCCAGGGGGGTGCTTTGAGGGTCTATAAATTCTGATTCATCTGTTTAAGTCTTCTTGAAATGTCTGAAAGCCTTACAGGATTATTGGTGCAGAAAAATAGAGAACAATAGTACTATATTAAAGTAGTACATATATATTAATAGATAATTCTTGCCCCACTATTAAAGGGGAACAGATTTAGAAAACTCCAACAAATAGAGACAACCCCCTGGAACTTGAAACACCCCGAAGGGGCACACCCACAGACCCAAAGAAATTTCAAAATGTCTTAGAAAAGGCGATTTTTTGCCCCAATAGAGCCTGAAACGCTTACCCCATAAGGCTTTCAGCCGTTTTTAGGCGTTGCCCCAGTTTTGCCCCAATAATCGCTATAACCCATAGAGTGTAAGAGTTCTAGCCATTTTCTAAAATTGCCCCAATGTTGCCCCAATAATGGCTGGAACGCTCGCATAGTAAGGCTTCTAGCGTTTTGCCCCAATAAATTCTAGAGTTGCCCCAATAATTTTTTGAGTTGCCCCAATGAACCACCCCCCTGGAGCTTGGAAGGAGTTATTCAAAATTAATCTGCTCAGTTCACCATCTCCTCAGAATTACGATATATTTGTACTATTGATGGGAATTATGATTGATGGTAGAGTTCGGATTTTCAAGATTTTTCAGATAATCCCGGATAGCGCTCAATGACATCTCAATCTTTCTTAACCAGTAGCGCAAATGCAGCCACATCTTTTGGGTTGGTAATTGAGTTTGAGAAGGCGAGTGAGAATCCTTCTAGGGTTTTTTCCGCATTGACTAAGCTAATCGAAGCCTGTAAAACCGTTGATGGTTATTTAATACAATCGATTCCTATAGAGGTAGAACCCGTCTTGCTTCTTGAAGACGTTCAGCAGGGTTCAATACGTGTCTGGTTAAAAAATGCTTTTAAGCTGCCTGATAACTTACCAACAAATAATATTGATCTCAATCTCCTGTCTAAATATTTGGCAAAAGCAAAATACTTCATAATTGACTTTTCAAATGGTCGAACAGAAGTAACAAATGTTGGACTCACAGATACACAGTTTAGGATTAATGAACTGCTACATGAAGTGAACCCTACTAGGGATATGCCTGTTTATACCGATATTAGTAAGAAAAATCTCCTAAACTCCTGTAAAGAGTTTCAGGAGGCAGTAAAGCCCCTAAGTTCTCAGGACAAAGCAAAAATGATTCTACCTGATGGGCAAGAAACTACTTTTAATTTAGTTTTTGATTTCTCCCCAGATTCGATAGAAAAGATCCTTACTGTTCAAACCATTAAAAATACTTCTACGATGATTCTCAAGATAAAAAAACCGGACTATCTAGGATCTTCCAAGTGGGAGTTCTATCAAGATAAGGTGATTGAAGTTAAGGTGTCTGACTTTGAGTGGATCACTCGATTTCGTAGAAGAGAGTTCCCATTAGCCCCTGGGGATTCTATAAAAGCAACTGTTGAAGTTACCTCGAACTACGATGCGGATAACAATTTGGTCTCAACAAAATATGAAATTCAAGAGGTTCTGAGCGTAGTTCCGGGTAGTTCCCCAACATCCCCAACATTATTTGATTTGGGTGAGTGACTCGCTTAAAGCCTTTTGCCGTACCTTTTTAGTGATACGTAAATCTTTTAATAGCCTTCTAAAGAGTTTTCCATTAAAACTACTGCTGGAAGTAATGAAATCTATTTGGTCTAAAACAGCTTTAATAAGATGTATCTTCTTCTCAGGGTGTATTGAATCGTCTTTTTGCTTTAGCGTAGTGATGTTCTGATAAATCAGATTTATCAGTGTAGCCTCTCTTAGTTGGTAGAAAATTACTGGCTCCTTTTTGGCGTATTCATAGCAACTAAAATCTGAGCCTAAAATATCTAGGATAGATACGCTTTGTGGATTATTCTCAGAAGCTCTGAGATACAGTCTCAAGCCTTCATAGATGCTTGTAATTTCCTTATATAAGCCTATTCTTATTTGCTTTTTCTTAACTTTCACCGAAAAGTGGTTTTTGATTGGTTCTGTGAATACAGCAGTGATAAACCCAAGCACAGCAGCGATTATAATTTTCCAATACTCTATGTTCATGAAATCGCTGATTATTTTCCAAGGCTCTATATTCATGAAACTGCTCATAAGACACTACAAACTTCTGTAGAGAGTTTTAACATCGTGTCAGTGTTTACCCTGATGGATTGAAAAAGATTTACACAATCTTCATACTTATGATCATTAAAGCGCACTGTATTCATTGCCCCTAGGGGCTTCTAAAGGATCTCTTGCGGTAGCCCAAAAAGTTCCAGGGGGTAAACAAAAACTAGGGGGTGGCAAAAGTCACTTTCTTGCACCCCCTGGAACCTTGCAGATCATTGCGATCGCTCCAGGGGGTTGTCTCAGTATTTTAGATGCAAGTCTTTCCAGTAAATCCAGGGTTTGACCCTAACACCGTTGATTGCCCTACAGAGACAAAAGCGACTCGATCCGCTCCCCCATAAGCTGAATAGACAGCTTTTCGGATTGTCTGAAAGCTTTCCATCGATAGCCCAGTATCAATGAAGTTTTCGTAACTGACCAAAGCAAGCCCCTGGGATGCAAAGATTCTCTGCTGAGACTCATTAGTAAGCATAACCCAATAAGATTGGCTCCCATCGGATTGTAAGACTTCTAGGGCTTTGCCCCCTGCAACAATACCATGAACTAGGATCGGGCAATTTGCGTTTAGTGTCGGGGTGTTAGGGGTAGCTTGAGGGGTGCTAGGGGCACTCTCTGAAGGTTCTACGGTAGGTTTACCAGATGGGATTGCTACGGGTGCGGTTTGGGAAACCTGAGACGGTTTAGAAGGGCTTAGAATTGCCCCTAGTCCCCCTAGAATGACCATGACAGGGAAACAAGCCCCTAGACAGATTAGAAACCATCTGGAATTGCGATCAGCGCGGGTTTGAGCACTGTTCGCCCAGTTGCTTAGAATTGTAAAAATTTCTTTGAGTGTGTCTTTCATGATTAGTGATTGCTCCAGGGGTTTTGCTTGGGTCTAGCGCTTCAGAACGTACCGATATTCAGGGCAAACAGAACTTAGCGCGATCACATCTACTGCTAGGTAGAAATCAAGTATTTCAAGCTGCCCTTGCCGATCAAGCTTTTGCATGGTGGTGAGCCGAATACTTGTTAAATTTTCCAAGGAGCCTTCAATTTTTGCAGCTTGGCAAGTCGAATCAATTGCGTCTGCGATCGCGTCTTCCCTGGCAAAGTATTTTGCGTAATAGCGTTTAGCAATTCTGCGAGTTTCAGCGATTTGATATCGATTGGCTTGAAACCCCCTGGTTTCTTGTGCAGAAATTGCGGGGGCTGTTAGACCGATTGCAAGGGCAGTTAAAGAGACAATTGATAGTTTGGTCTTCATTGTGATTAGTACTTTGTTTTAGTTTGTGGCTAGTTAGTCAAGAATTTGAGAGCCAGAATCAATTTACAAACCTTTTACCCTCGATCAGTTCAAAAATCTTCTGAGCACTTGCACCATAGATTTGATGTTGCCCTCCAGAGCACAGAATTAACCCCAGAAATGGTTCCGGTTTTCTCACAGGTAAATAGATGAAAATCTCGCTTTGGTCTAGGTTGATCCAGCGTATTTAAGCCTAATAAAGCCCTCATCTCCATTTACAGGGCATCCTAGAGAGATGTATTAGTTGCTCAACACCTAAAAAGTTACTTTTAGAATTCTGATCACACCTACCCCCCCCTGGAACTTTGAGAACCATTGCGATCTCTCTTGAAGTTCCAGGGGACGCTCTACCAGTTTCTTTTATATCCATGCAAGGCTGCAAACTGCTTTAGGGTAGCTCTTGTTACGCTCCCCCCCTGGGAATTGACCCAACTGTGATAAGCCTTGTGGATATCTTCACAGATAGCAATCAAGTTTTTCGGGTCAGTTGCTAGATCCGGTTGTTCACTAACACCTTCGATATGGTGAACGTGGCACTCTACACCTTGTCCAAATGGTTTCCCAGACAGTGCACAATGAGTCGCCTTATTTCTTACAGACTGCATGGCGCTGATCTTTTTCCGGTCTAATTCTTGCCCTGTCAATTGAGCATCCTTGAAGACTTCAGGGTTATTGGCTAACCAGGCTGAAATATAGGCTCTAGCTGCAAGGTATTGAGTCTTCTTCTTTGGACTCTCCTCACCGAGTTGTTCTAGAAGAATGTCTATCCCAATATGCTTTAGATACTGATCATCATTTTCCTGCCAAATGTACGGCTGAACGAATCTCAGGTGAGCTTTGATGATGTTCAAAGCGTTTTGCTTACTATGTGTTAGTAAAACACCATGCATTTCACTTGTAGGAAAATAGGCTTTTCCATCTCTTAGCTGCATCTTGGCAAAAAGGCTTTTGAATTTGTTTAGTTGCCCCGGACTTAGATCAGTCTCTATTTGAATAACGGAACTCACTTATCCAATCCCCCGTTGGATTTTACGAAGGTTCTGCCAACTTCATAGGCATTGATAAGGTTGTTCATTTGAGCTTCAGAACCCCCGTTGTCAGGGTGATAGCGTTTCGCTAAGCGATAATAACGGCGTTTGAGAACCGATTCAAAGTATGCCCAGTCATCTCTACCTGTATCTTCTGGCTCGTTTTCTAGCGCTTCAGGAGACTCGAAAACTTCATCAGACCCAACCCCCCGTGGATACACTAAGTCAGTTAGTAGTACGTCTAAATCACTTTTCGCTGCCGTTTTGGACAATTCTGATCGCAGTGCTTTAATTTCCGTTTCGAGCTTACGGATTTGTGCGTCTTTCTGAGACTCTGCATTTAATTTGTCACAGAGTTTCTGCCAACTTCCAGCCTTAATCTGGAAATGATCCTTAGCCTCAGAAAATTTCTTATATTTACTCTTCAGGTCTTCAACGGTATACATTTTTATGCCTAAACTCCTACATTTTGGGACAGTGCAATGTCTAAAAGCCAGTCAAAAATAACTAGACTTTGTATCTGAGGGAACAATTTCTGCTCTATCTTTCACAAATAACTACAGAAATTATTCCCATAACAAGGGGATCTCAAGAAGATTCTCTGAAGCTCCAGGGGGTATTATGATTCCCCTAATTCCCTCCCCCTAATTCGCGATCTCTTCTCCGGGGTTTGTGCTGATCGCCACGATCACTGGCGAAACCTCAAAAACGTTCAAAGGTTTCTCGAAACGGCTCCAGAAATCATTACTAAGCAACAGCGGGTCAGGTGTAGGGATTTGAGGGGTGTTATCAGAGGGTGTGATTGCTCCAGGGGTGATGCTGCTAAGGTCAATAATCGAAGCGTTACCCCCTGGAACCCATGAGGGGGTTGAAGGTTGATTTTTGGGTTTGAAAAACTCATCGGCAGCTTTTTGGATCTCAGGGTCGATCGGTGTGGTTGGAAAGAGTTCTTCCCCAGGGGGTAGAGTGGATTCAACTCGGGTCGCTGTACTCCAATCAAACGGTGTGGGAGTTCCTAAAGACTCCCACCAATTACCCGATGGTGGGGGAGTCTCCGGAGCAATTTCTAAAATCGACGGAAGCACTCTACAGAAAGGCTCAAGGTTTTGTTCTGAATCCTCAAAGCCCCCTGAAGTCACGTCAATTGGATTAGGGGATAGTGGGGTTTCTGTAGGAATGTATCCCCCCTGGTAATAATTTGGGATTGTGTTCGAGGGAATGTTTACAGGGTTATAGATTCCTCCAGGGGGTGGTGTGTGGTCTGGGGGAACCATAGCCCGTTGAGAATCTGCCTTCTCAAAAACTCTCCCCTGCAAGTCCATTTGGATCGTCACGAATTCTTTATCAGCTAAGTCAAAAGCTCTAAGACTCCCCCCTGGAGTTAATTGAACCCCTGGGTCATAAAGGCTTTTAGAAGCCAATTGCTGCATGGTGTAGGGCACGTAAACGCCATTTGTGAAACTCTTGTAAGCGCTCCCCAGGGCATAATCCGTAATGTCTTGAAATACAGCAGATCCAGGAATACTGTAAACCCCCTGGGAATCCATAGAGTAATTCTGAAAAGCCCTGGCAATGATCACCCGACCATCCTCATATTCAAACTTATAGTTCTGGGCATTGCGATCGGCTGTAGGAGTTCTTACGAGATCCCTAGAAACCATCCGACCATGTATAGGAGAATCTGAAAGGGTGAAATCAAAGGGGTTTCTGAAGTTACTTACAGTAATCTGTGGATCGATTAGAGATGCACTTCTGGAGTAACCTAAATCCGGTGTGAAACTGCTCATAAGACACTACAAACTCTGTAGAGCAGTTTTAACACCCTGTCAGTGTTTACCCTGAACTGTTGGGAACAGGTTCATACAATCTTCATACTGATAAAGAATCGTTAGGGGGCGTTGTATTCAGTATTCTCTAGAACTTTCAAGCAATGACAAGACACTCTGATAAGGCTGCAGGGGGAGTATCTTTGATTACCCTAGATTCCCATCGAGATCCTCAACCTCCCTGAATTTTTCGGAGCGGCGGGATTTGAACCCTCGATCCCTACTACCCCAAAAACTTTTGATAATTTGTCGCGCTTTCGACAAAGGAGTATACAAATTTGTTTACAGTGTGTTATTGTGAGAACCGCGACTCAGAAATTTGGTAGAAATTTGGTAGAAATGCCTTTCGACCGAACTTTAAGAGCGGTAGAAACAGTTTGCAGGTCTTTCAAGAATTGACCGCAAAGAGTATCGGGGCGTAGCGCAGCTTGGTAGCGCACTACTTTGGGGTAGTAGGGGTCGTGGGTTCAAATCCCGCCGCTCCGATTAGATGAAAGCCAGTCATTGACTGGCTTTCATTGTTTCAAGACATCTAAGAATTAGTGGTATGTGTGCTGGGAGTTTTGTTCGTTCTAGCACGCTTTGATGCGGTTTCCACCGGGATCGTGGTATATGATTTGGTATACCAATTAATCCATGAATTGAGCCGTATACCAGGAATGGCAAAGGACAAGGTTGAAATCAGGATTGAAGACATGCGCGGGAATTTGCGCCTGCGGTGGACGCATGAGCGTAAACGGTATTGTTTAAGTTTGGGTCTTCAAGATAACGCTACAAATCGCGCTCTGGCACAAATGAAAGTAGCGGATATTGAGCAGGATATCAAATACGGAATGTTCGATCCAACGCTGTTTAAGTACCGCTCAGGAAAACATGGCAACACACCAATCAAGGTCTATGAACTTTTTGAGAGACATATTGAGTTCAAGAGCAAAAAACTCGCTAAGCAGTCTCTAGACAAGTATTACGGAACACTCAGCAATCTTAAGACTTACTTCCGAGAACGCTATGCAGGAAATTTAACAGAATCCGACTGTGAGAAATTTAAATCTTGGTTATCAGAGAAACTTGCACCAATCACCTTAAAGCAATATCTAAGTGCAATAAAATCTGCCTGGGAATGGGCGATCGCTCGAAAAATGATTACTGAGAACCCTTGGGTCGAGATCGTTAAAAACCTTCCACGAGGAAAAGTGAAAAAGCCCCAGCCTTTTACGGTTGAGGAGGTTCAGCGAATCATCCAGCATTTCAGAACGCATCCAGAATATAGCTATTATGCAGATTACGCAGAATTTCTTCTTTGTACTGGATGCCGAATTGAGGAAGCGATCGCGTTGACTTGGGGTGATGTGACAGAAGACTGTTCCCAAATCTGGTTTGGCAAAGCCTACAACCGTGGGGATTTACGACAAATTAAGGCAGGGGAAGCAGGGTTTGTCCCGCTCAGTAAGAGTCTTCAGCAAATGCTTTTAAGAAGACGTGCGATCAATGTAAAACCAGAATCGCTCATCTTTCCATCGCCTCGAAAGGGCGGATATATGGATAATGCAAATTTCCGAAACCGAGCTTGGAAAACTGTTCTAAGCGAGTTGACCATTCCCTACCGCAAACCAAACACCTCTCGTCATACCCTCATCAGCTACTGGTTGAAACAAGGTGAAGATCCTGCTACAGTTGCGAAGTACACGCGTACGTCTCTCAAAATGATTTTTGAGCACTATGGTCACTATATTCCGAGCAAGGCGACTTTACCGGATATCTTAGGCGAGATTCTTCCTCCTACCTCTGGTGGGGACGGCTCCGGGGTGTAGTTCCTGAAACCGCTGGATTGCAGTCATATGCAAATCTGGATCCTTCTGGCATTTCGCTGTCAGCCATACTTCAATCATCCGCTTATTGAATGTGACTTTACCTTTGGGAATCGGTTGGAAATAGTGAACACCATTAATCCACATGAATGGGTCACCCTTGAGTCCAATTTGCTCCCACATTGCAGTGGTTCCCCAATCTAGGTATGACAGCAGTTGCTCTTGACTGATAACTTCGATTAACTCAAAAAATTTGTGTTCAGTCGTCATGATTTCGATTCGCCTTGTATTCTGCGTAAAGATTTAGTTCTTTCTCTGCGAGGTGCAGCAGTTTCGCCGTCCCCGGTCTACGTGCAATCGCGTCAATCTTCCGATGACAACGCATCCGCAACTTGTTTAGGTCAATAGACTTCTTGTGTGAATGGCAAATTAGGAAGTTCAAATTATTAGAAATTCGTGCCAAAAATCGATAAATCGATTCATGCAAAAAGTCTAATGTGTTCAGTTTTAGAAGTCTCAGGTAACACTTGGCTCACGCCATACCTCCTGAGGTAATCCAATGGTAAGTAGTGCAGCGATAAATCGCCTGCGGTATTTCCATACGATCGCTTTCCAGATTCTTCTAAATCCGTTCGTTCCTAGGTCTTCAAAGAATTCGGAGACGGCTTCTAAAACCTGTTCGGGGTTGGTTGCCTCGTCGATCGCTATTGGCAAAACTTCTGCGATTACAGCTTCTGCTGGCTCAAGCTGTGATCGATATTTCTCAATATCTTCTACGGGCTCACCAAGAAGTAAATCGCGCCAATATTTCCAACCGCCACGAGCATCGAACCACTTACTAACAAATCCTTGAGTGACTCCTGCAAGCTGAGCGATCAGCGCTTGGGTGAGTTTCTTTCCGTTTCGTGCAACTTCTACGATCGCCTCAAACACTGATTTAGCAATCCGTTGTGACTTCGGAGCTGCTTGATAGGAGATGTCGATCGCTTCGATTTGCTCAGCTTCAAAGGGCATTGAATCTTCGTTCACCCAATAAATCGAGAATTGCTTATGGCGATATTTCGGTCGCTCGCTTCTCTGCCGTCCCGCCAACTGCTTGATTTCGGCATCAACTCGATATTGATAATACTGCTCGAAAGTGAAGTCAGGATTAGGTAGGCAAGCATATTCGTCCTCGATCGCGCCCTGATTCGGCTTAGGTAATCCGTGAACGATTAGTACCGGAGAACCTTCGATTTCATTGGAGCCTCTCGAGTTGGATAAATGGCGGATTTTAGCCTCAAATCTATCTACACTCTTGTAATCAGCAATTTGAATGTTGTGGGTAGCCTCTCTTGCTTTAACGCCTTCATGCAGCATTGCCAAGCGTTCATTTGTGGACTCAGCGCGATTTTTCGTGCAGCGTCCGAAGCCAATCACTTGATAGTGCTTCAAATTGTGGGATTCTTCCTGCTCAAGTTCACAGATAAGTATGTCCTCAATTCCCAGAGAGGCTTTAATGACCTGTTCCTTGACAGTCGCGTCCAAAAACAGATTCAATGATGCTGCTTTAATGAGTTGACTTACACGCTCATCCGGCAGTGTAACCGTGATTTCTCCTTCGTGAATTCTGAAGTTCCCTACCCCTTGCTGTGGAAAGAACAAGATGTTCAGAATGTGCCAGAGAGCTTGTGTAGGAGCCTTCTCAAGACAATTCAGCGCTTCGTCTCGACGCTCACCTTGAAGCTTTCTAGTGTTGCTTTTTGCCCTCTCATAACGCTCTGAGAATTCGGCTTCTGCGGCTGTGGCATCAACGAACTCGACTTGTAATTGCTCTCTTCTCTCCGTCAACTTCCAATATTCTCGGATCTTTGTCTGTAATCCTTGAGTCTGCCTCATTAGGCGAAAAGACGGATCATCAATGCGAGGAATGTCTGTTGGTAACTCATGCGTAAGTACTGCAATTTTGCGATCGCGGTCTTCAATCTTCCGAAATAGTGACTCGATACGATTCTGTGCGGCATCTCGCTCCTTTCTCAGTCCAGAGTTGTCAGATGATTCAGTTTTGATAAGCTCCGAAAGACTTGGGCAAAGAATTGGGCGAAGCTGCTCAAGAATAGTTGCTCGTTCTCCCTCTGAGAGCCGCAGGTCTAATGCTTCTATGAAATGTCTCGCAACTGTCCCCCAATGCTCGGACGGCGTACTCATCTCGCTGGAGAGAAGCTTGCGAATTGAAAGCAGTTGAGTATAAATCTTCGGCGCTTCCGACTCGATCTTCCACCATTCAGTGTTCAGTTCTTGCGCTGTTGTCTTGCGAGTTATAACCTTTAGTTGCGCTGAAATTTCCTCCCAAACCATTGCAATGTGATTGGGAATATTTCCTGGAACCGATTGAGAATTGAGCCGTAAACGGCTTTCTTGCATCGCTTGCCGACGTTGATATCGAAATCCGTAGCCTTCGCCCTCATGGTTAGCACACTGAGAGCCTTTCTCCCCCGGTAAAGGGATATTGAACGGGCATTTCTGACAGATAGCGTTATTTTTTGCCTCCATATCAGCATCAAAACCCTTCTGACTAGCAAGCAGAAATAGATGGGCGTTCTGACAGTTGCCCCTACCAGATCTGTCGAACACAGGTTTCATCACTGGGTATTCCGTCGGAGTTGTTTTCTCCGTTGCCTGCATACCGTGGTTTCTTACAGGCAGTGCCTTGAAGTTTGCTTCGATCGTCTTAGTCGCAGGATTTCTGGATTCGTTTGTCAGATACCAGGTCGATGCTTCGCCTCCAAACTCGAACCGCTCAGGCTCTAGCAATCCCGCGTAGTGGGATTTCCCACTCCCAGTTCCAGATTGATCGAGAACGTGCTTCCAACCCTTTTCAGCAGCCTCGTAAACCAATATGTTGCGATCCCTCATTGTTTCGAGCGTGAACACCGGAAGCTTAACGCCCTGCTGGTATTTTGGCAGGAAACCGGGAACATAGCGCTGCTTCTCTGCAGTGCTCGATGCAATTTCAGGAGCGCGATTGCGAATCTTCTGCCGCTTATCCACGCGGATTTTGTTGCAAAATCCTTTGAAACGATTCAGATTACGTTCTCTTTCTTCTGCTTCCTCAGCACGATCTTGATCTCGATCTGCCCTGAGATACGCTTGGTAGCTAGGATCGTCGATCGGATCGTACTTCTTGAAAGTTTTGTTTGACTTCGGGTATTGCCAACCATGTTTTTCAGCCAGCCAGAAGATAGTTCTATAGGTAATACCGCTCTCATGTCCACGTAGGAAAGATCGCACCTTCTTGTCAACATTCCAGGTTGTCCCTAGGATAGACGGGCTCCAGCTTTCAGCGATCGCAACCGCACCAGTACCGTAGTAAGAGGTTAATCCTGCGATGACATCCCGGCATTCATCATAATTACCAGAGCCTGGCATCCGAGGTGGGATATAGCTCAGCGCATTACGGATAAGTGTGTCGATGTTCCAACCTTCCGATTGAGCCAATGACTCGAATTCGGCTTGTCGCTTCTGCTGCTCAATAATTCGCTGTTGTCTTGCCTGCTTTTCGGCTTCTCCAAGCGAGATAGCACGTTCCATCCAATTTGGCGGTAGCACAGCTTGTGGCTGAATTAAGGGGAATTCCGCTTCTGTAGAGCCGTAGAACACTCGCGAGGCATCTTTACAAGATGGATCGTGCGGCAACTGTTCCATAAGCAAGCGCACCATCGATTCATAGATATCGATATCGCTAACGTACTCAGGAAGTACAAAAATTAGGCGAAATTTATGCCAGACTGGGCGGTGTGAAGCTGTTGTGTAGATGAGGGCACAATGTTTCTGGATGAATGGGTGTGCCAGCGCTTCATCCAACGTCAATTGATGCTCGTAACCCCTGACTGTTTTGCTATCGGCATCCTTGCCGCTCTGCCCATCGGCATCCTTCAGAATCGCGGAATTATCAATGTCGATCAGAATCCAAGAGGAGCCAGCAAAGTTCGACTTGGAGCGCCACTTTCCATTCAGTAGCCCCGCGCATAGAGCATGACCTTGCTGAACTTCGTCGATGACGCGATAGATATCGCCTTCAACATCTCGAAAGTTGCCTGCAAGCTTCTTGTAATCCCAATCTTTGTTTCTTCCAGAGCGGTTGACTGCAAATTTGAACTGCCGTTGTGACTCTAATTGATCCAACGCAGGTGTGACCTGACCTTCAATCTCTAAGGGCTGCTGCCGTGTTTGGTGCTTGCGCTCGTGCTGCAACTGGCAACACCGAGACCCAGTAAGAATCATAATGTCCTCCCTACCGAGAAGTGCGAGTCAATAAAGCCCGCTTGTTCACCGCCCAAACCCTTTTTTGAGGCAGGTTTGAAAGTTGCTGTTTTGTGCTTGCGGTAGTTGCCGCATGATCAATATGAAGAAGTGCTGGTGCTTCCGGTTGCCATCTCGTTATATGGCAAAGGGATTGAGCGAGAACTTGCTCTTGGTTTCTCTTACTGAAAAACCGGGGGGGAGATGCTACACTTAGATTAAATGTTGGCATAGTTTTTTTTGGAATACCCGATTCGGTGCCTTGGGTGGAACTTCGACACTGATCGGTGGGACAGTGAGAGACCCTAGCTCACGCTAAGGTCTTTTGCCGTATAAAGTGTCTGAGGTTAAACAGCCTGAAACTTTTACACAGCTTGGATTACGTCTCATCTTTTATAGGAATGAGTTGTTCTCTTCCTATGTTCAGAATTGCAGAAAAAAAAGGGCGGAACCGAGCGCAGAGTTAACTTAATATTTCTTTACATCCTTTTCGGTGGGATGCGCTCTCGCTGGTTTTGTTTGCGAATTGGCTGGAAGTTCTTGCCTCGCACTTGTTCGCGATTCCAAGCTGTGCAAGCTGAAAGGTAGGGCTTGAAATATTGGCGATCAAAGGTTGTGTCCCGCTCGGCATACTCTCTCGCTGCAGTTTCGACAACGGTATCGAAGCGAAACAGCAACTTGTCTAAGCCCTGGGATGTTTGTGTTTCTAAGGGGCTGTCAAATGCGTTTAACGCATGAATTTCTTCTATTCGGCTGTCATAGAACCGGTTCTTCGGCGTGTGCATATCGAGGCTGTAGAGCCGCTGGCGACAACAAGCAACCTCAGCTAGGAGCCACGGCAGTTCAGGGCTCGGGAAGATGTCTGGCGATAGTTGACGCTCATCGACGAGCTTGCGAATCATCTGATAGCGCAGTTCTGCAATTCTTGCGCGTGGTTCATAGCTTTTCCAACCCTGATCAAGGATGGACTTGAGCGGTTCTGACCTCTTTTCCCAAAAAAGTAACCATCCAGCAATCCCAATCCAATAATTGCTTTCGTGAGCCACTTCGGGTTCGGTAACATCAGAGGGCATATGGTGCCGCAGAGGATGTGGAAGTGTTGCCAGTAACCGATAGGCTTGTCTTCTTGAGAGATAAGCAAGCGACCGCAGTGCTGTCAAACGATTAATTTCAGGTATGGGTGTATGGTGCAACAGCGCAAGAAGAACAGCACGCTCCTTGGTCTGGCACTTTGCCCAATCGGAGCCGAACGCTTGTAATAACGCCTTATAACCTTCAATGCCGACTTCATGCAGGGTTTGGCGCTTGATTTTCCGCTTGTCTTCTGGTGTGATAGTCAGAATGTTTTGCAGAAATTTTCGTGGTTCCGCTTGACTCATATTTGCCTCACTTCTAGCGATTGGGAGAAGTCCAGGAAGGCGAAGTGCTAGCTCTAACAAGTTGAGATTGTGTAAAAAATCTAGCTCCCAGAATCCTGAAATTAATGATGCTAGGAGAGATTGCTGTCATGCTTTGCCTCCAAATCCTCTGGAATGTACTCCAGCAGATCGTAGGGGCTTACTCTCTCATTGATTTTTGAAAGTCGAGTAATTCCAACACAAATCTGCTCAAGCCTGTTTCCGTCAATTCGAGGCATTACCTCAGCTTTCCGTAGACTTGAGACAGCATTATCACTAACACCTAAATAGTCAGCAAGATCTTTAGCTTGGACGCGATGTCTAGCCATTACCTCGCTGAGCCTCCAACGTATCAAGGTTTGGGTCATGTAACTCAATACCTTAACTTTACTACTAGAAGTGTAGCACGGATTATTCACATTTAAGCTGTATTAATACAAATTAAACTTTGATAATTTTCGGCTTCAAGCTTGACTAATACAAGTTAGGCTTGTAAAAATAAGGCGTGAGAAGAAACAAACTTCTCTAAATCAAAAGCCGCCGAACCCCAGATTTTTCAGGTCAGAAGGGTAAGGCGGCGCAACCACTAAGATAGGTTTGAAACAATCATGACACAACTTCTAAGCTCGATCGGACGTGCAAAGGCTAAACAGCTCAAAATTGATGCTTATCGTGTATCTGGTCGGATTGAAGCCGAAACCGATTTAATCTTCTACGGCTCCAATCATCCCCGCCTGAATCGCTGCAATCCTGCGAATCTCTCGCCTATCGAAAAAAAGTCGAAAGGATATCGTGATGGCTTTGCTGGTGTGTCTTCAGCCGCGCTTTCTCAAGATCCGCACTATTCAAGCGGTTGGAATGTAGGATACGCCGATCACCAAATTTACCTTCTCCAGCAGGACGGCTTAAGCATCGTCTTTGGTGATCCCGACCTCGACAAAGTTCTCACAGGCTTGTCCGTTTGGCAGGCAAAAGCAATCGGAGGTGAAACCGTTGAGATTCGCTATTTCGCTACCGAACAGCGCTATGTGCTCTGCACTTCTATTTCACTCCTAGATCGAGAACTCGATTTCTAATTTCCCAAAGTCTTGCTGTGTCTCGGCAGATTCAGGTGCGAATCTGCCTTTCTTCTTCAAATTCAACGGCTGCGGAATTTCAATGAAAAGAGACCTTCAGCCACTCATGCGCCAGCCAATCGAAGGGACGGACAGTCCTCATCAATTCTTTGAAAAATCAAGAACGCGATCGAACTCATCAATTCCGAGCTCGCTGCTGCGTTGGATGAATTGATTCTCAGCTAGGAAGCGCTGAGATCACCAACTGCCACTCTTGCATTCCCAGGAATTGGCGAAATGTGAGGCAATCGCATTCCGCAGTTCCATCCAGATCCGACCCAATGTTCAATGCTCAGCGGAGAGCAATTCTGGGACGGCTGGATTCGCGTGTGCATTGGATGAGTGGATCGAAAATTCGAGACCTGACGCTGCCAACCTTTTTGTGGTTTCTACACGCACGACTGCCCAAATCTTGCAATCCGCTCCTAAAGGGTATGAACAGACCGAACCTCTCGGAAGTGGCAATCCTGATTGCCCTCCGCGACCTGGAACTTCTTGACGCGCAGACCTACTGTGATCGCTGGCACGGACTTGATCACCTATCGGACTTAGACCAACTGCAAGCTAGATCAAAATATGGCTATCGAGCTAAGTGTGTGCGGCTCCTCTCCGCAGTCCTGCGCGTGAAAGAGAGCACCGTCACGACTTGGGGAGAACACTTCGAGCGGATGCCAGACCACTACAAACCTGCTCTACTCTATGCCGATGTGCTCCGCCAGACCCTCAGCGCCTCTAACCAGAGTGGCTGGCTCGATCTATACCTCAATCCGCAGGGTCAACAACATTAGTCGTTGGATTCCCAACGACTTTCTAGTTTAGAGCCGTCCAAAATGCTGGGCAGTTTTTTATTGTGTTGATAGTCCAACGCTTGGACTGTGATTCTAACCCTATCTTTTCCAACCCTTGGAACCCCTGGAAGTATGCCGACTGTTGAAGTGACTGCGATCAATGGCTGCCCGGTTCTGAATGTTACACAAGCCCGTCAGTGTCTCGGAATTCAGAGTCCAACCACCTTTAACGCGGATCGCGAGGTGTTCAACTTGCAGCAGGTTCATCACTTCACTCAAGCTGATCTCGTCCAGTTATTCACGTTGCGGCTCTGGCTACAGGCTCGTCCTGGCGTCAATAGTCGTGAGAGCTTCAAGCGTTTCTATCGTCAGCCCGCCCTCCTGAAAATCAAATTCGAGCAGTGGGGCATCCAGCTCGATGAGCGCATCCAACACTTCAAAGAGAGCCTTGACTCATGATCACCCTCGCTCAACTCGAAGCCGAATATGGTGCGGAAGCACTTCTAGAAGCGGCTTCCAATCTCAAGATCGATCTTCAAGATGCTTACAACCCGGATGAGGAACAGCTTTTAGCGCTTGTCTCTGAGATCCAAAAGCTGACCACTTCTGCCACTTCCAGCACTTCTACTGCTGCTGGAAGCGGTGCAAAATCTGATGACCAGAATCTGGAAGTGCGGCGATCTCAGTCGAAAGCGACAGCAAAACGGCTCAATCAGCAGAAAGAATCGCAAGGGGCGATGGTGCAGGCACAACGAGAAGCAGCCCAGACCATCATTACGACCGAGCGGAAAAACGCCTCGCAACTTGCGAACCTTGCGAATCGCGAGTTCACCAAGTCCTTTCTCGAAACGCGAGCGCAAGGGCTAACCGATTTTGCCACTAGCTATCTCGATACGACCGACATTTTCTCGGAAGTGACTGACCAAGCATTCTTAAACGACGAAGGTGAGCCTGACCCTTTCGAGAATACGGGCAGCTTCAATCTGCGCTCGTTCATCACGCCAGAGTTCAAGGAGCCATCGCCGCTCAGCTCGAACTAAAAGCCGAACGGCGAATGTTTTTTGGCTTTTCTACCGGAGCCACGATTGGCACTGTCGTCGCCCTGCTCACAAACGCCCCAATCTTCGTCTGGATGTTGGGGATGGCTGGGGCACTCATCTATCGAGATGTGAAATCATGCAACAGATCAAGCAGACCCGAATTCACCGCTTCTCGTTTGAAACCTACGCCGCGCTCGGAGCCGCGATCGTAGTTCTAATTGGCGTCATCCTTCAGCGAATGGGCAGTGTTCCCAAGCCATCGCCCAAACCGCAGACTCAACCCTCGATCGAAACGGTTCTCTATCAAGCTGAAGCCAAACGACTTTTAGCCGAAGCCTTTGAACAAAATCAAACCCGTGGCACTGGATGCTATCAGCGCGGAACGGATTGCGTTTTAGCCAAGATGAGGCGCGAAGCGATCGCTCAACTCGAAGCAAATTATGCGAGCAATTCCAGCGAAGCGTTAGCCGCCTATATCCGGCTTAGGGCAATTAATACGATTCCAACGCTGCAACAGTTGCCCGAATTAGACGCGCTCGAGCAATTCATCCACACTCAACGGAGGGCGAAATGATCGACCTCAAAGAATCGCCCGATCAAGTCGAAATCAAGATCGAGCAGCTCCCGAATCGCAATGTTATCTCGTATGTGGGCAGCGAGGCTGGCTTCTATACCGTGGCAGATGCGATCCGCGCGATTCCGCAGCCCAGAGATACGACCGCTGACATGATGGTGAGAACGATCGCGATTCTCTCCACCTTGGTTGGCGTGCTGTATCTCACCTATTTCTCTTTCATTACAACTGGAGACAACCATGAAATCCACCGCGATCGTCCCGTTCAAACAAAATAACTCAGCCCTCACCCGCCGTCCTCAATCCCAACGACGTGGGATTCACTCGAATGTTCTACCGCCTGCCGCAAATGTGGCAGGTGCAATTGATCGATACTTTGGAATCAATCTGAACGCGCTCGCCCAGATGAGTGATCAACAGTGGGCTGAATTTGCAGACCGCGCTCGCGAGATGAAACGACTGCGAGAAGTCCTCCCTATTCTGGATCGTCACTTCCAGGAACTGATCGAAGGTCAGCTCGAATACGAGCAATTTGTACAGAAGTTTCTCAAGCTGGGTGGAGCGGCAGCTCAGAAGATTGATAAAGGTATACTGGATGCCTATCTGTTGTCGCTCGGGTACAACAATCATCTCAAGCTGATGAGCCAGCAATCAGTACAAGGCTCTCAAAAGCTCAATGCTGAGTTTCAATCTGCCTTCAGTCTCAATGAGCTGGATTTTCAGACCTCACTCAAACTCGTGCAACTGCGCCGCCAAAATCGCGCTAAGCAAATCCGCGAGCGAGTCCCCAATTATCTCAAACAACAGCAGATTTCAGAGCAGCAACGGCGCGTGAGCCAACAGCGTAAAGAGCTGCTCACAAACGGGACTCAATCGCAGCGCGGTGGCTTCTTCGGTCGAATTGGTAGTTTCTTCAGCGGATGGTAATCGATGCTTCCTCCCTTCTTTAACGACTACGAATCCCATTACTTTTACCACCCGGATCAGACCGAGGAAGAAGACACGCTGATCGCGGTGCTCGCCATCTGTCAATCGGGCGAGTGTTTCTCACTCCTGCTGTTTCTTGCATTTCTAGCTCGATTGTTTCCAGCCTTGACCATGTTCTATTGGCTCATGTTATCGGTTGCGATTGTCAGCTTTGCGATCGCCTTCCTCTCGAGCCGCCGCTTACGATTCCTCTTCCTATTCCTGGCAACTTTTGCATCCGTTCTGGCGGGTCACTGGGATGGATTACAGCTCTGGATTGAGTCTTTCAAACAATGAACAATCGCCGCACCAAAATTACGATCAGCTTGATTGCTGGCTTTATCTTTACAGGCATTGCGACAACTGGACACTTACACGGCAAGTTTGTGAGTTGCTCGGGTGGGCAGTGTTCTGCTATCCCAGACTATCAAGCCCCTGAGGCTGCCGAAGGATTGGAGTATCAACCGGGATGGGCGATCATCAAAGTTCCTGCTGCCCTGCTCGCGGTCGTTGCTTTTGCTTATGCCTGGGCGCAAGCCGAGCAGCTCAAGCTCGATCGCGACAAGGCAGCAATCCGACGAAAAGCGGAGCTAGGCGCTTACGGTGCAGCAGCTCAGATGCAGGCAGCCGAGCAATACTACGAGGAATTCGCCCCCTACCTGGAAGTGGATGCAGCAGAAGTGTCAGACTCATCCACAAACCCATCGAACGACGATGGCAAAACGATTGCCCAGGTGCAAGGCTCGCCCGAATCAACATCAGCTCCGGTTGCAACCGCAACTCAGCCATTTGCCTGGCGTGAGAACTTTTTGGAGTATCCCGCCTTGATCTATGGCGGAATGGGAGCTGGGAAGAGTTGGACCGTACGAGATATTGTGAGGCTCAAAGTCGAGCACGGTCATCAAGTCGTGGTTCTCGATCCTCATGCCGCTTCACGGGAATGGCAAGGGGTGCAACATATTGGCGCAGGCATGAACTATCGTGCGATCGGTGAATATCTCGATCGCTATCTCCACGAAATCGCAAAGCGTTATCAAGATTTCAATCAGAGCAATTTGAGCGAGGAAACCTGGCAAGCTCAACTCCGGGCTAGAGGCGAAGTGATCAGTGTTGTCTGCGAAGAGATGACGAATTGGGCAGATCGCGTCAATACCATCATGAAGCGCGATATTACAGGAGAATTCTTCAAGTGTGGCATGTCGGATTCGCGCAAGGTTCTGATGCCGCCCTTGTTTGTGGCGCACGATCGCACCCTGAGCTGTTTGGGCGATGCGAAAGGATTGGCGAAGCTGAGAGATGCAGCCTTGATGGAACTCGAACTGATTCCGAAGATCGACCCCAGCACAAAAAAGCCGGTTGCCAGTGGTCAAGGATGGCTGAAACTGCCAGGACACAAGGAGCGCCTCGGGATTCAATTACCTCCTCAGTCTCAAAAGATCACTACCTTTACGGCTCCCCCCACTCTGAGCAATTCATCTGCGGTTGAGGAGAGTGATTTGTGGGAGAGGGCGAAGCAGCGATTGCAGCAGGCTTGGAAGCTTCCGCCTGTCGAGCGGGATGCTCCCGCAGTTTTTACTCCCTCTGATCTGGAACGAACCTCAGCACTGGTGAATGCGCTCCAGCTGCTGATGAAGTTCGATCGCATCGATGCGGCAAAGCAGATCAAATCGATGCTGGAGGATGAACCGAATCATGCATTGTGGATTGCCCTCAAGTCCCTGGGGTTAGGTGTAACAGCTGCCAGTCGAGAGGTGTTTGGGTTCGGGTCGGGCGGCAGTAACTTTCAGAACAAGGCTAAGCCTTGGTATGCGGCGCTAGAGAGACAGTTTGGGCAAATCAAAGAGTGACAGAGATTTAGTTCCTCACTGTTACCACAATAGAAGAAAAACTGGATGGCAGTTTGATTCTTAGATGAGTAGTGCGAGGGCTAAACGAGGTTAAACGAACGATGGGTTCTGTTTTATGGCAAGGGTGCAAGGGTGTTAGCGCCACCTGAGTTGGTGGAGATGATAAGAGCAGAAATTATTGGAATGAATGAGCAATATTTGGAGAGCTAGAGCTATGAACTTTCTAGAAATTCAATTTGCGCTGCGGGGTAAAACATTACCTGCAGATCATGGCTATGCACTGTATGCCGCTGTCAAGAAGCGCCTTCAAGAGACAGATGATGAACTCCTACCGAAGGATCTACCGTCTGAAGTTCGGCTGTGTAGCGTATCAGGGTTGCCGGATCGAGTGGGCATGATTTATCTAAACCGAAGGTCGCGGTTGCGATTGCGTTGTCCCGCCGAGCAGATGCAACTCTGGTACCGATTCTTGCAAAATCAGGTCTTTGATATCCGAGGTCATCTCGTTCGATTGGTGCAGCCAAGAATTACGTTGCCGGAAGCGAGTGATACACTGGCAGCACGATTGGTAACGTTTAAGTTAAATTCGATCGACCATGTTGATGTCCCTCGATATTTTCTGGAGTCTTGCCAGAAAGGATTAGAACGGCTTGAAGTTAAGGGTCAGGTGTTTATTCCCAGCGATGCTAATGGTGATTTATCCCGCCGGACTTTGCAGGTGAAGGATAAGAAAATCGTTGGCTATGGCGTGGTTGTCGAAGGATTAAGCTCAGACGATTCTTTGAAGCTGCAATGGCATGGACTCGGTGGACGGCAACACTTTGGGTGTGGTTGGTTTTATCCAGTCCGGGAGGGATGTGATGCCGCCTAAATCAATCGCCCCGAAACTAGAACCAGATATTTTATTAGCTAAGTCTTCAACTCCTGAGGAAGCTGATTGGCAAGGAGCTTATCATCTAGTCGGTCATACTGCTGCTGTTGTGAAATCAGTCACGACTCTCGTCGATTGTTTGGGAGATCGCCTCATCGCGCAATTCGGATTAACCTGTGGATTGCAGACGCTAAGGGCAACAGTACGATTGACAGCCTACCTACACGATTTTGGAAAAGCCAGTAACCAATTTCAAATGATGGTACGGCATCAACGCGATCCACTGAAACAGCCGCAGCTGATCCGTCACGAAATTGCCTCAGTACTTCTCGCCTGGGAATTTCGAGCCTGGCTCCAGCAATGCCCAAATGCAGATTTCATGATGGCACTGGCAGCCGCAGGAGGGCACCATCTCAAACTGGGTGGAAAGCAAGGTAAGGATACCAGTGAGTTAGGAGAGATCCGAGAAGGGACAGGGGATACCTGTTTGTACTGGTATGTTCATCACCCTTATTTTCGGAAGTTGATTCGCTATGGTGTCAAAACGTTTGCCTTGCCAAAGAGTATTCCGCCTCTCAAATTTTTACCACAATGGGAAGTTGGAGAAATTAAGCGAGAGAAGCGACAGGCGATTTTGGATGCTTTTGTCGATTGGGAACCGGATGCTGTGCTGCTAGCAGTGATTAAAGCTCTCTTGATTGCGGGAGATGCGATAGGTTCTGCCTCAGCGCAAGTCTCGATCAACATTTATGCATGGATTCAACACGAATTAGGAGCAACTCTCACTGAAGCCGATCTGCAAAATGTGATTGATACCCGACGGGGTGGAAATCCACTCCGACAGTTCCAAGTTGACCTCAAAGAGAAGTCCACCCGAGTGACAATGGCACGAGCCGGTTGTGGGACAGGCAAGACGCTAGGAGCCTATAACTGGGCACAAAGGCACGCGATCGGGCGCAAGCTGTTCTTCTGTTATCCCACAACTGGCACCAGTACAGAGGGCTTTCTAGACTATGTGCAAGATGAAGTCGAGTCGGTACTGTTGCACTCTCGCTCCGCAGTGGATTTGGAATTAGCAAGGACCGGAGAAGAAGTCGATAACGGTGACGAAACCGTGAACGAGACTGACCAGAAACTTAGCTCCTTTAAGGCGTGGGGTGCAAAAGTCAGCGTCTGTACGGTCGATACAGTACTAGGATTGCTCCAATGTAATCGCCGTCCGATGTACTGCTTTCCAGCGATCGCGAATGCTGCCTTTGTTTTCGATGAAGTCCACTGCTATGACGATGCGCTGTTTGGGGCACTGCTACGATTTCTCAAGGTTGTCAAAGCCCCTGTCCTACTCATGTCTGCTTCATTTCTACCAGCCCAAGTAGAAGCAATCCGAGCCGCCGTGGGTGAACCTGTTGCGACTATTCAGGGACCAAAGGACATTGAGGAAAAGCCGCGCTATCGCTTTAGTGAGGTGGAACAACCAGACTGGGAGCGGGTCAAGGCAGAACTGGCTCAGGGTGGAAAAGTTCTGTGGGTCTGTAATCAGGTGAATACCGCGATCTCAGTTTACGAGCAGGCTAAGAGTCTGGGTTTGAATGCGTTGCTCTATCACAGTCGATTTCGGTATGGAGATCGAGTCAAGCATCATCGTGCTGTCGTGGATGGCTTTAAACCAGATGCGCCTCCTGTCCTAGCGGTGGCAACTCAGGTCGCAGAAATGTCACTGGACTTGTCAGCAACGCTGCTCGTGACCCAGATTGCTGACCCTGCTGGACTAATTCAACGCTTGGGTCGGCTCAACCGTCGCTATTGCGGTCATGCTCTCGAAGCCATATTCTATCCTGAAGATCCGAAGATGGTTGGGTTTCCGTATAGCCAATCCGAACTCGATGCAGGATTGGAACTGGTGAGATCGTTTGCTGGCGAAGTGAATCAGGCGCAACTAGCGACTTGGCTAGAACAATTGAAAATTCAGAGTAACCCGAAGGATCATTTTGTTCTGCTAGACGGTAAATGGCGTACCTATCCTGCACCACTCCGAGAGGCAGGATACACGGTCACAGTTCTGTTAGAACAGGATCTTGCAATACTAGCGAGACTTAAATCTAGCGACTTACCGCGTTACACCGTGCCTTTACCTACAACAAATGTCAAAGGTTGGTTGCGCCACAAGACAGGTTATCTAATCGCTCCAGCCTGTCGGTGGGGTTATTCATCGGAGCTTGGTGCTTACGAATTGAAGAAGAGGTGAGATCTTGACAGAATTTACGCTTTCAATCTTTAACCCGAATACTTTGCTCCCTCATCGAGCCGGGATTGCAGGTTTGGCACTCGCACTTTTGGTGTTACCAAAGGATGCACCGCTGGATTGGGAGGTGACAGACGATGCAGTAAAGCTGACATGGCAGAGCAGCGATTATGAAGCAGTCAAATGGCTGCTCGACCAGACTTACCGAATTACTCCAAATGGCTATCTTGAAGTTCCAGCCCTCAAACTTGATGAACAGGGAAAGTACACCTTTACCCAAGGAGTACTATCAACCTTTTTGCAACACAGCAAACAGCGAAAATTAGATGTTCCAGTTACTCGAAGTTTTACGATCGATGAAGGGCACCCGGAAATTAGAATTGAGGTGCGTCCACTGTTGAACTGCTACTACACCGAAGACATCAAGGAAGCGTTTAATAGTAAAGGCGCATTCAAGAAAGAAATCTCGCTCAAAGGGCATCACTTGCCTGGATTAGTCGAATGTTTTGCTAATGGGGCATACCAAGAATCTCCAGAAGGTTTCTTGGCACTTCTATTTTTGCCGATCTCCTGTGGCTATTACAAACTTCCGGCTCAGTCTATTGGGGGTAAATTAGCAGCGAGATCAGCGGTCGTCATTCCAAACGTTACTCATTTAAGGCATTGGGTCAGAAGTCGTCAGAACCTATCCGGACGAACCTATCGAGATTTTCGGAGCAGCGGAGCAGGCGAATCAGCCCTCCACTTCCTATTGCAGGAGAAAACGCTCGAAGATGCTCAACAATTTCGCGTTGATTACTGCGAAGTTTATCAGCTTGGGAAGCAAGTCTGGGATGCCAATCAGTCGTATCTCAAACAGGCAGTTTATCGAGTGCAGGTCAATGATGCGGTGCTGAAGTTGTACGAAGTTGTACGTCAACTCTTTCCCGCCCAAGTCAAGCACACTGACAAGGGAGAAACCTGGCTCGCTATCTCAAAAATCCTGCCTTGGATTTGTGACAATCTGGTGGCGACAGAACCCTGGTATCAGGGATTTTTTGAATTTCGTAAACGCAACGGTGTCTATGAACACAGAGGGCTAGTGAAAATGACCGAATATCTCAAGGCTGAAGAACAAGTGTTATTTGATGCGGTGCAGGGCGCTTTTAGTAAGTACCTGTCTGGGCAGCATAAACAAGCTGAAAAACAGGGACGCAAGCTGGACTATGGACAGGTCACCGATAAAGTCATTTACCGGATGCAGCGCCCCAGCACTCAACGGGAATTTGCGACTGCACTGGTTAATTTTCTGAGTCAGTTTCGGAGCAAGGCTGGTAGATCAGTCGGTCCGCAGATCTACCACTGGATTCACCGCGAAGCGAATTGGCGACAAGCTAGGGATCTGACGCTACTCGCGATCGCAACCTACACCAGCAAGAAAGGAGATGCTCTCGATGGTATTGACGTGTCAATCGAGTCCTCTGCTGAAACTGATTCAACCGATGATGCAATGTTTTCGAGCACCGTGTAGTTTTTCAAGTTTGTAATTTTTAGGAGAAGTCATGATGTCGAAGCATTTGTTCGCCACGATCGTCACTGCGACTGCTGTTGCTGCCAACAACCGAGGTGAGGGAGATGGGAGGACCCTATCCACCCTACAAAAAATTACTTGCGGTAATGATCAATACACAACCATCAGCGCAGAAGCCATTCGTTGGGGAATGCGCGAGTATTTTCAAAATAGACATGAGTCTATCACGAATCGTACTTTCAATCCTGATGTCAACAGGTACAGCTTTAAGAATGAGCGGTTCAGTGCCGAGGATTTCATTGATGATGACCTATTGGGTTACATGGATGCCAAAAAGGGGAAGGACAACGAAGATGCGACCACTAAGCGTCGGGGTGCGCTAGAAATCAGCCGTGCCATCAGCCTCGATCCCTACTGGGGTGATATTGCCTTTGGCTCCAAAGGGGGTGAGAAAGGTAAAACTTCCCTTCACAGTATTGAAGTGCATTGCACTGCCTATCAGTACACAATTGCCCTGACTCCTGAAAGTTTGAAAGATCCAAACCGGGCTGCTTTAGCACTGGATGCGGTTGGGGCAGTACGGCATGTGGGTGGCAATCATGCTCGCTTTCTATATGACTTCCGCCCTGAGTCGATCGTCATTCGTGTGACAGACGATCCCAGTCCTTGGATTATGAACAGCTTTAAGCGAGTTGGGGATGCCGTCGGGTGTCCTCTTTTAGTGCGTCTGGTAGAAGTGGGCGACGTGAAAGCCGATGAACTCATTGTAGGTGGTGAAATTGCCGATACGCCCTACGGTGAGCACCTGAGCAAGCTAGGTGTCAAGGTCTATCGCGGAGTCAAAGAAGCGATCTCGGCTGCTAAAGCCCAATTACCTACCGGAGTCACTGTCTAATGTTGCTATATCTTGATTGTCCCTGCACTAGCTTTCCTCGTAGCTTTGCACGGGACTACAAAGAAACATACCGCTACCCACCACCATCCACCATCTATGGGCTGCTGCTGTCGCTGGTGGGCGAAGTAGATAGGATGGCTCATGTGGGTGTGAAGCTCGCGATCGGGGTCATTGGCGATGATCCACCGATTTCGCGCATCGTCCGCAAACAACGTCACCATAAATTTGGGGTCAAGCACTTAGGGACTTATCCAACGAGCCAGTTCTCGAAACCCAATCACCATGAACTGCTGACCGATTTACAGGTGGCAATTCAGATTGACTCTAGCGAGGAATTAGCGGCAGCAAAGTTGATCGATCGAGTTGCAATTGCCTTATCCACACCAGAACAAATTACTCGCTTTGGTGGGTTGTCGCTGGGTGAGTCCTGGGCACTGGTCAATGGTGCGAGGCTTTACCGAGAAACGGATGGTTTGATTCGTTGGCTGGTAAAGGATAATCGCGGGTTAATTGCTTTGCCCGTGTGGATCGATCGCACGACGAGTCAAGGAACGTTTCAGCGGTTCTCGTTGAGTGATGAGTTGATTGATGATTGCCTAGTTTCAATTGTGGAACCTGCTCCATCAATCAAAATGAGTAAAGCTAAGTCAGTACGGAAAGCTAAGGGCTAATTGCTTAGCGCGATCGGTGACGTTGAATCACCCAGCGATTCGATCTGTGATGCCGAAAGGCGTTGAGCACTATAATGTGCTGAGTTACTAAATTACTGTTATGGCAGCGATTCGATCTATGATGCCGAAAGGCGTTGAGCGCCAGGGTAAATTCTGGTTTAAGAGCGCGATCGAGAAATGCGATTTGATCTGTGATGCCGAAAGGCGTTGAGCACTTTTCCGGCGGTAAAGATAGCCTTGCCTGTTTACTTGCGATTTGATCTGTGATGCCGAAAGGCGTTGAGCACATTGCAGCAGCCGAAACCTCAATCGATTTGGGCGATGCGATTTGATCTGTAATGCCGAAAGGCGTTGAGCATAGAGAACATTTTCCATCTGGAAAATGTTCTTCGAGGTGATTCAATCTGTGATGCCGAAAGGCGCTGAGCATATCACCAAGGGTTTTATCGATTGTGCGCAAGCTAGTCTCAGGATGAACGGGATCTTCAGTAAGATTGGCACAGTCCTACTGAGGAATAAGCCAAATTAAGACATTTCTAGCTGCTTTAAGTACTCTTCTAGCTAGGATGGTATTCCATACCACAGCACGTGATCGACGCATTTCTTTGCTAAGTGAAACTGGGTGCGAATATTGCGCTCAATGACTTCAGCTAGGAGGGAGTTGCTTCCTTCGTCGCGCCCGTCGTCCGAATTGAAACGGCTCTGATACATGAAAGTGATGTCCGGCGTTGCTGAATCACAGTATGTTTTCTTCGTTTGAATCGGTTGCAGCCCTCACCCCAACCCTCTCCCAATTTGGGAGAGGGAGCAAGAATTCTAGTTCCCCTTCTCCCAATTTGGGAGAAGGGGTTAGGGGATGAGGGCAGAATTCATGCCATCATTCAGCAACGCCTGATGTCCTATAATGATGTGGGCTTGAACTGAGAAAAAGACCACTCAATATTCTCACATTGCTCTTTAAAGCATCTATTTTTCTAAAGTGTCTGGTGAATACTCCACTAAACAGACTGAATTCGCGTAAAAATCAGAACTTTCCCGATTGTAGATCGCACCAAATCGCTAGGGCACCTTGACAGCAGTAATTTTATACCATTTCATGTTGTTGATATACTAACAATCCAACTAGGGGAAAAAACGCGATCGCGCATTCTGGCAGTTCTCACTAAAACAGACGAACTTACCCGCAGCGAATTAGTAGGAGCGCTCCGGTCTCACTTATGAGCAGGTGAGGCGACAGACCCAAAATCTCAGCATCTCAGGCACGATCGAGTCTCGGTTAGTCGATCGAGAGCGGCGTTACTTCATCAAACGAGTAAAGGTGGCGAACTTGCACTGATTGAGTCAGTCAATCTCGTAGCAATAGAGGGAGGCGACCTAGCAGAACAGAGACCGACATTGGAGGAGCCGACCATCGAGAACGACCTGGGCAAGCAGATTTATCGAGAAGCCGCAGGACTGAAGACTTCCGAGCTACTGATGCGACCCGCGATCGTGCGAGGAGTTGCGAACCGTATAACAAAAGACGATCTACCCGAAGACCTCAAAGCCCAAGTGGAGGGAACCGAGGAGGCAATTCGCCCAATTTTTCACCCCAGCTTGATTGCGGACAAACTACTCGATCGGTAGTGCGTCAGACCTATGGATACTTTCGCTTCAAGGCTCGCTGCTAGTCGGTTCTGTAAATCTAATCCATAAGCTTAGCACATCACTGCTTGCCACATACAGCCTTTTGAAATACTAAATTCCTGCAGAGTTTGTCAAACACGCAAAACACGATCGTAATAGAGTTTATGTTTAGAGCAAGGTTAACCCTCTGCTACCAAATCACCAAACTGCCATGCAAAATTAAACTATTAATCTGCTGGATTACTTGTTCCGCCAAACTTTGATTATGAATTAGCACACCCATCTCTATGTTCAGCGACATTGCATACTCAGTCAAGTTTGCACTGGAAACAAAAAGGTGTTGTCGATCGCTCACAGCACATTTGGCATGAAGTGAGCCATATCTACCCTGCTCATCTACGGGGCGCTTTGCTCTCAACCAAACATAGAGTTGAGAACGCCTAAGAACCTCAGCCCCGAACGTCGTCACCAGCCCAAATGAAATTTTGCCATCGCTCGCTTCAGGAGTTTCTGCGATGATGCGAATGTTAACCCCACGATCTAGTGCTGCCATTAACGCCTGAACAATCTCAGGAATGTTATAAATTGCAAAGCTAACGATTAGCAGATCGTGCTGTGCCTCTCGAATCAATTGCAGCAAGGTTTGATCGGTTCGGCGCAATGGAAGAGATTCTGGATTCGGTCCTGTCCAAACCAGTTCAACGGATAGATCTTGGCGCATCTGAGTCTGACAATAGACTGCTGTAGAAAGCGCGATCGCCATCGCTTTGCCATCCAACTCGCTCGTTTCTGTTTGCCAAATTTCGATCAGGTGATTGAACTCTTGCCGCCATGCCGCTCTGGGTAGCAGTTGGAGAAGGTTATGCTTCATCTTTGACAGTTCGCTCTGATTCATTGTCATGAGGACTTGAATCAGGGCATCCAGTGTTGAAGCCGGAACTTCCTGAACGACGCGGCGAATTTGTTCTAGTAGGTTGGAAGAGAACGTAGTCACCGCTCAATCCCCAGGCTTAAAAAAGGCAAGTTGAGCGAGTTCAGTCTTAACCGTTGAGATGAGTACCGTTCGATCAAGATACTTATTCCCCCGTTCACAGGACGTTTCTGGACTAAAGAGGCAAGCGTGACAAGCCGCCCAATGCAGCGAATTCGGGGATTGCATTGGGCTGTGTTCCGCGCAGAGCGGATCAGAGGCACATAAGCACATCTGCTCTAATGCCTGATCAATGTGGCGACCAAGAGTAGACGGCTCTCCTAAGCTGACAAGCCCTCCTAATGTGCCCTCACTATCGGGAGCAGCGGTATAAATGAGAATCCCTGCTTGGGATCCGTTCTCGTCCTGCGGAGCCTTTGAGTAGATACGCTCTCGAAGACTAGCAGCCGTATAGCCACATTCGATCGCGAATTGTCGCATCAAAGCATGAGCAAAAGAATGCAGCAGAATGTATCGAACTCCCGGATAGTGTGTGTCTGGATTGAGCGATCGTGCAGTGCGCCAACGACGATGAGCCTCAATGGTCTGTTTTTCGTAGGCAATGACTTCGGGTAAAGCTTCCCATCGTGCGATCGCAGATTCCTTGAACTGAATGAATAGCCCTTCTCCCCGAACTTCGGTGGCAGGAACCCACTTCGGCTCTTGACGGCTGAGGGGTGCCCAGTAATCTTGTGGTAACTCTCCAGTCTCAGCAAAATCGCCAGGAGATTCGATGCGTGAAAAACCGACTAATGCCCGAACTTCTCGCAAGCGATCGACCAGCACGACCTTCTCAAGATAGGACTCATAGCCTTTGGGAGCTGCAACAGGCGTGAGCCAAAAATCTGGAGAATTCAGGCTCGTTTCTGCGGATGAGAAGACTTGCCACTCTGGGGTTTTAATATCTTTTGCTTCATCGTTTTCGTCGTCGATCGTTTCAGACCGCTTCTGCTGAACTTGTGCCCAAATCTCCGAATCTGAGTACTTAGCAAATTCCTTCAGTTGCCCAATTGAGCGGAAAGCAGCGAGCACTTCTGGACTGACCGCTTTTTCCAGAACTGTCCAATGTTTTTCGACCAGTTGTGCCAGCTTATCGGCTACGGTTGGAATTGAAAGCGCAGAAAGAGTGATGGGAAACCAGCTATTAGAAGCGCCTAATAGAATGCCGACCATTTGTTGGTCACAACCGCCTTCATCGAAATTCCGCAGGTGAACATGGCGACCGCGACACTGAGGCATATTCTTTTTGCCAGGTTCACCAAAGGCATCAGACATTCGACGAGTTGCGCCACAGCTATCACATTTCACCTCAATATCAGCCGCAGAGCCAGATACCCCATACTCGTTCAGCCGTAAGGTTCCTTTTTTACAATCCGCACCGCGATGAACAAAGTATCGCCAAGGAAAGTCATCTAAATGCCCATGCTTACAGGCAACGAGAAAACGAGCCGGAATCACAGTCGGTGGATATTTACCTTTTGGACAGTTCGCATGGACATAGCGGTTTTGATCTGGGCGAAAGCGATCGGTCTTGAGATCGAACAATCGAGATTGTAGCGGCGCGAGTAGACGACAATTTGGGCAGAGCATCCAGGTGGGGAACGGAGAAACCGGAATGCCAATACGGTGACTTTCATCGTGAAAGCTTGGCATTCCATCGGATTCGGGAGGAAGTGGAGGTGACAGTAAGCGCTTCACAGAGGGTGAGAGCGATCGCTTGACTGCTCCGAGCAATCGTTCCTCTCCTAATTCTTTTGCATGGTTAATATCCCAATCGTCGAGTCCCATGACCATTGTGGAAAGATTGGGTAAATCAATCACGGAGCCGATACCAGCCGAAAAGAGAATCTGGCTGGGTCGGAGTTCACCAACTTTATTACGAGGTTGTGTTTGTGCCATAAGAGAGTTCAATCAGAGGTGGGCATGGGTTGAGGAGTGCGGAAATCATCATCGGGAATGCGATCGTCCAGAATTAGCCCGATCGTCGGTTCCACATTGCGAAGCGAATTCAAACAGGTAAACGGTTGCCAATCCCCCTGTCCAGGCTGCGTGAGTAAACCCTGAGTCACGCCATCTCTCTGGGACTGATAGCCCAGCACGGCTCCGCCCACCAAATTCGTGGATTGTTCTAGCCAGTAATCGAGCTTGGCTTCTAATGCCTGTTTGACTAAATCTCGCGTTTTGGGACCCTCTACATTGGCAGCACGAGTGACGATCGCATTCATTGCTTCTTGAATATGCGGATGATTACGATCAATGCGCCCAGCTTTGTCATTCTTGTTGAGTTCCGTTCCCTTCAAACGCACCAGTGCAACGAGCAATGCCGCGAGACCACGATCAATGGCGCGAGGCGCAAAGGGAGTCACCGATAATGCTTCAACGTGCTTGTAGAACGTCGCGTGATAGTGTTCAAACTGCTCATAGTGAGACAAGTCTCTCGGTCGTGCCCAGTTGTAAACGGTGAACACAATGCCAGGAAACGTTCGTCCAACCCGCGAGGTTGCTTGAATATACTCTGCTGTCGTTTTCGGCTGTCCGGTCACAACCATTGCACCCAAGCGCCGGACATCGACACCGACCGAAATCATGTTCGTTGCGAGCAGGACATCGATCGGTTTACGCGGATCTGCTTTCTTGTCTCGATTTGGATTAAACGGAACTTCTAGCGCATCCAGCACGATTGGGATATCGGTCGAAGCAATTCGAGACGTAAGCTCTTTGACCTCAATGCGAGATCGCTTTGCGAGTCCCCGTTGATCCATCTTGCCAAGACGGGATTGGATGTCATCATCAACAAGCCGGCGGGTTCCGCCCAGTTCTCGCATCGAGTTAAAGTAACCCACCAACGTCATCCAGGGGTCAGCCGCTTCGCCATACTTCTCGTAAAGCGCCTGAGATGCTGCAAGACCTGCTGTATAAACTCGAATTAAGGCAGCTTTTAATCTGCGTCCGGTTGCACAGATACCCAGATATCGCCGTCCAGGATAGTCTTCACTTGGCTCTCGTTGTAGAGAGAAGAAATTATCAGTGACATCTAAGCCTTGCGGTGGAAAGATCTGCACTTGACGCAAGAATAGGTGATGAATTTGATCTCGTGCTTGTCGAATGGTTGCTGTGGAAGCAATCACTTTGGGGCGAACCGTTTTGCCATTCACGGTCCAGGAACATAGTTTATCGACGGCTGTTTCATACAGTCCTACTAAAGTTCCAAGCGGTCCACTGATGAGGTGTAACTCATCTTGAATGATTAAATCGGGAGGACGCAACGGATTATGAGATAGCGTCTTAGCAAGCGGGTGACCATACTTTGCGGGATGGCTCGGAGAATCCTCAATCTCAGGAGACACAAATCCATGCCGTTGACAGTAGCCTTCAACCTGTCCAAACAACATTTGCACCGCACCATTCCAAGGCATCTGAGCAAATTTATCGACCGTTGCAATGAGCAGAGTCGGTAGACGACGGTAGATCTCTTCATCGACAACGAGGATCGGTAAGCCTTCAGTGGGAGATTGTTTTTGAGAAAATAAGCAGCGACCGAGAGTATCACCGCAGTAGATCAGCGTTCGTGCCTGCCCCTTTGCAAAGGATTCAACTTTGATATTTTGTTTCCCAGGGTCAATCTTAGACCCACACCAAGGACAGTTCGTGAGTTGGTGGGGAGAACCGCTGCTTGTGGGCTGATACTGTCCAAGCTTCTGCTTGAGGAATTCTTCACTTTGTTCAGTACGGTTGGGAGTGGTTTTCTGTCCAACCCACAATCCAATCCGAAACGGTTCTTTGCCCCATTTTGCGGGGTCTTCTCGGCGAATCGCTTCACAGGCACAGATTAAAGCCGTGGCGCGTTGAAATTGTTGTAGGGTGAGTAATCGAAGCGTATATCGCATCAAAACAGCAACACCCGATTCACCAAAGCGTCCTTCGATCGTACCTTGCAATCGTCGCAAACCGATCGTGTAAGCAGTCAGCCCCAAGTACGCTTCCGTCTTACCACCGCCTGTAGGGAACCAGAGCAAATCCGCGATCGCTTGGGTTTCATCGGTACGATCTGGATGATTGAGGTCAGTAATGCTAGGCAAGTTGAGTAGGATAAATGCAAGCTGAAAAGGTCGCCAGGAACGATTTTTAGGGATATCAATCGTGCTAAGTTCTAGCGTTTCGCCACGACGGACTTGCTCTGTATAAATCGAATGAACTCGCTGCTTCCACATGGAGCGATTCATGAATTGAAACGCTTCAAAGCTTTGTAGGTCAGATTGCAATAACTCTAGACCGGACTGAATGCGTTCTAAAGCGCGAGTACAGTTCGCAAGTGCATCCGTTGCGATCGTTTCATAGCCTTGCAGTTTGGCTGTTGGATCAGCAATCCGAGTCGCTTGCCCTTCTATCCAATTTGCGTAGGCAGCAACGAGCGGATTGAGTTTCGCAACCAAACCGCTTGGGGTCGCTTCTGCCAGCTCTTTCATATCTAGAACCAGTCCCACAAGTCCAGGAATCTCATCTGGCGTGGGAGCATCCGTTTTAGGAACTTCATAAGCGGGAACGACACGAGTGCAAAGGCGAATTGCGTAATCATCACTTCCTTCTGCTAATTCAGCGTGAACGCCTGTCCCATGCCCAACGGCAAATTCAACTTGATGCCGATAGATCATCTCCATCGCTTGTTCTTCGGCATACTGTACTGGGTCGAGTTTACCGAGCGATCTCTGAGTTGCTTTGCGGATGAAAATTGCACGATGATTGGGGTCAGCAGATTCAACGCTAAGTTCGGGCTGAAATAGCCATGCCTGATCCGGAGAGCGATCGGGTTCTCGCTGTTCATTCACTAGAAATAAACTAATAATCCAATCGGAGCCAACTGCACGAATTTGCCCACGCACATAAACTTCGCGCTCCGGGTCGATCCGCCAAGAGTTCACCGCACCTGCTTTTAGAGCGATGGGAGGAGATTGCCCAACAATCGGATACCTGCGCCATACGGCTTTAGGTGCGCCTGTTGGAGTTTGGAGATACTCGCTCTTGGTGCGATCATATTGTCCCCATCCTGCTTTGATCGTGATGGCTTTAGCAGTGCCACTCACACAGAAGCTCATGCCCAGCGAGGAAGGAAACATAGTTTCGATCGCAGGAGTGATCGTTTCAGTTGTGCCATCCTCGATCGTATTGGTTCCGCCTACCGCCAGTTCGTCGAGCTGCTCAGTACCTTCATCAACGGTTCCAGTCTTCGCGGCAATTAGTTCAAGCTGTTCGAGTTGATCATCCGATTGAGTGGGGCGATTGCGTCGATGTAGGGGAGCCAGTAGCCCGACGAGATAGCGATCGCTGACTCGCGCTTCGTCCACTTCTTCATACTCTCCGCCTGCTGGACCTAACAAGTCGGCTAAGACAGCCTCTTCTAGCTCGGCTCTGATTTGGTAATAAGAAGGGGGCTGTAGAACAGGTGCAGCATCGGAGGATGGGGCTTTGTCATTTTCCGCAGCAGGTGAATCAGCTTCTGATGAGGGAGTTGGGACAAATTGCACATCAATCAAATTGCCTTGTCCCTCACTTTGTTCTTGATTCGTTGCGACGAACTGAGGCTCCAATAAGCTAGACTGCTGCCAAATGGCAGGAGTAATTTTAGGTTCAGTTGGCTTTGATTGTTGAGGCTTAACAGGTTCCGGTTGTTCCTGAAGCACCTGCACAATCTTGCTCGCGATCGTTTCCGATAAAGTGCTATCGCCTAAAACATCTGCATCATCTGATAAATCAAGCCCAGCAAGCAAGGCATGAAGAGACTCGTCAGAAGCTGAAACGACCGCACTCCAATCGAGTTGAGCAGTACGATCGCGCAACTGTTGATTGATCTTTTCCAGATCTAGATTGCCGGGAAGAATTGCTGGAAGCTTGATAATCTTCATGAGTCGCCGAGGTTCCAAAGTTGAGGATCAAAGGATTGTAGAAGGAGTGACGGTTTCTTGGCAGGAACGAGAACGAGTAGGGCACGCATCGCCCTTGTCATCGCAACATACAAGGTACGCCGTTCTCTGACGAGAATCTCAGTGGCGGCTTCGGGAGGAGTGCCTTTTGGGATTGTCGGATAGGGGGTTTCTAGAAAACCTGCTATCGCGACGATCGGGAATTCTAATCCTTTAGCCGCTTTGAGTGGCAGAATTTTCACCCCCTTACAGTTCAGATCTAAGTCTTTGCTCGTCATGAATCGTGCTTCAATGCCCAGATAATTTAACTGTCCAGTAATGTTCTTTCCAGCTTTTTCAGTGGGGACGAGAATCGCGCAGGCTCCAAGTCCCAATCGGAATTCATGAGCAGCCGTGCGGCAAAATTGAGCCAGTAAATTTCCTTCAGAAGCGCGATCGACGATGGCACGAACCGCAGGTGGTGGACCTGTATGAACGTAAAGTCGCTCCTCACCTTCCGGATCGAGTGTGCCGTCTTGCAGATACGAATAGGCTGCTTCTCCAATCTCTTGAGTGGTACGGTGATTAATTTTTAGAATGCCTGTGCGTCCGACAAATTTGAGCGAGTCATGCACATCGCTCCACCGAAAACTGCTGCCATAAATCGATTGGTTGGCATCGGCAGTAATAAACAGGCGATTCGGTGCGCCACAGAGTTGAATCAGGAAGCGTAGCACGGTGGGACTGAGATCTTGGGCTTCATCAATAACCACAGCATCATACATTGGCAGCATTTCGCTAGTCTGTAGCAACTTTAGGGCACGAAGCCTTATCTGCGCCCAAGTTTCCATTCCTTTTGCACTCAAGAGGCGATCGAAGTGTTGCCGCAGGTGCCAAATCGCTTGACGCTGAATTTTATTGAGTGGGATACTGCGACCCGTGCGCGGAGTTGCTTGATAATCCTCTAAGCTGTCAATGCCTCTTGCATCAATGACTTCGGTAAGTTCTTCGAGTAAATATTCGGGCTGGAGGCGTTGTAGGATGAGCCGTTGCGCCTGTTGCTGTAAAACATTACCTTCAAGCGTTACGATCGCGCATGGAATCGATTGCTTAACGAGGGTGATCAGTTCTTTAGTGGTTGCAATTTGGGGCTGACCGCTGAGTTGATTGACGATCAAATAGATCAAGGCATCAGTCGTTTTGACTTCAACAAACTGAGCATCCTCGCCTAAAAGCTGTTGCAACAACTGTTCAGAGAAGTGAACAAGAGCATTCGTGTAAGTGGTAAATAGAATGCGCGGATGACGAGTTCCTTTAGCTTGAAGCTGACGGAGAATTTCACGAGTCCGATAGAGGGCAACGGTACTTTTGCCTGTACCGGGACTGCCCTTCAGTAGGGTTGGACCTGTTGCATTCACTGCCCAAGTGACAAACTTCTCCTGCTCAGAATTGAGTTTGAGCAGAAAACCCAGTAAATCTCCTTCCTTGAAGCGCAGTAAGTCATCAGAACTCCCGGTAACAAAACTGGGTTGCTTCAACACTAGATCAAAATTGGGTGCGGTAATGCAGTCGAATACGCGATCGCGCACCCCATTGGGGACATCCGCTTCGAGAAGATCATCGAAGGTGCGGCAGGCAAGCAGAGGGGGAAAACAAGATTTGGGGACGAGTAAGCGATCAAGCAGTTCTTCAGTTAGCTCGATCGGGAGCAGTGTGACCGTTTCGACAGGTTTGGCGGGAGAAGTCGGAGCTTTTTCGGGAGTGAGCAGATCCTCAAGATTGGAAAAGGCGGTGATATCAATTTCAGTTTCTTCAGCGACTAATTTACTGCCTCGATAAACGTCTTTCCGGGCATCGACTCCAAGCAGCGCCACCCATCCATCTCCGTAGGTATAAATGATACGGTAGTCGCCAGAGCGCAAACGGTAAATATCACCTTTGTAGCCGTGGAGTTTTTTCTTCAGATTGCCATGAGGTTTGGGATCGTCCCGTAAAACTTCGATCTTCTCCAATACTTGTAGAACTCGCTCTTTTGGGATGGCGAGGAGTTGATTGGTAAACGTGGGTTTGTGGATGATCTCGAAAGGCACAGAAAAGCAGGGGGCTGAAACTTTCTCTTATGATAAGTGTAAAAAAGATTACGCGCTCACAGAGTTTTGTGTTTCGTTCTTTACGAGTATTGAAGATTTGATGACGTAGATTAGGCTTGAGCCAATGTCTTAATTTTCGTCAATTAGAGCTTCTAGCTTTACGCCATAATCCGCTAGTCATCGTCATCACCTGGTACCCAAGCGTCAGGAAAGCCCTGCAAGCCGATCATATCTAAATAATCCTCGTCACTAATGCTAAGATCACAATCCTCATCGGACTCGAAGTCTTCCTCAGACTCTCCAGCAATTTCTAAAATAAAGCGATCGCAGAACCAATCGTATATTTTCTGAAAATCGCGATCGCTGTCGAGGTAAATCACGGCAATGAGAACCTCGAACATTTCTCCATAGACTCCGGGTTCGTCTTGAGGTAGCTTGCGGCTTGGCTTGTTCCAAGATGAGCAGAAATTAGGCAACCCTAGACTGATTGCAAATTGAGCAAGAGATTCGCGACTGGTGGTGTATTGCCTTGAGTCATCCAGGTCTTGATTACTGAGTGGCGAGCAATTTGTGAAGTAGTAATCTGCTACAACAGCGTCTAGTAGACGATCGCCTAGAAATGCTAGTCGCCGATATTGCAGTACGATGTCTTGTCGTTCTTGCTCCGAGACAAAGGGTAGTTGAAGGGTTGAGAGATCAGTGAGAGCAAGTCGAAGCAGATCGTCGCGTTTGAAGTCAGGAATCGCTATCGCTTGTTTAGCTTCTGCTAACTTAATTTCTAGCTTGTGCATCATAGAGCGGCTGCAAAAAGTTTTATCACGGCAAAAATCTGAGGACTGCTACCTTGCTTGATGAGCTTTTAGTAATACTCTGGATGCTCGCGCCAATATTGAACGTAACTTAGATAATCGCTATAACTTGCGTAGTCCGGTAGGTTCCAAGCCTTTTCTCTCGCCTTTGACCGACTAGCTTGAGAACGCCAGTATGAAGCTTCGGCTTCTAGTTCGCCTATTCTGTCAGCATTGTGATCCTGCACAAGAATTTGAAGGCTCATATTTTCTTGATTGGTTTCTAGTTCATCAGGAACTAGTTGCAGCTCTTGCTGCTGAATTTGGGATTCTTGCTGTAAAAGTTCATTTCTTACACGCTCAATGTCTTTGTTCAGGCTTTCGATAGTCCTGTCTCGTTGCTGGATTTGAGCTTCTTGTTGTGCAAGCTCACTCCTTACGCGCTCGATGTCTTTGTTTAGGCTTTCGATAGTTTGAATGTATTCTTGATTAGCGTTTTCAAGAGCACGTACAGTTAACTCACTTTCATGCCTTGATCTTTCTAGTTGGTCGTTTTGTTGTTTTAACCGAGCATTTTGCTTCCCCAATTCGACATTTTGGTGTTCTAATTGAGTAATTTGACGATTGGACTGATCTAACTCCTGTTTAAGAGTAGATTCGGTCTGCTTCAGGGTTGCAACCTGTCGTTCGAGCATCTGTACTTTTTCTTCTGCACTTCGGAGCAGCTTTATTCTGGTTTGTGAATACTCATGAAGACGCGATAGCCGCCCATTCTCGGTTCGCAGCGTAGTCTGCTCGTCAAGCAAAGCACTGATTCTTTGCTCAGCCGCCTTATTATTTGCTTGGAGAGCCTCCACATCTTTTGAAAGGGCTTCAAAGTTACCATCGTATGAGTTGATAAGCTCTATTTTTTGTAGGAGAGCTAGACGATCGTTGACCAACAGATTGACTGCTTGGATCATTTGCTGCCAGATGGAAAACTCGATATTAAGGAAATCTGATGAGCCGCCTAACTCTTGAAGCAGAGCCTCTCGATTCTGTTCTAACTCCTGAATCTTGTCTTTAAGAAATACGTTGTCCATACGGGAGCGAAGTAGCTCCAGTTCTGATTTTTCTAGAAAATTACTCAGTTCACCAAAAGTTTTGGCAATGGAACGACGGAAAGTGGCAATAGTGTCTGGTTCAAGCTGATCACTGACGAAAAAGAGGAGCCTAAGTCGAAAATTTGCCATTGTCTTTTTAGCCGCAGCGATCGCTGTCTTGGCTTGTGTGAATAAAACAATTGCTGCGATCGCAAAGACACCAATATACCAGTAGTGAGCGATGAGATCAGACACGGATTAGTCCCTCGTAATGGCTGACAAATGCACGACTTCAGGTTAAACAGCGGAATTTATTTGTTGGCGACACTGAGTTGAGAGCAGTGGGGCATTTCTGAGTTAGGGCTTTTTGTTTAGTTTTCCCTTTTTTCTTCTCTTATTGTGCAAACCTTTGGCAACTTCTTCAGTATCGCGATGCCTTTGGCACGGCAAAACTGCTCGTGGTTCAGTTGCAACAGTCGATGCTTGCACCGCGTTTCGTGATCAAGTACTTTGTATCTTGTCGTTTTACTGATGGCGAAGCGATTGCTTGTTTTGCCTCAGCTAATTTAATGCCCAGTCGATCAATTCCTAGTCAGCGCCCTACCTGTGGAATGCAAGGAATCGCAATTCACGATCGCCTCCCAGATCACTTTCATATCGCCCTGAATGTATCTCAGCCAGAATGCTCTAATTTTTTCTTGTAAGCTTTCTAAATCCCCATCTTCATAGTCTGAAATGTCAAGAATTGGCACAATACCAATATGGTTCCATTTTGATTCATCAATTTTGCATTTGCTTTTCAATCCGCTAATGTTGAGCATTTTTAATTCTTGGTAAATCGCTTCCTTGATTTCCATCCTTCCAGGACCAATCACTAGGTGAAGACAGAGATTTTGAGGCTCATTCCAAAACTCAAAGAGGAAGATCCGATTGCTTCCTGTCCAGCCATAGCAAGTCTTTTGAAATGCCATGCCATCCCACTCCTTTGGAGCGAATCGAATGTATCGTTTGTCAATGGAGTCTAAATCGATATTTTCTGCTTGAGAAGATTCTTGGATAAGTTGTTTTATGTAGTCTTCGACATCCGATCTCATATCAGGGCGATGCTCGTAGATCAGATCGATCGCTTGACGGTGCTGTTTATAGATTTTGCGGCACAGTTCAGCAATGTCGGACTCGCTCATAATGTGTCTCCTGACTAAATCAACGTAATGGCGTATTGCGATGTAAATATCGTCTGTAAGGCTTGATCTTCGCTCGTTACAGACGGTTTCGATGATCTCTGCGATCGCTCCATAATCGAACGGTATCCAGCCAGGACGAGAGGCTGCTGAGCCTTCTTTAGTAAGAAAGACAAACATTTTTTTGCAGCCCGAGAACTCCTTAGTAACCACATCCTCATATGCACCGAGTTGATGGCGGCTTTCTACGGCATCTACTTTGTTTTCGATGACGCAAACGAAGGAGTTGGTGGGGGAATAAATTAAGAGATCGATGTTCTTCCATTCGCGCCGAATCTCGGCATCGGAGAAATCGGAGCCAGCGATATCAAGGCTATCTATATAGGCTTTTTCGACATCGGCGAGGATGGCGATCAGGAGTTTTTTCAGGATGAGATCGCCGAGTCGATGTTTTTCGGAAGGGTTGAGGAGAAATTGGATGAAGTTGGAATGCTTGATTTCCTGGCGAACCATGCCAACGGCTTCAAAAATATTGAACTGAGATATTTTGGCTTCCAGGGCTTCTAGGTCTGGATTGTTGATAATAAATTTCTCAAGAATTGCTCTCTGTTCTTGTTCAAGCGTCGTGTGAATTGGCTCTGTTTCTGGAATTGGTGATGCTTCTTTGGAGTCGCTTTGGGAATTACGGGTTAGTTCAATCATACACATTCACTCTGTTGGAACAGCTTGAGTTGTTGCTCTTCTGGTTCAACATCCGGCTGTTGCTTTTTACTAGTCTTCCCTTTTGCCTTCTGCCCCTTGACTTTTGCCTTTTTCCTACCATGTAAGCCTTGGACGACAGCGATGCCTTTGGCGTATCAAAGCTGCTCGTGATTCAGTTGCAGGAGCCGATGCTTTCAGTGCACTTCGTGTTCGAGGACTTCCCGCCGCGCCGTTTCAATCGTAAAGCGGATGCCTTGCTTGGTTGGATGGAAATCCTGCCTTAAGTCGAGCCGCCAACCATAGGTGTTTAGCGCAAAGCGCGACTCCGCAGGAACCGCAAGATTCATTTCGTAGATTTGCGTATCGGCAGCAGTGGGTTAAGGATCATGAAAAAATTCTTCTAGTTTTTCCACCAGTGGCGGTAGGTCATTCGTGATGATGTCCCAGATGATATCGAGGTTAACGTCGAAGTAAGCATGAGACAAGCGATCGCGAGTTCCAGCCATTTGTCTCCAAGCGACATCAGGAAGTTGATCTCGGATATCTTGAGAAACGTTTTTTGCGGCTTCTCCTAAGATTTCTACTAAACGGACAACTGCCAGTGCCAACAGTTCATCAGTGTCGAGATCGGTTCGCTCACGTCCTTGAGTAAAGGCGATCGCTTTTCTGGCTGCGTCTAGCATATGACGCAAGCGAACTTCATCCCGGTTGTTCATAGTAAACCTCGGCTTCTGCCAGAACACGATCGCGGAAGTAGCGGCTAAGATCTTGGGGAGTGTTGAGGTCAATCGTTCGCCCGAAGAGGTCTGAGAGTTTGTCTTGGATGTCAATGAAGGCAAAGCCGGGGGTGTGCCCTGGTTCAAATTCAACTAAAATATCGATGTCGCTGTCGGAGCGAAAGTCTTCTCGTAGCACGGAGCCAAAGAGGGCAAGTCGGCGAATATGGTACTGTTGGCAGAGTTCAGCGATTTTTTCGGATGGGACTGGAATTCGCGATCGCTGGGTCAGTTCAGGCATGGTGGGGCTGCTCCTTTACAGTAAAGTCAGTTGTTCGTCATTCGTATCAGTTTTTGGTGGTTGCTTTTTACTGGTTTTACCTTTTGCTTTTTTACCTTTTTTATCATGTAAGCCTTGGGCGACTTCTTCAGCATATCGATCGTGATTCAGTTGCAACAGTCGATCGAGGACTTCCCGCCGCGCTGTTTCGCTGATGGTAAAGCGGATGCCTTGCTTGGTTGGATGGAAGTCGTGCCCTAAGTCGAGGTCTTGCCAACCATAGGCAATCGCGACCGCTTGATCCATTTCAATGTGCAGCGATCGGAGTTTCGCAATGTCGTCTGCGGTTTCATTCCGATCATGGAAGCGGTTGTAAGTTTTGGTCAGTCCTTCTTGTCGATCGAGCAGGATGGATTGGCGATGAGTGTAGTAGGTTTCGCCGATCATGTTGAGGGTTGGGAATTGGGTGCTGAGGTCTGAGGGATCGGAGGTGGGGAAGGGGAAGGTTTCAAGACAAGCAGTAGGTATGTATCTCATATCTGTCCGCATTGATGAGGCGAATTTTCTTGCCCATATTTCGTGAATAGAAGATTGCAGCAAGGCAAAATCACTGTCATTTTCATATCCAAATACAACTACTGCGTCACCAAAAACGTAATTTGTTGGACTGAAGACTAACATGTGTTTATCACTAACTCTTGAGCGAACAAGAACTCGTCTGAGAGGCTTGATCATTTCATAGAGTTCAAGTCGAGTGTGAAAGTACTTCCACCACTCATTCACCATTCTTGGATACTTAGAAGCATCTTTTTGAATTCTTTCGGGATATACTCTTTCTTTTAGAATCTCTAGCAAATCTGGATATAATTCTACTTCGTCAAATTTAGCTTCCTTGAAATTGACAATCCATCTTGAGGGAGAGTGATCAATTCTTTGATTGACATCTTCACCGATTAGATAGGGAAATAACTTCTCGGAATTTTTCTGAGATCTTGCAATCAATTGTTCTGTCTCAAAAGGTGTGAGGATAAAACCTATTCCTTGTACGAAGCATCCTTGCAATGCCCTACCAGAATTCGTTACGAGTCTAGAAGGTTCTGACGTTGTATCAAGAGATTCGGCGGACAGCAAAAATGAATCAATGTTTGCCACTTTCTGCCCGTCCAGTATTCTAGAAGCTTGCCAGAAAGTTTTACATATATGAACAATACTAATTTGAACATTTGCGCTACCTGCCCAAGTCAGCTCTGAAATGGCACGATAGATTGTTGCCCCCTTCTCTGTAAGTAATGCAAGACCCACTTCTCGTGTGTCGCCTTGTGCAATCTTATTAGTAGCAATTAGTCCAAAATACCCGTTTGATTTTAGTACCTCTGAACTTCTGATGAAAAAATACGAGCATAGATCAGCGGCTTTTTTACGTCGTGGAAAAGCAGAACCGATATAGTTCCAATATTTTTGCCCTAATCTTTCTGTGATACCTGTACCAGGAATAAATGGGGGATTACTCATAATTACATCGAACCCTCTGCAATAATCTTCCTGCAAAAACACTTCAGGAAACTCTAGCAACCAATGAAACGGTTTTCTCGGTGGCTGATTCGCTGGATTTCCCAGATTGATCATCCGTTCCGTACTCGCTTTCAAGGCTGTAATCTCTAGTGATTCTGCTTCCGTTTCCTTCCGTTCTAGTTCTTGTTTAATTCGATCCGAAACTACCATCAGATCTTCTGCAAGTAGATTCGCTGTTTTTCCCGCATCTGCCAGCGCTCTGCCAATCAAATGATCGCCCACAAACCGAAGACGATCGATCAATCGTTCCGCTTCCTCAAACAGTCGTTCTTTTTCCTCTAAATCCTGAATCACATTCGTACTAAAGCTTTCGAGCTTGTGCCGTTTCTCGATCGCTTCATCCAAAATCGGTTTCCAAGTCTCCGATGCGATCGACAACTGATTCGCCTCTTGATCCGGATTCAAGGTAAGAAACTCAATTTGTTCAGCGCGAGTAATCCCCAACAGCGAATCGCCCCACTTCAGCGCATGATCCAAAAACGTAAACGGTCGCCCCTTCGCCAGCGTCACCAGCCACAGCGACAACTTCGCCATCTCCACCGCCAACGGATTCTTATCGACTCCATACAAACAGCGATCGGCTACAATCCGCTGCGCCACCAGCAACCGCTCCTCTGGCTCCTTCGGAATCGGACATTCTTCTGGACGAGCGATCGACAGCGTACCATCCGGCGCAATCACCACCTGTCCAGGATGTTCTACCTCTGCTTGCTGCCAAGCCTCGACCAATTTCCCCGCCAAATAGCGACAAGTCTGCACCAAAAACGCCCCGCTCCCCATCGCGATATCGCAAATCTTCAATTGCAGCAATTCAGAAGCCGATCGCAGTTTCCATTCTTCTTTCGGTTTCCCCTCTGCCACGCCCTCATACACCAATGGTTCCAGCGTGTACTGCACAATTTCCTCAGTCAAATTGCGCGGTGTATAGTGCGTTCCGCTCTGTCGTCGATCGACTCCTTCGGTAACATACACACTGTCCGCCAAAATCACGATCGGATAATCCAGCGTATCTTTCCGAATTAAGCCAGCAAAGGGAAGGACGCGATCGAACAATCCTGCATCGTTATTGCAAGCCGTCCGTAATCGCTGCGCCTCGCGAGGTTCAATTTCTGCATTCAGCAACTTCTTCAACGCAGCAGGTGATTTCCCCATCTGCTCTTTCAAAAATGCCAGAAGCTTATCCTCACCCTCAGCCCGATACCGCTCCAATTCTGCCAGTTCAATCTCCGGTTCCTGATAGCGCGTCCCCACCAATCCCAACACCGGAGCCGTCGCTCTCACCGCCGTATGATCCAGCAAGCCCTCATAAACGTGCCCAATCTGCTCGATATCCAATGCTCGAAACGACAATCGACGCGGTTCGACCCCTCCCGCCACTCGAATCTGGAGAATTTGCAATGCTTCGAGCAAATGCAGCGCAATCCGATTGTTGATCCGCAACGGATCAGCCTCAGTTTCCGTCCATTCTGTTCCTTTCACTCTGCCTTCTAGAAATGGAAAGCGATCGGGATCGAATAAACTCCCGCCATACGCGGGAAGCTGCAAGGTATCGTGAAAAATTCCGCCATAGACCGCCCGAAACGTTGCCAGCAATCGACACCACGCATCCGATCTCCGCTCTAACACTTCTTCGCCGTACTGATCCGCGTGCGATCGCAGTTGTTCCCTTAAAGTAGACACGGCATAATGCTGGTCATAAATCGGATCGCCGAGCAACAACAATCCCCGCTCCTCTGCACAAAATAGAAACACCAGCCGCATCATCACCGTCAGCGCTGACTCATAAAGCTGAGATTCCGAAATATCCTTCAGCAATGCCCCATTCTGGTCTTGGTCGAGCCGAGCGATCGCGCTCACCAACACCTCAACCGCCCGCCGCACCTGATAGCCCAATTGATCGGTCACTTCCTGCTGATCCGTCAAGCTATCCGCCAGAAGCTTCTCTAAGATCTGAGAATCATCCACTGCAAAGAATCGCCGCACTCCTAACAAGCTCCGAAATGCTCGCAGGGTGAGATGCTCCTCAATCCAGAGGGTGCTGTACCAGGAAATGAACCCGGTCGTTTCGCCCTTAGGTGCATTCACTAACATCCAATGTTCGCCATTCGTCACCAATCCCAGCCGTACATTACAAGCATGAAGCAATTCCATCATTCGCGTTGCTGGGCTAGAAGACGATCGCGACCCCTTCAATGGCTTTTCCAATCCCTGCGCTGCCGGAACCATCTGCACTAATAGTCGAGGCTTCCCAGCGTTCGGTGTTCCAGTCGGCTCAACAACCACCCAATCTGGGCGAATCGTCTCATTCTGCTCTGCAAACGCTACACTTAGCCCAGATGGAATCTGTTGTCCGCTCAGCAACACCTCATCCGGCAATTCCAGTGTTTGTTTCAGCACGAATTCTACCCATGCTCGATGGATTGCGGGTTCTGGCTTCAGTCCAAACTGGTTGTCCTGCCATTCTTCAGATGCTGATCTCAACAGCTTCAAATGCTCCGGATCATGAGCATCTAACCCAGCGGGAAACGTCTTGAGCAACACGGGCAAACTCAAAAACGGACCCGATGCCTCAACCAGGGACAACCATTCAGCGTGATGACGAGCAGTGGACATGAGCGATTTATACAGATTGGGGGACTTGTATCAAGCTAGTTTTCAGCGTTACCTCGAATCGAGATACCTTTGTCTTCAAGTAACAACTGTAACGCTCGTTCGTTGTTGCCGTGGTTAACCAGTTCAAGAATCGTTTTTGTCTTTATATCTCGCAGCTTAGTCCTATACCAGCCAGAGACACCCAAAATCACCATTCCTACCCCTAGGATTGTGTCGTCAAAACTGCCAACAACGGGCAAAAAATCAGGAATCACGTCAGTTGGAGAGAGAACGTAAGCGCCACCAAGAAAGGCATTAAAGATTCCTAAAACATAACCCTCAATGTTTTTAGGATCAAACGTTGCCCAAGCCAAACAATAGGCACACATAAAGATAAATAGCCGAAAGACAATATCGATGTAGCTGATTGTGCTAGTTAGAACTTCAGTAATCGGATTATGTTGAATATGCTTCCAAAATTTCCACCAGGGAATCGATGATTGAGGGTCTATCACTACTGGCTTTGAACCAACTACCAGATCATGCAACCAAGCATTGTGATCCAACAGAAATCCCCAGAAGCCGGATAAGAAATAGATTCCAGCAAACAGAAATAGAAGTGCAACCATTGCCCTACCACCGTCATACTGTTTGAAAGCAAACAAAGTCCACGGAAATCCTTGTAGGGGTTCTAACTTATATCCTCGGTTTGAAGTCGTATCAGCAACCATAATCCAGCACCTACTCTTTCAACTGAAGAAATTTGACATTGCTAGAATTCCCTGAACATTTCGTACAAGCGACTTAGCTAGAGATCTGATGACTCCCGCTTCAGACGTTCTGAATTGCTTTCTTTCAGCACTACCTTTTCCCAGTCTCAACGATTAAAGCCTAAACAAGCTTTTGTGGCACCAAAAATGTCACTGTCAGAGGAAATAGCCGTACCGTTGGATTCTCAAACCGCTTGTGAATTAGAGCCGTTTCCTGCTCCATCTCTTTTGAAATCTGTTCTGCCCTCGCTCTAAGGCTATTCATATTCAGATGCCGATCGCAGCAGCGTCAAATGCTCCGGGTCATGAGCATCTAATCCCGCCGGAAACGTCTTGAGCAGCACAGGCAAACTCAAGAATGGACACGATGCTTCAACTAACGACAACCATTCAGCGTGATGACGAGCAGTAGACATAATTTAGGGGAATTCAATCAGAACTGGACCTTCGGGAATAAATCGAGCTTGATAATTGGTCTTCTTATTTTTACCTCGCAAATTTCCAATGGGAATTGCAGCCTTCAGCCGTTCCAATTCCTGAACTTCCCAAAATCCTGCCCAAGTCGGACTATCTGTAATCGTCGATTTAGGACGATAAATCGATTTCCCTGGATACCGCCCCCGACGCGATCCAACATATCCCACATACAATCCTCGCCAAGTTGCCTCTGGATTCAATGGCTGTTCGCCTTTCGCATGAGACGCATAGATCAAAACCTCGATCGCTTTTCCCGCTCGCAGTATCTCAACTTCCGCAAACAATTCAAACGCCATCGTGCCAAACGCCACCTTCGGTAAATGATCCGCAGGAAGGTCATCTGAATCGAGTTGAGCCGCGATCGCTTCCAATCCAGAAATCAAGTGCATCTCTGGAACCGGGGCAAGGATTGCGAAAGCTTGAGTCTTTTGCATGAGTCCACCATCGAACGAAAAGTCAGCCTTACCAGTCTATTAGGGTCGAATAAGCTTTTGTGGAACCAAAAACGTGACCGCTAGGGGAAACAGCCGCGCGGTCGGATTCTCAAACCGCTTTCGGATCAAAGCCGTTTCTTGCTCGATCTCGATTGGAATTTGTTCCAGCCTCGCTTTCAAGCTATTGACATTCCGCTCAAACTGCTCTCGCTCTGGATTACTAAAGATTTCAAGCTGTTCGACTTGAGGTTCCTGCAACTCAGCTAAAATGCTTTTCTGAAGTTCTGTCAAAACTGCAGTAATGTCAGCAATTTCTTTCTCAGCCCGGTTTTGCAAATCTTGTCGCAGGCTCGTCGATCGATCCGCTTTTCGTACCTCTAATGCCTGCATCAGCGAACTCTCACACTTATCCCACATCTGAGCCAATTTCTGCTGCATCGCTTCGGGAACTGCTTGACCAGAGACATTCCCTAATGCCGCTTGCAACTTCATCACCCCTAACCGATTGAAGCGCCCCTCTTTCAATTCACCACCCGCTACAATTACTTCTTCATGCAGTCGCTGCTGGTCACTGCCCAGAATGACTAAGCGCCCATATGCGACAACTGCGGGAGTCTCCAGCCCTGACTGTGACGAAACGACTCTAGCAGCCACTCGATGCAGTTGCTTTCTGCCTTCTGTAGACCAAACTTCCGCCCGCAGCAAGCGAAGACACATCTGTACCAAGCGGTGATTCAAGTGCGCTAAGACAACATCATCCCGCCCATGTGCTGTGTTGGGATCAAAGACGATCGGGCGAATCTCTTTCGTGTGCGGATGCTCCAAACCCTCTGCACAAGCTGCCCAACTACTCTTAAGTTGAGGTAAATAAAACGCTCGACCTTGCAGCCCCTCGATTTCTGCTTCAATCAACGGAGGCTGATCCGCTAATTCCAACCCAATTCGCACCACCGCTTCAATGTTCTCTGGAGTTAGCCGCAGGTTTTGGCGCGTTTCCTGTAGCTGGTCACGTAGCTTTTCAATCTGATCGCGTACTTTGCGCTCAAACTTCAGCATTCGGCGCACAGGCTCCGATTCCCGCTCTGCTCTTGACGTATCCAGCGTCACCCGTCGTCCCAACATCGCCTCTTCGACCTGAGACGCGATCACCGGACCCACTTTACCCAGGTCTTCCCGAATATTATTGACCTTCAGCGCCGCTCGCATCAGAAACTCTAAGTCTCCCTCCAAATCGCCCGGACGAATCCCACTCGTGGATTGCTCCTGATAGTCTTTACCAACAAAGTGATAGATTCGCACTTCGCTCGATCTCTGTCCATGTCGATCGATCCGTCCATTGCGCTGCTCCATCCGATTCGGGTTCCAGGGAATTTCATAGTGAATCAAGCGCGAACAGAAGTTCTGTAAATCTAAACCTTCCGAAGCCGCATCAGTTGCCAGCAAAATTCGGACTGAAGAAACATCAGGATGCGCTTGGAATGCCGCCTTGACTGCCTCGCGATCGTCGGAATTCATCCCGCCATAGAGCATCATCAAACGGTCGCCCTGGACTAATCCCTCCGATGCCATCAAGTTATAGAGCCACTTCTGCGTCGCTCGATACTCGGTGAAGATAATCACTCGTTCATTGAGCCACTGCCCATTGGGGCAAATGACCGTATTAATCCAGTTGAGCAGTTCAGCGGCTTTGGCATCGGGTTGCCGAGCCGCAGTCTCTGCCCACTGAAGCATTTCTCGAAGTAAATCCTGTTCTTCTGGAGTCAGCGCCCGAAACAAACGACTCGTATTGCTAATCGATTCATCCGTTGCCGCTTCGTACAGCTCGTCATCCGCGAAATCTTCTTCAACTTGTTCGAGTTGCCGGCGCAAAATTCCTTCGGTTGGTTTTGCACTGAGGCGACTGGCTTGACGACGACGAGCGGTTGTTAACGATTCTTGGTGCTGTGTCAACGTGGTCAAGAACGCCTCTGGTGAGGAAAACAGCCGTTTTTTGAGCAGCTTCAGTACGAATTCCGTGGCGTATTTCTCAACATTGTCATCCACGCCTTTTGTTCGGAGTTCTGTATAGCGTTTGAGCGAAGCATGAACCTGCCGTTCTGGTTGTGGATAATCGACTGCGATCGCTTCTAATTTGCGTCCCGGAAACATGGGCGACCCATCCCAATTTTGCATTTCCTGCTTTAACCGCCGCACCATCACGACTTGAAGCTGATTGCGATCCGGCTCGACCCCTCTGGCAAACCGTTGCGTGTCCAGAAGTTCGAGCAGTGCTGTAAAACTCTCTGGATAGCCATTATGGGGCGTTGCCGTCAAAAATAATTTGTGTTCAAAATGTGGAACCAGTAGGCGAATCGTGGCGGTGCGTTGAGAATCGATCGCATACTGCCCACTGCCGGACGGAGCTACATTATGGGCTTCATCAACGATCAATAGATCAAAACGACGGGGATAAATTGATTCGCCCTCTGCGGGCAGCACCTCTCGAAACAGTCGCAGTGGGCGGTCTCGCTTGAGAAAATCGATCGAGGTAATCAGCCGAGGAAAGTGAATCCAGGGATTGACGTGAATTCCTCGCTGCCGCCGCAGATCTTTCATCAAATTGCTGTCTACAATTCGGAAATCCAATCCAAATTTGTCCCGCATCTGGTCACGCCACTGAATTTGCAGCGAAGATGGACAGATAATCAGCATCCGCCGACAGCGATGCCGAATCAGGAGTTCTTGCGCCACTAAACCCGCTTCGATCGTCTTCCCCAATCCCACATCATCCGCAATCAGTAAGTTGACACGCGGCATCTGAATGGCTCGAACCACCGGATCAAGCTGATAATCCTCAATATCAATGCCGCTACGGAAGGGAGCTTGAAGGGTGCGAATGTCAGCGGAAGAGGCAGCACCCCAACGCACAGCATCCAAAAACGCATCCAGCCGGGCTGGATCATCAAAGCCTGTAGGTTTTGGCAATTCTACACGCTCAAAAACCTGCGTTCCAGGCTCCAACTCCCAAATCACTTGAAGTTCTTCGCCCAAGCCATCATCTTCGATCGAGGACAACAAAACGAGATGCTGAGCGGGCGTGACGTTTGAAAGCAGAACACCTGCAGGCAGCGTCGTCTGGCGCACGTCGGTCACTACATACAGGCGCTGCCGCACCTTAACGAGTTGTCCTTGCTCTGGAATGGCTTTAATGGCGCTCATAGAAAATACAGAAGCCCGCGACGAATTGATTCTGCTGCAAGTTACGTGCAAGTCACTTACTTCAGCTATCATACTCGTACTGGTATAAAATGATCGCCAGCCATAAAAGACCAAAGCTGTATAGGAGTGCTACATTCTAAATTGGGAAAAGATCAGGGCAATTACGAGATTAATGGCATCAGCAACGCTTTGATAAGGAAGTGTAGTCTCAAACCGTCGTAGATAAGCTCAGGGCAAGCTTAGTTCTATGGATTAGTAGTTTTAGCTGACACAAGTTGCAAGACTTTTTAGCCGAGGCAAAACCAATTCCTTTAATTTCTAGGCAAGACATCAAACTCTGTATCTCTGGTTGTCCAACAGCGGTAATGTTTTAGATGTGTGGATATATGAGAGAATTGCTGTGCCGAGCTAGCGATAGTTGACCGATGGTGCTAGAACCGATTCATTGTCCCGATTGCCACAGCATTGATGTCGTGAAGCATGGTCGTAGTGCCGCCGGAAAACAACGCTATCGTTGCCGTAACTCTGAGTGTTCGAGACGGTCGTTTATCTTGAATTTTAGCTATCGGGGACGACTGAAGGAAGTCAAGCAACAAATCAGCGACCTGGCACTCAATGGCTGTGGCATCCGGGACACGGCACGCGTGTTAAGAATTAGCACCAGCACGGTGATAGAGACGCTGAAAAAAAGTCACAGCACCTTGAGCAAGTGAATACAGCCTTATTGAGACAGCGACAACCGGATGACCAAGCCATCCTGGTAGTGCAAGTTGAGGCAGCAGAAATGGATGAAATGTGGAGCTTTGTGCAGTCTAAGAAACAGCAACGGTGGTTGTGGCACGCCATTGACCACAAGAGTGGGAAAGTCTTGGCGTATGTACTAGCAACTCATGAAGATGCAGCATTAAAACAGCTTCAGCAACTGTCAGCTCCCTTCTCGATTCAGCAGTTCTACACTGATGGCTGGGAAGCTTACCAGCGATTGTTAGACGAGCAGCAGCACACTATCGGAAAAGGCAACACTCAGCGCATTGAGCGCAAGCATCTCACGTTGAGAACTCGGATCAAGCGATTAGCAAGAAAGACGATCTGTTTCTCTAAGACTGAGGAGATGCACGATGCGGTGATTGGATTGTTCATCAACCGCTATGAATTTGGACGAGCGGTATGACTGCATATCCACACATCTAAAACATTACCAACTCTTCGATAGTATACATACCGTCCCACAGGCGCTAGAAACTTTGTACTTTTAGCTTCATCCTGGGGGATTCTCTTAGCAAAAAATAGTTGCACATCGCGTGAACTATGTAGCTCCAATGTTCTAATTTCAGCCTGCTTTGAGGAGGTCTGTCAAGCTTGAGACGATTTATTTCGATAAATCGAAATTTGAGCCGCTATTAATAAGCTGTGATATGATGAGAAAGATTACGTAAAAGTAAAGCAGTTTAAGACATTGTGCCATCATGTGTGAAGATGTTCACCGATGCTTGAACCTCGAACCAAGCACGGCTTTTAGCTCAAACCCTGATCATTTCACCGCTCGACATTGGGAAAGAACTGTCAAGCAAAAGTTTCTGTCGCTTCGTTAACCTAATGCTTGCTGACTCTCTGTTCTCAGCGCCTAAAGCTTTTTACCTGAACTCTATCTAGTTGTTAATCGGCACAGAGTTTGTTGCTGATCCAGATTACTTGTGTTCAGGTTTTTGATTACTTGATTTGGAGCCACGATTAGAGTCGATCGCGCTCGGATGAAAGTATTTGCATCTTATTTGGGTTATCTCTCTACTGATGGAGACAATTCACTCGAATAAGATATTGAATTAAAAGTGTAGCCGTCGTTACCGTTTTGAAATAGAAATCCCCGAATTATGTTATCAACTCATCCGGTGCAGGATGAAATCTTTTATTCCAGCGCCTTTATGGAGCATATTGTTCCAACAACAAAACAACTTGCGTTTCGACAATGGCATCAAACGTTAGTCCACAGCATCCAGCAGGCTAAGGGATTTGTTCAGGTGGATTTGCATTCACCGCTAGAGTGTAGAAATGGTGTACTTAAGTGGTATTCAGTGATTCACTTCGATTCACCCACTCACCTCAATGATTGGCTAACCTCTAGCGATCGCCAAGAGTTAATGAAATTGGGGCAAGATTTTTTCGAGACTTACCGATTCAAATCGTTTACAACGGGTTTAGAAGGTTGGTTTTCTCGTCAGGATGGAGCGGAGATGTCTAGTCTAGGACCTTCAGCCTGGAAACAAGCGCTTATTGTTGTTTTAGGACTCTATCCAGTTGTGTTTCTACAATCGAAACTGTTTGAATCTTTAGGGATTATGCAGTCTTGGTCTTACGCCAACTCAATGCTAGTCAATCTGATTGTGACGACCATCATTTTGACCTGGTTTGTGATGCCTCAGATCAGTCGTCCACTGGAGTTTTGGCTGCAACCTGCTTATGCGCTCTCTAAAGGTAAAACAGAGTTGATGGGAGTTAGCGCGATCGTCTTGGCGATGGCTGCAATGGTTGTGTCGTTTAACTACTAAATCACTGACGATACTTTACTAAGTATCATTCACCTGAAATTAGATTGATGGAGTGTTTAGAATCATGGATGCTGATGTTCATCGATACTTGAACGCTACTTTAATGGCTACTGTCAATTCTGATTGTTCTGTCGATCGACATTGGGAAAGAACAGTCAAGCAGAAAAAGCTGTTTGACTCGCTTTATTGAAGTAGCGCTGGCTGCTCCTTGCGTTCAGATTTAGAGTCTTGTTCTACTTCTCGTTGCAGTTTCCACCTTTCGTAAAGTCCATCTAGCAGCGGATTTGTTTGCTTCATTCTGAGGTGAACCTTATCTGCATAGGAATTAAGTTTGCTCAAATTGGGTAACGATAGATTGGATTAGGAGTTTCGATCATGGTGATTCTGCAATGTCAGACAAGAAGCTCTATGACAAGGATTTGCCCCTGCTGTTCTCATTTACTACTTCGGCATATCTGTAATCACCGCATCTATTGGTTCTGTAGAAATTGCTGGCAGGAAATACCGGTGTTGGAAAAAGTAACTTCTAAGAGAAGTTTGAAGAACCACAGATAGCGCCGATGTCGCGAAGGACTTTCTAGAACTCGTTTGGTTAGGAGTTTCAATCATGATGTTTTTAGAACGATCGACAGGATGTTCTGTTCGATCGCGGTTTTACCGCAAGTGTTTCACAAATTGGTTGAGCGTTGGCGCGATCGTCGTTCTCATAATGGCGGCTGTTCTCTCGCTTCTGGCATTCATCGACACATCATTTATTCAAATCAATGATGCTCACAAACCGATTTCAAGTGCTTTGTTTTTTAGCGACAGCACGATCGACAATCATGACTTGCCTCGGTTCTACGGCTATCAGATTGCCCTGTTGTATGACTTTGGTAATCGGATTGCCCAATCCTTTGTCTAGCTAATCTGCGAACTCTAGAACGGTGTTCTGAGAGGCAGTCTTGTTGTTTAAATTGCAGTAAAGAAGATGACACAACACGTTTTAATTTTGGGTGGTACTGGACGCATTGGCAGCAAAATTGCAGCAGATTTACTGGCACATACTGAGGCTCAAGTGACGATCGCAGGTCGCAATCCAGACGTGGGAATCAAGCTGAGTCAACAGTTAGGCGATCGCTGCCGTTTTGCGCCAATTGACTTGAACGATTGGATTTGCCTCCTCGACTCGATCTCGCAATCTGATTTAGTGATTCATTGTGCAGGTCCTTTTCATTATCGAAATGCAGTTGTTCTAAAAACTTGCATTGATTCTGGCGTGAACTATCTCGATGTTAGCGATCATCCTTCATTTACTTGTAAAGCGATCGCGCTGCGAGCCAAAGCAGAAACCGCAGGAATTACCGCGATCGTCAACACAGGCGTTTTTCCGGGCATCTCTAACAGTATGGTGCGGCGTGATATTGAGCAGCTAGACGAAGCTCAGAAGGTTCATCTGAGCTATGTAGTAGGGGGTTCTGGAGGTGCAGGACTCACCGTGATGCGCTCGACGTTTTTAGGATTGCAGCGTCAGTTCGAGGCTCAGATCAATGGCAAACGCCAAAAAGTCCAGCCTTACAGCGATCGTGAAGTCATCAATTTTCCGCACTATGGCAGAGTTGGGGTGTATTGGTTCGATATGCCTGAATCTTTTACAATCGCCGATACTTTCCCCATCGAAACGGTGATGACCAAGTTCGGCTCAGTTCCACGCTTTTATAACTATCTTACTTGGAGTGTAGCGCGGCTCTGGCATCCTCGACTGCTCAGATCACAGAGCGTAATTGAGTTTCTATCACGAGTTAGCTATGCGATGACACAGATTAGCGATCGGTTCGGTGGAACCGAGGTTGCCATCCGCTCCGAGGTTACGGGATTTAAATACGGTCAACGAGTGTGCTGTGTTTCAACTCTGGTGCATCCGAACACTGCGGATGCTGCGGGAATCGGAACCGGGACGATCGCAGAATTGTTGCTATCCGGTGAATTGAAAAAACCAGGAGTCTGGGCACCCGAACAAGCGATATCAACTCCAATGTTTGAAGCAGCAATGCAAAGTCGAGGCGTTGAAATTCAACAACAGTTCGTCCCCAACGCTGATTCTCACTTCTCTAAAGTCCCTTCTGCTGTCATTTATTAACTTGCCATGTCGTTTTTCGTTGTATCTGCCCTAACCTGCTTTGCTACCTATATTGCCAAGGTTGCACAAGAAGAAATGGTTGGGATTTTTGCAGCGATCGTTGCAATTTTGAGCTTTGTAATGAGCTTAGTTTTAGCACCTTGGTTGGTTCAAGCCTCAATGCTGATTTTTGTTGTTGTCGCTTGGCGACATCTTCCTATTCGGTAATGTTTCCTGAGGATAGTTAGAATGTTGAATCGTCTCTGTTTTTCAGAATGGTCTGATTCGCGATCGCGGCGATTGCTCCTAACAGCTGGACTTGCGATCGGGATTTGGTGCATTTCTATCTCGGTGCTTTGGTCTGCACTGCGATCTCATTTAGCTTAACCATTACAAAATCGGTATCTTAATCATGAATTCACACTGTACTTCTCAATGCTGCATTCCGAGTTGCATCGTAATTGAGCTAATTTTCCCACCATAGTTCGCCTGTTTAATTCATCAGATCAATTGCTCAACAGTAACTAGGAGAAATTCCATGAAAGCTCGATCAATCAAAATTCAACAACAAATTGAACCAATTTTGCTGACACCAGAGGAAGCAAGAAAACAGCGAGGAAAGCTCCTCATCATTGATGTGCAAAACCCGAAATTCATCACCGGGACGGTTCCGGGAGCGCAACGACTCAACGTCGATGTAGCGCTGAAAGACATCCCTAGAAGTCAACCTATTTTGGTCACTTGCCTATCGGGAGGGCGAAGTCTGTCTGCTGCTCAACAATTAATTCAGCGCGGTTACGGCAAAGTTTACGTTCTTAAAGGAGGACTTGCGGCATGGAAAAGGGCGGGATATACAACCTGGTTGACTAAAATTCCTGCCTAAATTCTGACAGTCTGGTTACTCAAGTATAAGGTGAAATCAACTCAATGCTGGATCAAATTTTCAATTCTCCCTTCAATATCGGCATCGAAACGCTGTTTTTGCTGATTGTCCTGGTTGCGATGGAGGCTGTCCTATCCGCAGATAATGCGATCGCGCTGGCAGCATTGACCCAAACCTTGCAAAACCCAGCACTAGAGCGACGTGCTTTAAACATTGGTTTAGGGCTTGCTTACGTCCTCCGAATGCTGCTAATTGCCAGTGCAACCTGGATTATTCAGTTCTGGCAATTTGAACTTGCAGGAGCGCTGTATCTGCTTTGGTTAGCTTGGCAGTATTTCACAATAGAGCCATCAAACAGTCGCAATCCGACTCAAGCGCGATCACTCTGGCAAATCATTCCGTTGCTTGCCTTAACGGATCTAGCATTCTCTTTGGACAGCGTGACGACTGCGATCGCAATTTCTCAGGAACTCTGGCTGATTATTCTGGGAGGAACGATCGGCGTGATTGCACTGCGGTTTTTAGCCGGATTGTTCATTCATTGGCTGGAAGAGTTCACGCATCTCGAAGATGCAGGGTATCTTGCAGTTGCGCTAGTAGGACTGCGGTTGCTACTTCGGGTCGTCAGTCCTGACTTAGTGCCGCCAGAATGGGCAATGGTCAGCCTGATTGGACTGTTGTTTGCTTGGGGATTTTCTCGTCGCATTCAGAAACCCTTGCAGAATTCACCGGAGATTCGAGAAACCGCAATCGAATCTCTGCAAAAATCCTGATGTTTTCCGTTCTAGTCTCGTAAACACTGCAAACTAGAACATGATTGTTTCACTGCTGTTTTATTGTTAGGAAATCATGAGCAACACGAGTAACTTTCGCAAAGCGGTTCAAGATGCCAAATCTCAAGCGCTGATTGGACCTAATGTTATTGCTAATGCCCTGCCTTGGTTGGGCGGTGGACTGGTTCTAACTGCTGTCGGTACATTTGGGGGCTTGCAGGTCATTCAGAACAACCCTCAGATTTTCATGCCGACATTTATCGGAGCGATCGTACTGGAACTGATTCTGTTCTTTGTCGCTTCTAGTGTGGCTGAAAAGGGCAACAACGGCGTTGCGCTACCGCTCCTAGCTACCTATAGCTTGCTGTCGGGCTATATCTTGAGTGGACTGGTGTTTCTGGCATTGCAAACCGAGGGAGTCGGAATCAACGGTGTGGGATTTGCCGCTCTCGGTTGTGGGGTGACGTTTATTGGCGCAAAATCGATCGGCTCAAATCTCTCTGAGCAAGACGGCATGGCGCTCACCAAAACGGTACAACTGGGCATCATTGCTTTGTGTATCGTGTTGATCGGTCAACTACTGCTTTCTCTGTTTGGGATCTACATCCCTAGTTTTCTAGAAGTTGCCATTTCTGCGATCGGGGTTCTTTTGTTTGTCGGAGCGGCGGTAGTCGATTTCTTTGTGTTGCCGCGCAGCTACCGAGATGAGCAGTATCTTCCAGCGGCACTATCAATGTATCTCACCTACATCAATCTGTTTGTATTTATCCTGCGGTTTCTGATTGCGCTTAATAGCCGTGACTAAAGTTGGATTGGCTTGATGAAGCAAAGCGCGATCGCATTACATGATCGCGCTTTGAGCATGAATAATCCGGAAAATCTAACGCTCAAGGATCTCGGACAAAAAGTATAGCAGGGAACTTGTCCACTTTCGGTGATCTACATAGTCAACAAGAATTAATTATTTCAAAACTGCTCTAATAAACTTCCTGCGTAAAACTGAATGCTACTCTCATTAGGGAATGTTACCTTGTTAGTACTAGCCCAATGACTCGTGACCATGCTCCACTGCCACCCTTGACTTTGATCGGAAAGCACAAGATAGTACTACCAACAGCGGGAAGCTGATTCAAATTTGTTAATTTCTCAATTTGACTATATTTTCGTTTTATCCCTGCAAAATGAGCCGACCACAAACGTTTTGAGTCTTGAGAAGTTGCCCACTCCTTACCAATAATCGGGTAAGGACGATCTAAACTCCAAGCATCAGTACCAATCACTCGAACACCTCGATCAACTAGATAAAGAACTGCTTCCTCGCCTAATCCGCACCCATAGCTAAAAAACTCCTCTGTGCCCCACACAGCATCTGCTCCAGTACAAAAAAGCACTATTTCGCCGGGTGCAATGGTATGGCTTAATTTCTCTAAACGTTTCTCTATTTCATCGGGTGTGATCAAATATCCTGTGGGTAGATCCGATACGTCTAGAACGATCGCTTGCCCCACGAACCAATGCAGTGGAGTTTCATCAATCGTCCAAGCAGGTTCTCCCTCCGAAGTTGGAGCGTAATGCCAGGGTGCATCTACGTGAGTACTAGCGTGCGTTGAAGCTTCGACGATTTCGCCTGCAAAACCCAGTCCATTCGGAAGAGCTGCGGATGGAATGCCATACATAAATTCCCACATCTCAGCACAATCCTGATGCGAGATATGCTGTATCCGGGGCGGAGTGGGTTCACTCGCAGTGGGTTCAAGAGGACGACTAAGATCGATAAGTTGAACACGCTGCCCCAGAAGTTCGACTGTTTCTTGATTGATCAAAGTGTGTTTCTCCTTGCATAAGTACCATTTGTCTCACCCTTTATCGTCACACAGATAACTTTAGCCCTCATTTGTCACTTTGGCAGGTGCACAAGCTGAAAGCTGTGCTGCATCCGCATTTTGCTCTTTTGTCATTTTCGAGCCCTCAAAATAGGAAACCCGCGCCACAGATGGATTTTAGAGTTCACTCTAGCGAGAGTGACAAATAAGGGTTAAGCCGGATTAAGCCAGGTCTGGCTGTCCTAAGTAATTTTCTAGCCAAGATGGCATGCCGTACCACAGCACTCGATCAACGCATTTCTTTGCTGAGTGAAACTGGGTGCGGATCGCTCGTGCTACTGTGATTCGGTCTTGCGTCGTCTCCTCACTGCCGATGTAGGTGGCATACACCATAAACAGACACCACCGATTGCCGTTTCCATCTTGCCCTTGATAGCGCTTCACCTGGAGAGAAGCATAGTCAGCCGGATACAGCCTTCGATCTGCCTCGAAAGCGAAAATCGCCTGCTCTGCCTCCAAGCAGCCTTGCTCAAAGTCTTCTTCCCAGCTTTTGACAAAGCGCTTGTAGGAGCCAGGAAGTACCGCGTTGTATTTGACACTGAGCTTACCAAGCGGGCTTCTAGCACCCGTGCTGTTTCTCCAGGGGCGGTGTTGCTGTACCCATTCCCGTGCTGCTTGTTTCTGGACTGCACTTGCGGGTGCTTTACCGCCCTTGCTCTGAGCCGACTTGGGGAAGGGCATACTTACTTCTTTAATTTCTTAGAGGATACGAAAATTCTGTCGCCTTTTGTGTCTGGATTGTTTTTTTGTGCTCTTTTCACTCTACGGATACACAATTTAATGCTTTCGATCTCGTATCGAGACTGTGCAGCTTGAGTAAAGGCACAACAATCTAGCTCAACTTACCTAACTGCTCGCTCACTTCGATCAGCAAATGAATGATGTCATCAATTAAATATAGTGCGAGCGCTGCGAAGCATGATCGTCCCGACCTTTCTGAAATTTCTCGAATCACTCGATCGACTCCCACCTCTACTCAACGGATTGGGGAGTATCAAAGTTCAGCCATCAAAATCGAATCGTCAAATCAAACAATAGCAACCCCACCCTGACGACAAGAATCTTAAGAAAAAATGAATCGGTTCGCGCTCAGGTTATACAACTTGGTCAGGTTGACACTCGTTACACTTTAAGAAGCATTGTTCGCCCCATCGATCGAATTCAATCACTCATGACTGACAGCATTCCTCGCTCACTCAATGGTCCTGCTAAAGCTCCCCAGTAGCAACGTCGCCTCTGGGGACTACGCTTTCTGTTTCGTCCACTCGAAACTGTGGAAACTCGTCGCCAAGCTTACGGCGATGATTACCGCGTGTCTCAGCCTGACGCAAAAACTGCAATGGTCTGAGTTGGAACCAAAAAACTGGACAGGTGAATAAGCTAGACCCCTCAACCTTATGGTAGGAGTAGATTATGAGCCAAAACAAACGCAAACAACACAGTGCCCAATTCAAAGCCAAAGTCGCACTCGAAGCGATTAAAGGTGAAAAGACGATCGCGGAAATCGCGAGTCATTACAGCGTGCATCCGACGATGATTCACAACTGGAAACGACAGCTTTTGGACGGTGCGAGCGAGTTGTTTGAACGCGGTGCGAAATCGAGTGCAGTGGAACCAGAAACGAGCGCTCAAATTGACGAGTTATATCGGCAAATTGGCAAGTTGCAAGTGGAGCGAGATTTTTTAGCCAACAGGTCGGCACGATTGGGCTTGCCGACCGAAAAGCCCTGGTAGATTCAGA
>NZ_JAFLCJ010000024.1:0-83793 GCF_017302695.1 Leptolyngbya sp. UWPOB_LEPTO1 | reverse complement strand
CGACCATGCTTAACGACATCCACACTCTGGCAATCGGGACATTGAACAGGTTCTAGGACCATCTCGACTCAGCCCTCTAACACATCGTTTTCATTCTGCCATATATCCACATATCTAGAACACTACCAGAGATGACCTGGAAATTTGCCTATAGGTACGCAAGTTACACCACGCCCAATGAGTAGTCCGATAACTGGCACATCTTTGTATCGTTTATCAATAGCTCGTGAGAGACTTTGTGCGACATCAAGCGATAACGTATGCTGCCCAGGTCGCATGTACTCTGGGAGAGTAATTAATTCACGAGGGATAGGCACTTTTGGTCGGAGAATTTGACCTTGTACTTCCAACGGATCAGCCACAACGAAAAGCGTAGACGCAAAGGCAAGACTGAGCCTGACGGCAACCGAGAAGCGTGACGCAATTCTAAAACTCACTCTTCTAGACATAAGGTATCACTCAACTCCTTGACAATTGTGAGCTAGCAAATGATTTGATTAGTGCGTCTGTATACGCTTATAGAGGCATCTGGGAATGTGGAGTAACAGTGCTGAATATGTATTGCCTAACGTGAGTGCGGTAGGACGAAATTGTATCCTTGTGCCACATGACTTTCACCTGCTGCACACTGTCCCTTATCGGAGTATCCGTCGAAAAACATGGCATGACATTTATTACAGAATCTCCAATCTGTCTGCGCTGTGGGTGTGCCTGGAACGTCATGCGGGAGAACATAAGCAAACGTCTGATCTGCCACATGACCTCCACCTGCCGGACAGATCCCTTTTCTTGAATAGCCATTGAAAAACATCGCTTGACATTTTTTACAGCAACGCCAACTTCTTTGTCTGGTTGGTGTTTCTGAGCCGCCAAAGGGCAGGCGGAATTTATAACCTTGTGCTGAATGGGTTCCACCCGCTGCACAGCTATTCGTTTCGGCATCGGTGTAGAACATCACGTAGCACTTATTGCAGAAGCGCCAGTAGGGTCGATCTTGGCTGACGCTGAGACTCGCGATCGCCTTGTTCAGTGGGCGGATCGATTGAACAATGAATACGCTTCCAGCAAATAACAACAATCGGCGCTTCGATACCTGTAAATTTCTAGATAACATAACGAACTCCCAAATGAATGTTGAGACTCTTCCACGATCGCTGCACCTCATTGACAGGAAAGCGTCACAGTATTGCTCCATAACATGCCCGTGCGATCGCTGGAATTTTGACGACCATCATTTGCGGAGAAATACAGCCGACTTGGACTGCACGGGATAGACAGCGTCATATTGATCGACCCATTCGCGGTTGCTGTCGTGTAGTAGAACAGATTAGGGTTAAGTGCGTCATCTGCGATTCTGATCGCAACTTGCTTTCCTGGCAAGAACCCAGAGCCTTGTACGAGAAAGGTTTGGGACTGAGGCAAGGAGACTGAAATAGTTGGAATAGTTGGTGGCGTGTCAGGCGGTTTCGAGGATTCGTCCGTTGCCCGGTAATATCCCGCGCGTGGAGGCTGCTTGCAGAACGTCGCGTCGCGACGGAAGAGATCCGTGTTCTCCAGAACGTCCAACCACAACTCGAAGTTGCGGTGTCTGATATATCGATCGGGATAATTGACAGATCTGAACGAAACGCATTGTCCTGCTAAGCCTGGTACTACCATCTCGAAGGATGCGTCTTTTTTAAATAGATCCGATGGTTGTGCACCTTGATCATATTCGTCGAAACGAATACGCCAGAACGAGTGACGCATCCAGCGTTTTGGATAGTTTCTCGATCTGATTGATACACTTGGGATGTTCTGCCGACATGAGAAACCTGGCAGAACGTCAAAGGTCGCGTCTTCAAACTCAACTTTGGTGTTCGGGTTAGGTAATCTTGGGTCGGAAAGGTACCCAAGAAAACTCGAATGTCTAATGTAACGCTCAGAAAAGTTTAACGAGGAAAAGGAGTTTTGCTCCCAGAGTGATACGCTGTTGCATTCTTGTGCGATCGCCGAGGTTGAGGGGATTGCAACCGAGGCAGCCAGAATCGCAATGAATTTAATAGAAACAATGCAGTAGAAATGACAATAGTTTGACATCGCGTATTTCCCCCCAAATTTCTTCATGCCGGGTTTTAAAGACGATAACCAGTTCGTAACGATATATCTCTCACTTAACCAACTAAGCTAAAGGGCACTGTACTTTTTGCGGCTTCTCTCTACAGCGCTTAGTTAGGCACAGTTGCTGTTCATCAAACTTGGCTTTTTTAGCCTACTTTAGAGAATTGGGGCTATTCTGGCTCCGCTGGAATAAGGTTGGTTCCTGGGTCAATTGGTACTGAAGGAGGATACATCGTCAGAGGACGTGAGATGAAGAATGTTGCATCCTGCTTAAACAATCGACTTTCGTCAGATTTAACCAGCCAAAGTTCAAAGTTGGAATGCCGTATGTAGTGCTTGGGAAAATTAACAGATTCAAATGAGTAAGCTTCAGAATTGGCAAGCCCCGGTACAATGCAAAACGTAGCATCTTCCTTGAAAAGCTGATCATCAGTCTGCTTTGTCAGCTTCAATCGATAATTCTGGTGTCTCAAAAAGTGACCTGGATAGTTGACAGATTCAAACGATCGACATCTGCCTGCTAGTCCTGGAATAAGTCGAAACGTTGCATCTTCTCTGCCCAGTTTGTCACTTGCAACAATTGGAGCAATGTAAATCAAGAAGGATTGATGGCGAATGTAACGATCAGGATAGTTTAACGAGCTGAAAGAACTAAGCTGCTGGGCTGGTTGGGCATAGCTCAGCTTTGGCAGGAGCAACGGTAAGGACATTGCTGAACCTACAATCAGACCTTTTAGAATAGAGTTCAAGTACATAACGTTTCCTTAACAGTAGACTTTGCACTTTTGAAACTGGAACCCCTAAAAATTCTGGACTCCTTTTCGCAACTTAGCATTGCCAGATTAATAGCATCCTTAAACAAGTGATCGCCTTGATATAGGTGGTAAGCTATTTAAGTTGCTTCCCCTATTGCAATCACTTTAGCCAATCCCTTCAATGAAGTCGCACCTTTTCTTGCGAACTTAGAACATAATCTTGCTATAACTTACGAAACTGGTTTGGATTCACTCCAGTGCATTGACGAAAACACCGGGCAAAATGACTTTGATTCGCAAAGCCGCACTCTAGTGCAACTGATAGAACGGTTCGTTCTGGTTGCTTGAGCAGAAGCCTTGCTCGTTCGACTCGTTGATGAATCAGGAATTGATGGGGTGAGATGCCTGTCGATCGCTTGAATAGATGACAAAGATAGTACTGGCTCATTCCCAGTTCAGTTGCAATGTCAATCAGAGAAATATCTTCGCCCAAATGTGCCTGAATGTACTCGATCGCTTGCCTCAGCTTTTGTTTCGATAGCCCATCTTCATGTTTTCGAAAGAAATGCTTGCGAGTAGAGTAATAATGGATTAGATGAGCCGCCATTGCTGTTGCCATTGAATCGGCGTATAAACGACTGCCAACCCCGACCGTTTCTAAACTTGCCCTGAGTGCTAGACCAATCTGATGGATTAAGGCATCGCCTTTTTTCCGTGTCAGCAACAACTCGACTCGATCAGGATTAACTGATTCATAAGCAATCTGAGCGAGAAATGTCGGTTCTAGATAGCAGTTAATCCACTCAATTGATTGAGTTGTCGAAATCGAACGGATTCCGCAAGGTGAGTTAGCGGGAACGATCTCAATAAAACCCCTTGCAAAATCTTTTTCATGATAGGAGATCGTCTGTAAACGCCCCTCTGAAACAAATTCCAGATCACATCCTTGATGTTGATGTCCCAGTGAAATAGCGATGGAGTGCTGAGGGTTGGATACTTCAGGGATATCAATCGATGGTTGGCAGTAATGGGCAAGTTGAATGCTACTCCAACCCGCTTGAAAACTGGTTAGCAGAGGTGGATTGGGAAAAAACTTGGGCAAATTCTCATAGTCAGTCGCCAAATGTTGATTTGCAGACATTACCAGTCTCCTTTAAGTAGAAGTTGATGATGCTATGACTTGCGAAACTGATTCGGATTCACCCCAATGCATTGACGAAAACACCGGGCAAAATGACTTTGATTCGCAAAGCCGCACTCTAGTGCAACGGATGTAATCGTTCGTTCTGACTGCTTGAGTAAACGCTTTGCTCGTTCGACTCGCTGACGAATTAAGAATTGATGCGGTGAAATGCCTGTCGATCGCTTAAACAGATGACAAAAATAGTACTGGCTTATTCCCAGTTCAGTTGCAATGTCACTCAGAGAGATATCTTCGCCCAAATGTGCCTCGATATACTCGATCGCTTGCCTCAGCTTTTGTTTCGACAACCCATCCTCATAGTCTCGAAAACAATGCTTTCGGGTGGAATAATTGCGCAATAGATGAGCCGCCATTGCCGTTACTATTGAATCGGCATAGAAACGACTGCCTGCTCCATCCTCTTCTAAACTTGCCCTGAGTGCTAGTCCCATCTGGTGAATCAATAAGTCAGTTTTTTTCCATGTCAGCACCAGTTCGACGAGATCAGGGTTTACCGAATCATGGGCAATCTGAGCTAGAAATGTTGGTTCTAGATAGCAGTGAATCCACTCGATTGATTGCACAATCGAAATAGAACGCGCTCCATAAGATAGATCAGCAGGAACGATTTCAATACAACCACCTGCAAGGTCTTTTTCTCGATATGAAATTGTTTGAAAACGACCCTCTGAGCTAAATTCCCAATCACATGCTTGATGTCCGAGTACAATAAAAATCATGTGCTGAGAGCTTGATGCTTCAGGCAAATCGATCGACGGTTGGCAGTAATGGGCAAGTTGAATGTTATTCCAACCTGCTTGAAAACTGGTTAAAAGTGGCGGATTGGGCAAAGACTTAGGCAGATCCACATAGTCAATAACCAAAGGTTGCTTTACAGACATTATCATCTCCAGGTAATAGTTGATAGCTGATCAACGCCCTCTCACCGATGCGATCCCGTTTCTCCTTTAACCTAAAATTGCTCAGACTATATTACTATCCTATTCAACTTTACATTGATGACAAAAATGTTGCAAAACTTGTAATGTTGGTCTAAAATCCCTCGCGTACCAACCTCTCGCGCACCAATCTCTCGCGCTTCAACTAATGTTCTCACTTATCACGTTCTGCGTATTTTTGAGCTATCTACAATCTTCCAGGACGAATCAAAGACTTTCAGCAGAGCTAGCTAACAATCAAGTTGAGCAGATACGAACAGCTTTTTCATCACCAATAGTGGTGTGCTTTGCTAAGCAGAAGAGTTGGAGATGTTGACTAAATCAGCGATCGCTTGAATTAATAAATCTGGCGCGACTGGCTTTGCAAAATGTTTCTGAAACCCAGATTCAATTGCTTTTCGCTGATTCAATTCTCCGACATAGGCTGTAAGCGCGATCGCTGGAATCATCCCTCCCTGCTCCGGAGGACGCGATCGGATCAGTTGCATCAGCGTATACCCATCCATATTGGGCATACCAATATCACTGAGAAGAACGTCAGGCATGACTTGATTCAATTGTTGTAGAGCCGCGATCGCAGAGTCTACAACGGTTACATTCGCTCCTCGTTGCTCCAACACAAACGCCTGAAAATCGCGCGCATCTGGCTCATCATCCACAATCAGCACATGGATACCGACCAGAGAAGCATGGGCGATAGCAAACAATTCATCTGAATTGGGCAAGCTTGGCGATTCGATCTGCTCCAAGGGCAGCGTAACCGTAAACGTTGCTCCTTGATGTTCTCCAGGACTACTAACGTTGACAGTTCCACCATGCAATTCGACAATTTGCTGTACGATCGCAAGCCCTAAACCCAATCCGCCAAACTGGCGCGTTGTCGAGCCATCTTCTTGCCGAAACCGCTCAAACACATAAGGCAAGAACTCCGCAGAAATGCCTTTCCCGGTATCACTGACTTCGATTTGCGCGTGATGCCCAACTTCGCTTAAGCGAATTTCAACTCGTCCTTGCTCAGGCGTAAACTTCACCGCATTCGACAAAAGATTCCAAACCACTTGTTGGAGCCGAGCAACATCCCCAGAAACTCGCCATCTTGTTCCCTCAAACATTGTCTGGATCTGAATATTTTTTGCTTCTGCGGCTAATCGAATTGTTTCCAGCGCGGCTCGAATAATACTTGCTAAATCAACAGAAACAACATTTAAGACGAGTTTGCCGCGTAAAATTCGGGAGATATCAAGTAGATCCTCAATCAATTGAGCTTGCAGTGTGGCATTCCGCTCGATCGTGGCTAACGCTTGCTGCGTTTGAGGCGCATTTAATCTGCCAGTTTGTAGCATCCTCGTCCAGCCCAAAATCGGATTCAGCGGCGATCGTAGTTCGTGAGATAGAACCGCAAGAAATTCATCTTTAATCCGGTTTGCAGTTTCAGCAGCTTCCTTCGCAACTTGAGTTTGCTGAAGTAATTGTTCGCGTTCTACTTCGGCTGATTTACGATCCGTCATATCCCGCGCCACACAGTACATGAGCTTTTGCTCGATAAAGGGAGCAACGCTCCAGGATATCCAACGGTAAGAGCCATTTCGAGCACGATACCGATTTTCAAACTCATGCAGTGGAATTCCTTGAGCAATGAGGTCTGCTGCAGCCACAGTTGCCGCGCGATCGTCAGGATGCACAAACTCAATGTAAGGCTGAGCAGTTAGCTCTGGTAACGTATAGCCGAGCGTGGTTTCCCAGGCTGGATTCGTCTGGAGAAAGTACCCGTCCATATGCACAATCGCTAGCATGTCTTGAGACAATTGAAAGAAGCGATCGCGGTCTTCTTCTGCCCGTCTGCGGCTCTCTTCAAGACGCTTCGCAACCGTCATATCGGCAAGTGCGCCAAGTAATGCAATGGGATTGCCTGTAGCATCATACTCAACCTGACCGCGCGCTGTGAACCACCGTTTCTCTCCGGTGGCAAGCTGAACGCGATATTCAGAGGTGTACGCTTCGCCCGTTGTGATTGCCTGCTGAAGGGCAGCGAAGCCAAGAACGCGATCGTCGGGATGCATCCAGTTGATGAACGTTTCAATCGGGAGTCCTTCAGTGGTAGCTACAGCAGCATCAATGTCAAGCAATCGGGCAAACTTCGCATCGATGATGACTCGATAAGCAGGAATGTTCCAGCGCCAGGTATAAACGGCTCCCGCCGCCAAAGCAGATTCTAGTTGCTTATGTGCATTACGCAAGGCAGCTTCAGCACTCGCACGTTCAACCGCCGCCCAAGTCCGCTCAGCAACTTCTTCGGCTAGAGCAATTTCCTGGGGCAACCACACTCGCGGAGTAGCGTTATGCACTGCCAGCCCTGCTACAAACTCACCATTTTTGATCAGCGGTATGCCAATATGAGCCTTGATCTGAATCGCGGCATACGCGGAGTGCTGCTCTGGAGACAAATTTGGATCGGTGGTCACGTCAGATGCAGAAGTTGTCTGCCCAGCACGATAAGCCTTGAGTACCTTTTCTCCAAATGATTCGATCGCGTATCTACCTGCCAGCGCATCTGCACCATTCACGTAATCGCGCTCAACGACATAATCTGCGCCTTGAACCTCGAAGTACACGACGCGAGTGACATTCAAATATTCACCCAGCATTCGGCTCGCTGTTGCCTGAACTTCAACTGGATGCGCAAGCGGACGGAGCGCATCGACTAAGGACACCCGAAATGTCTCGATTTCGGTCGCTTGACGTGCAAGTCTTTCGGCCTGTTTGCGCTCAGTAACGTTCGTAAACAACAACGCGAACTGATGGCGCTGTGGCTCACCGATGCGAAAAGCGTTAACATCAAACCAATGACCGAGCGCGATCGATTCCTGCTCAAATCGAATCGACTTGCCTGTCTGGACAACTTGAGCATAAGTCTCTAACCAAAAATCCTCAAGATTGGGAACCAGTTCTCGTGCCGTTTTCCCTGTCGCTTGCTCTAGCCCTGTTAATTTCTCAAAAGCAGAATTGACTTCTAGAAGTCGATAGTCCTGAGGTTCACCATTCTGATTCAACAGCAGTTCGCAAATGCAGAAGCCCTCATCGATCGATTCAAACAGCGTGCGATACTGTTTTTCCCGGTCTTGACAAACAAGGTCGGTTCGATCTCGCTCAAATACGATACTCGCAATCTGAGTACCAAACTGGGCAAGTTGAAACTCCCAATCTGTTCGCATCCGTGCTTGTTCAAAACATAACATCAGCAACCCGAACGGTAGATGCTTGAGACCTATGAGAGGTTCAGAATGACACGCCAGGATATTGTGAGCAACACAGAGCGATCGCCATTCCGAAGACCAGCGATCGTCATTGGCAATTTCAGGACAGGAAACGGGCTGACCTCGATACATCGCGTCGCCGAAGCTTCCAATACAGAATTCATTGATCAGAGCACCTTCGAGTCTTTGCCGAAACGCAGCAGGCAGGCTGGGCGCAATCACCTGCAAAAAAGACACCCGTTGTGCATCGGCAATCAAAAAACAAGCGTGAGTCCCAGGATTAAGTTGAGCGATCGAGTGACAAACCTCAGTCAGACAAGTTTCCAACGGCTGACCGGATGCAACTAACTTTAAGAGCCGATTTTGCTCAATGAGCATCAGTTGCGCTTGTTCTGGAGAAGAGTGATCGTGGTGAGGGTCGATCTGTTGGTTCATACACTCTTCTGCAAGATTTTGCCCCCCTCAACATCAGTAAATTGCTCTTGAGCCAGTTCTGTAAACTGCGACTGTTGACGATTGAAAGAATTGATGTCGGGCTGTTTTAAAAAATTGATTTGATGAAGTCGGGCAACTTGCATAGTGATAAAAAAATGGTATCAGACAGAAAAAGCATCTCTCTTAACTTCTACCAAATGGCAGAAGTAGTCATCTATCCAACGAGAGAAGCAGAGCTAGCAGAACTTATTCGAGGCACGCAAAGCCATCTCAGGTAGCGTTTTCCGACTGTGAAATCTGACCCAGGCTTTTTATTGAGATGATGATATAGCATTTTTAAGCTAGTTCCTGTTGCTTGATCAATCTAACTTGAGTTAGATGAAGCATCCATGAGAATCACTACGGACTGGACTAGCTTTGAGAATTAAGCCATTGAATATCGGGCTAGGGAAGGTCGTTTGTTGTTTGAGTTTGAATTATGTTTGCGGATAGCACACATTTCGAGGAGGATGAAAATGCAAACTCCAACCGCGATCGACCATGACTCCCTCTCTCATAAGTTAGAGCAAATTGGTAAGATCCTTCGTTTAATTGGCTGGGTCGGCATTATCACACAGCTTGGGTTTGGCATTGTGGCTGGCGTGATGCTGCTATTTGCGATCGCTGGACGGAATTTTAATCAAGCTGTTGCTCCTGCTGTCCCAGGGATAGCTATCGGCAGAGGTTTTCAGAATGCAACGACTCCTGGACTAGGCATTGGCATATTTTGGGCGGTCTGTGGCATCATCGCGTTGCTGTTTACGGCTTATCTTGCATTCCGTCAACTTCGTTTCGCGCGTCGCCTTCGCAATCCAAACCCAGAACTTCATCCCAAAAAAAGTGAAGTAATGCGAATTCTGCGAATTGGAATCATTGCGGGATTTATTGGCATGGGGCTTACAATTCTCGGCGGAGGTGCAGCAATGGGAGTCTTACTCTCTAAATCGATCGCTCAACCACAAGGAGTCGCCATCTATGATCCCACTCGCATCATCCGCCCCTTAGATGTGCTCGTTGCAATGGCAAATATGATTGGAATCAGCGCACATTTTCTCGGCACGATCGCATCTGTCGCCACAGCAAACTGGCTCCATCGCCAGTAGTTGATTCGGACGATCGTTAGAGTAAAAATTGACTGAGCGATCGTAAATCGCTTTGATCCAGATATCTAAGCATTTGCAGTCTCGATTGTAGTTCTCAAAAAAGAGGACGCAAGAAATCTACCCATTCCTGCGCCCGTTTGCGATTCTCTAGAGCAAAGACAGACTAAGAATGTGATTCATTTGCCTCATCCTCATCTGTCTCATGTTTTGGATTGAGCAATGTTGGTGTTTGACTACCAAGCAGTCCAAAAATTGTGCCGATGCCAATCTTCCAAGTTGTGTCAAGCGTTTCGAGAATACGAGATTGTTCTGGAGTGAGTTCGGGTTGACTCGCGATGCTAATCGCTCCGCCACCGGATAGCAGCGTGAACGCAACGACGGTGAAGAAAACCTGCTGAAAGAGAGAAGGTGTCGATTTGTGCATAATCATCAGTTTGTAACTAACACTGTTACTATCAGCGAGATCGATTTGAAGTTCAGGCTCTACAAGGGTTATCGTCTGGATGAGTTTGGGTTGACTTGCGGATAACTTTGAATGAGATGTGTAAAATTGTGGCATTGTGCTGGTGAGAGAGTATGGCAAGTCGATCGCTTCAAGCATGTCCAACAGGAGTTGAGCAAATTGCTCATGCACTGACTCATCAAGGATTAAGTCAAGAGAAATTGGCAGGAGAAGATTGTTCGTCAGCGACCTCGAAGAAGTTTTGTCGAGGAGAAAAGGTCGATCGACGGATTTTCGTCAAACTTTGCGAGAAGCTTGACTTGAATTGGGAAGAAATTGCGGGAATTGCTGCTCAATCTCCAGATGTGAAGATCGACGCTTCGATGGATTTGGTGCAGAAGTTTCGCGATCGCATCAGACCACATTTGCAAAAACGCTGCGGCACGATGCGCGTATTGGATATGTCGCAACCGATCGGCTTGGATGACATTTACACTAGCGTCAACATCTTGGAGAAAATTACTGGAAACAGAGGGTTAGAGCCATCAGAACTGTTGCAAACTGGCTCAGCAGAGAACATAGAAAGGTTTAACTTGGTAGCAGTGAAAGGCAAACCAATTCTGGGGTTAAAAGCAGTTGAGAAACATAGCACACTAATGATTTTAGGAAAGCCTGGGGCAGGCAAAACTACGTTTCTTAAACATTTGGCAATCCAGTGTATCAGTGGAAGGTTTCAACCGCAGCAAGTCCCAATTTTTATTACCTTAAAAGAGTTTGCTGAGTCTAAAGAACGTCCTGATCTAATTGAATATATTGGTTTGTATCTCGAATGTGATGAGACAGAAGCAATTCGAGAATTGCTCGATCGTGGAAATGCGCTAATTCTTCTCGATGGTTTGGATGAAGTTCGGGAAACTGATATTTCTCATGTTCTACGACAGATTCACAAGTTTTCAGAGCGCTACTATCGCAATCAATTTGTTATGACCTGTCGAATTGCTGCTTGTGAATATACGTTTGAGCAATTTACAGAAGTCGAGGTGACTGATTTTGATAATGATCAAATTGCCGATTTTGCTAGAAAGTGGTTTCGCAGTCGAGAAGATGAGATAAAGAGAGAACGCTTTCTCCAACTGTTAAAAGCACATCCCCCCATCCAAGAACTTGCCACCAGTCCACTCTTGCTAATGCTTTTGTGTCTTGTATTTGAAGATTCGGGCGATTTTCCAGCAAATCGCTCAGAACTTTATCAGAACAGCGTAGATGTACTCCTGAAAAAGTGGGATGTTAAGCGCAATATTGAGCGCGATCAAATCTATAAGAAGCTCTCTTTGAAGCGCAAAGAAGATTTGTTGAGCCAAATTGCATATCGTACTTTTAAAACTGGAGACTACTTTTTTAAGCAGAAAGATTTAGAAAGACAGATTCGCGAATTTATTGAGAATTTGCCGGGAGCAAGTACAGACGCGCAGGAATTAGAGTTAGATAGTGAAGCAGTATTGAAGTCAATTGAAGCTCAGCATGGATTATTTGTAGAACGAGCAAGAGAACGCTATTCTTTTTCACATTTAACTTTTCACGAATACTTCACGGCTAGAGAAATAGTGCATCAAGAAAATTATAAAGAATTGGTAGAGCACATTACAGATAAACGATGGCACGAGGTCTTTTTGTTAGTCGTAGATTTGAGACCAAACAGCGAAGATTTAGCAGTAATTATGAAACAAAAGATTGATAGTCTTTTGCTAGGAGATGAGCAGCTTCAGCAACTTTTACTATGGATAAGTAAACAATACTATTTAGACAAGAATGAGTTTAACTGTAATGCTGCTGCTGGCCGGGCACTCCTTTATGGACTTGTCTTAGCTATTGTTCTAGAAACTGTTTTCGTTATCCATTTTGAACTTGCGTGTGTTCTTGATAGTACAGTCGAAGAGAAGTTTCACATTGATCTTAACTTTGCTCGTAGTATTGAGAATGGAGATATAGTGAATTCTATTCGCGATGCTTACAGTAGCCTCGCTCTCATCCTTGCTGATATTCAAAGTCGAACTCAAGATGAGAACCTGCACAGTAAAGTAGACAAATTACAAAATCGTTTATCTTCTATATCTGAAAAAGATCTTCAACATTGGTTCAATAAAAAATTAATTCCAAGTACTCAAGAACTACGAGATGAGATTAATCAGTATCTAATAGAAGCGGATTTTCAGTTTCAACAGTTTAGTGACGAGCAGAAACAATCTTTGAAGCATTACTACGATGCAAATCTGATACTTGCCCGCTGTTTGAATCGTGATGTCTGCATCAATCCTAAAGTGCGACAAAAAATTGAAGATGCTCTGTTGTTACCGATCGCTGAAATTCAAAAACTCTAATCATCTGACTCTAAGCCTTGAAACACAGATAAAATATAAAATAGAGAAGTCACAACATCGCTGCTCACAATGACTCACTCGCTTGATTTGGATGAAGCCCTGATTCGAGAAGCACTGGCACTCGATGAACAGCAAAACCTAGAATCCGTCATCGAAACAGCTTTGCGCGAATATATTCAGCGTCGGCAACGTCGCAAAATTATCGATCTATTTGGAACGATCGATTACGACGAAACCTACGACTACAAAGCGCAACGCCAAATTTCATGAGCGTGATCGTAGATACCTCAATTTGGTCGCTGGCTTTGCGTCGCAATACGCCTAATTCTGAAATTGTCGATCGACTTCGCACTCTCATTGCTGAAGATGAGGTCAGCATTCTCGGAGCCATTCGCCAAGAAATTCTCTCCGGAATTCGCACAGCCGAACAATTTACAAGGCTACGGGACTATCTTCGAGCGTTTCCAGACTTAACCCTAGTGCAAGACGACTACGAAATCGCTGCTGAATTCTTTAATACTTGTCGCCGCAATGGAATTCAAGGATCGAATACAGACTTTCTGATCTGTGCTGCTGCTTATCGCCGTAACGATTCTATTTTTACAACAGACCAAGACTTTAGAAGCTTCCAAACTTACTTACCGATCCAGCTTTTAGAATAATGGCTCACTTGAGCGATCGCAAAACGCTTTGATCTAAAAATTTGAGTGTTTGAAGTCTCGATCGTAATTTTCAAAAAAAGCGGACGTAAAAAATCCATCGTTTTCTACGTCCATCTGCCGATCCTCTAGAGAGGAGAACACTGAAAATTACTATAAGGCTTATTGAAAACTCTTGTCAATACAAATGAGAATTTATTTCAATAACTTGTCGCGATCCGATGATTTTCTGCGGATTAAAATAACCGAAAATATTAGAGCAGAAGGAGTATGATGGTTCAGATTCAATTCTGATGAGCGATTTATGACTCTGCAACTGCGTGTATACGTTCCCCCCCATCCGTTAATTAAGCATTGGCTTGGCGTTGCTCGTGACGCTTCTACGCCTTCAGCACTCTTTCGCAGTGCCATTACAGAATTAGGACGCTGGTTGACCTATGAAGCAATTCGGGAATGGTTGCCCACGACAGACATGACGATCGAGACTCCGCTTGCACCCTGTCCTGCCACCTTTATCAACCCAGAAGTTCCGGTCGTCGTCGTACCGATCTTGCGGGCAGGACTCGGATTGCTCGATGGCGCACAGGCGCTTTTGCCTTTAGCCTCGATTTATCATTTAGGACTTGTCCGCAACGAAGAAACCCTAGAAGCAAGTTGCTACTTGAATAAACTGCCGGATCAATTCAATCCTGAAACGCGCGTTTTGATCGTTGACCCAATGTTGGCAACTGGTGGCAGTTCGGTATGCGCAATGGAAGAATTGACCAAGCGGGGAATCGATCCTGCCCTTGTCCGAATCGTGGCAGTCGTTGCCGCTCCGCCAGCGCTGCAGAAATTAGGAACGGCTTATCCGAGTTTGACGATTTATACAGCAGGAATTGACGAAACGTTGAACGATCGCGGATTTATCGTCCCAGGATTGGGGGATGCGGGCGATCGCATTTTCGGAACGTAAAGGTCGATACAATAAGAGAGATGTTCAGAGACGACCAACCATGAGTCAGCAAGATAATTTTTCCGGTGGATTTGTCCTCGGCGCGATCGTGGGCGGCGTGGTAGGCGGCATTATTGGTGCAGCACTGACTTCGCAACGCTTGGCAGAAGAAGGAGAAGACGGCACAAAGCCTGAATTGGCAGATGCGAGAGTCAAATCGAAGCGGCGGATGCGGGCATCGGCTGAACAGAATATCGAATTGGCTCGACGCAGTTTGGAAGATAAAATCGCACAGTTGAATGATGCGATCGATGATGTGCGTCAGCAGTTGGGAAACGTCAATGGACGCGCAATCGAGCAAGATCGAGAAGGATCGATGCGAGAAGATTAAGGCAGGATGTACTGCGAGCAAGAGTACAAGTCGCAAAAAAATCGCTTAAACTATTCTCAATGTGAATCACCCATCCCTACATTCAGAGGAACCGAAAAGGCTATGAATCCAGCTATTCTCTTGATCACGACGATTCAACAGTTTTTAGGAATCTACTTTGCACTGTTGATTATCAGAATTTTGCTCAGTTGGTTCCCGACGATCGATTGGTATAGCCAACCGTTCGCAATTTTGAGCCAGTTGACCGATCCGTATTTGAATATCTTTCGTCGAATTATTCCGCCACTGGGTGGAATCGATTTTTCCGCAATTCTGGCAATCTTCGCGCTGCAATTTGCGATGCAACTCATTCCCGGATTGTTGAGTCAAGTGCTCGCTGGTATTCCTGTTTTCGTTAGCTAGAACTTTAATTCGTAGGGAATTGCTCAGCGATCGCCAAATTGGCGATCGCTGAGCTTTTTTGTTAAAAAACGTTACGATCGAGCGTGAAGCGTTATGGAATCGATCGTGGCAGAACAGCGGATTATTATGTGGTATCGCAATGATTTACGGGTGCATGATCATGAGCCGTTAATGAAAGCGATTCGTTCAGGGGCAACGGTGATTCCCGTTTACTGTTTTGAACCGAGGCAGTTTGGTACAACTCCTTACGGATTTCCGAAAACTGGAGCATTTCGGGCGCAGTTTTTGTTAGAAAGCGTCGCCGATTTGCGGCAGAGTTTACGATCGCTGGGGAGTGATTTGATCATTCGGCAGGGAAAAGCAGAAGAAATGATTCCCGCGATCGCCAAAGCATTAGCAGTAGAGTCCGTTTATTACTATCACGAAGTTACTTCAGAAGAGACACAGGTTGAAGACAACCTCAGAGAAGCATTAACCGCGATCGGGACTTCGATACAAGCATTTTGGGGAATGACGCTTTATCATCCCGATGATTTGCCGTTTGCAATCAAGGAAATTCCAGAGCTATTCACGAACTTTCGCAAAGGCGTTGAGAAGTCTGCGACTGTCAATGAAATGTTTCCCACGCCTGAACGATTAGCAGAATTGCCCGATATCGATCGAGGTGAAATTCCAACTTTAGAAGAGTTAGGACTAGAACCGCCTCAACGTGACCCTAGAGGGATGATTCCTTACCAGGGTGGAGAAACGGCGGGGAAAGCTCGGTTAGCAGAATATTTTTGGAAGCAAGATGCGTTAAAAGCTTACAAAGAGACGCGTAATGGAATGCTAGGAGTGGATTATTCGTCAAAATTCTCAGCTTGGTTAGCATTAGGCTGTCTGTCCCCGCGTTACATCTATTCGCAAGTTCAGAACTATGAGTCTCAGCGCGTTCGCAATGATTCAACGTACTGGTTAATTTTTGAATTGTTGTGGCGGGACTTTTTCCGATTTATCTGCGCGAAGCATGGCAATCAGATTTTTTATCAATCGGGCTTACTGGGAGTCTCGATTCCGTGGAAAGATGATGTCGATCGCTTTGAACTTTGGCGAACTGGGAACACTGGATTTCCACTCATTGATGCCAACATGCAAGAGATTGCGGCAACTGGATTTATGTCGAATCGGGGACGGCAGAATGTTGCTAGTTTTCTAACCAAGAATCTGGGTATCAATTGGCAGTGGGGCGCTGAATGGTTTGAATCAATTTTGATTGACTATGACGTATGTAGTAACTGGGGAAATTGGAACTATAACGCAGGCGTGGGAAATGATGCGCGGGGATTTCGGTTTTTTAACATCATCAAGCAGTCAAAGGACTACGATCCAGATGGGTCTTATGTGAAACATTGGCTACCTGCATTGAAGGATGTTCCGGCAGCGAAGGTACATGAGCCTTGGAAGTTACTACCCGTTGAGCAGCAGCGATTTCAGGTACGCATTGGAGGAGACTATCCGCGCCCGATCGTCGATTTGTTTAAGTCGGCTCAAGCGAATGAGAGCATTTATAATGCGGCAGTTGAGCGATCGGCTCCAAAACGAGCTAAAAGCCGAAAGTAGAAAATAGTAAATCTGATGCCTGAACTAGAGGAACGTAGGGGGCTATACCCCTACGCTACCATGTTCGCTACGATTGAGTTTTGCTAATCTGCTTCATAGGTGTAGTCCATTTATCTACCGCTCTGCTAGCTTCAGTATTTTCGTATTCGCTATCAATTCTCGATCTTTCATTTCATTACGACAGTCTTTCAGCCATTGAGGAGTCTGATACTCTGAAGGTAATAAGTCTCTCAACAATGATCAGGGGCAGAGAGATATGAAATACTTTGATTGGAATTCGTATCTACGTTCGAGAAGACAAGCGATCGATAAGCAGATTGAAGATTTGCAACGAGAGCGATCTGAAATCAATCAGAACTTAGGAGAAACGAGTTATGTTCCTCCGGTGCTCCATCCACCTTTCGATATTAATGATGTCCTTCATGGAAGATCAGCTTCTATTTTTCCCCCACGCGTTACACCCACATGGGTCGATATCTCAACTCAGACCGAAAAACCCCTGTGGGACGATCAGGCAGTCTATTGCGTTAATCAAAAGGGCGAACGTTCCGCAGTTTGGGTAGGAGCACCTTCAGAGGTAAGAAGGAATAGAAAAGCAACAACCCCGACCTCTGTGGAGAAATCGGAGCCATCGACCTCAATTCAAAGAGTAAAACCGACATCTCAGCCTCAAACACCACCCTCTAAAGTTGTACTTGGAGTAATTGGTCTTTTAATTGCCTTAGCCTTTTTTATGTGTCAAGGCAACAATCAGCCGCCAAATAACACACCCAATCCTAATCAGTCCGCTCCTACTCAACCTGATTGAATCCATTTAAGCTAACGAGAATCACGAGATTCAATCTTCATCAGGCGATTTCCGATGTAGCTAGCTCTCACATCCTGCCCTGATCGAATTGCTCTCGCTGCTTCTCGATAGGTGAGTGCATCCGTTGAAAGCGTTCCATTCTCACATTGCAATTGATACGTCACCGATCGCTGTAATTGAGGCGGATCATTATGTTCCTGAATATCACGACGCTGATCAACTTCATCGGCAGTCGGGCGTGGAGGAATTGCACCCCACCCTACCCCGTTATCATCAACGGAAACTGCATCAACAGGCTTCTCACCGTTCAGATTGGTAATCGTGTTGCTCTGAAAGGTTTGAATTCGTTGCGTGTTCAAACCGCCACTGGTTTTGTTGATATAGTAATTCACTGTCCAGGTTTGGGTCGCGATCGCGACTGCGGTTTTACACCGAGTTTGTGGAATCAGCCCGTTTTGTCCAGCGCAACTGCTGAGCATCAAGATTACAACATTGATTCGCACAACCCAAAATTTCATATACCGAGCAGACTCGTTTGAGAGCTAGAACAACATTGTAGCGAATTAATCATTTGAACCTCCTCCTCTGCTTCCAGGGGGTTCCGGTTGCGGATTCAAACTGACCGAGCCATTGCTCAATATAACTGAGCTATCTTTCCGTTCTTGAGCAGCATTAGAGGTTCGCTCATTAGCTCGAACAGAGGCTGCATGTAACATCACAACTCCTAAAAGCGCGATCGCGAAAGCCAAGCGCTCGAAAGATTCATAAAGCATCATCAACTCTCCAAATTCATAGGTGTACATTCTTGTACACGAGCACAATTGGGGAGATATGCAAAGTCTTCTGACAAGTCGCCCTGCTCAGCAATTTCTGCCTTATTTGAGACGCTAGAACTGCATCGTGCTATCTCTAGACAGACGCGATCGCTCTAAACGCTCGACTATGATGTCCGCGTACTTCTCTCTTGCTCTAAAGTATGAACATTAAACCAATTCGGCGTAAAGAGATTCTTCGAGGCATCCTCGCTGTTTCTCTGATTATTATAGGTATCACACATTTTGTGAGCGCAGAACAATACGCTCGCATTGTCCCTCCTGTATTTCCTGCTTTTCCTTCAGTGTATGTCAGCGGCTTTTTTGAAATTTTAGGTGGCATTGGTTTACTGATTCCTTGGCTCTCTGTTGCTGCCGCTTGGGGTTTAATTTCCCTATTTATTGCTGTATTTCCCGCCAACATCTACTTGGCAGTGCACGATATTCAAATCGATGGCATTCCTCACAGCCAATTTTTATACTGGGCAAGACTGCCACTGCAAGCCGTTTTACTAGCTTGGGCATATTGGTATACCCGTGATCCAGAAGAACAACCTGGCGCATCATTACTCAAGCAGTAATCTAGCCAAGTTATTCTTATCAGATTGTGTCTGAATTTTGCAGGTTGATCAACCGGATGTAATCACACAGAGCATCTGTCCAACGGATACCATCTGCCCTTCAGCACAGAAAATCTCAGACACAACGCCATCTACAGGCGCAGTAATGGCAATCTCCATTTTCATCGATTCAAGAATGACTAAGCGATCGCCCACTTTAACGATCGCATCTTTCTCAACAACAATCTGCCAGACATTTGCTGGAACTTGGGCAATGACAGCTTCGCTATCGGGAGGTAGCTCAAATGTTTGTTCTGCGATCGCAACGTCTTCATCCTCAAGAACTTGATTCAAAAGAGGATTTGCTGCCCAGCGATCGCGTTCTGCCTCAAAAGCAGCTTGCTGAATCGATTTAAATTGAGTCGTTTCAGCAGCAATCGATTGGAGAAACTCATTGTATTGCTTGAGATTGAAGGTTTCCTCTTCGATTCTGAGGTGAACTCTGCCATGAATAAAGTCTTGCCGGAATTGTAAGAGTTCAGCAGGCGAGACTGGATAGAAGCGAATTTGATCAAAGAAGCGCAGCAGCCAAGGTTTACCTGGTTCAAATTCTGTGGTTTCGTGGAAGGTATTCCACATTTGGATAGTTCGCCCAACAAATTGATAACCTCCAGGACCTTCCATGCCATAGACACAGAGATAGGCTCCACCAATTCCAACAGCATTCTCAGGTGTCCAAGTTCGAGCAGGATTGTACTTTGTAGTAACGAGCCGATGTCGAGGATCAATCGGCGTAGCAACTGGAGCACCTAAGTAAACGTCACCTAAGCCCATGACTAAATAGCTTGCGTTAAATACAATCTCGCGAACTTGCTCGATTGTATCTAAGCCATTGATGCGCCGGATAAATTCGATGTTACTCGGACACCAAGGAGCATGAGGATTGACAGAGCGGACATATTTCTCGATCGCGAGTTGGGTCGAGTCATCATCCCAAGAGAGCGGCAGATAAACAATCCGAGTTGGGACTTCCATTTCATCGATCGAGGGAAGTTCACCTTCTGCAGCAATCAATACAGTCAGTAACGTTTCTAGAGGTAAAACGCGATTGTCGTAGTGAATTTGTAGCGATCGAATTCCAGGTGTCAGATCTAAAATTCCGGCTTGAGGATGATCGAGTAACCAGTTCATTAACGCATGAACATGAAACCGCAGATTGAGATCGAGCACAAGCGGGCCATATTCGACGAGTAGATACTTATCTCCTGACCTGCGATACTTCACAGCAATTTGCTCAGCAGAACCTGGAATTTCATGCAGAATCGCACTGTCTGGCTCTGATGAGTGAACAGGGTCCACTTTTTGCGGTTTTAAGGTACTAATTTCTTGATCCTGAACCTGTTCTTTTTGAATTGATTCTGCAAGCGATAAGCGTTTGAAACGAACTTTATCACCCGGTTTAAGCTGTCCCATTTTCCAAAGTTCAGCTTGGACGATCGTTGCTGGACAGACAAATCCGCCGAGGCTAGGCCCATCGGGGCCGAGAATAATCGGCATGTCTCCCGTGAAGTCAATTGTCCCGATCGCATAAGCATTGTCATGAATATTCGACGGATGCAATCCCGCTTCACCGCCATCCTGACGCGCCCATTGAGGTTTCGGGCCGATCAATCTCACTCCGGTTCGAGCAGAGTTGTAATGCACTTCCCAATCGGTTGAAAAGAGCATTTCAATATCATCATCGGTAAAGAAATCCGGCGCACCATGAGGCCCATAAAGCACTCCGATTTCCCAGTTGTGAGTGTAGGTCGGAATCAGTTCAGTTGGTAGCGAATGGCAACTAGCAGGCTCATCCGATACATTCAGCTTGAGAATATCTCCAATCCGCAGGATTCTGCCGCAGTGCCCACCAAATTTACCTAAAGTAAAGGTCGATTTGCTGCCTAGATAATCCGGAACATCAAAACCGTTTTGTACTGCAAGATAGGTACGTGTCCCTGCTCCCTCGATCGTACTCAGTTTCAAAACATTTCCTGCTGCAACTGGAATCGCTGACCAAAACGGAATCGCAACCCCATCTAGCTCTGCGCGCATTGGCGCACCTGTTAGGCAGATCACAGTATCACAATTAAACCGTAAGGTAGGCCCTGTAACAGTCAACTCTAGTGCAGCACAAGATTCAGAATTTCCAACTAACCGATTGGCATAGCGAAAAGCAAGATGATCCATTGGACCCGAAGGAGGAACACCAACGTTCCAATAGCCCATACGACCCGGATAATCTTGAATTGTGCTAAAGGTTCCGGGTTGTAGAACTTCGAGCGAGTTGGGCAAGTACTCAAACGAATCGAGAAACCGAGTACTGAGATCTGCTGCGGCAAAGGTTGAACTTGCTAGAATTTGGCGCAAAAAGTCGAGATTTGTCTCAATGCCTGCAACGGTAGATTGATCTAATGCAGATTTGAGTTGAGCGATCGCGATTTCTCGCGATTCTGCATGAGTAATCAGTTTTGCAATTAACGGATCATAGTAGGGAGTAATTTCTGTCCCACGATCGATCCAAGCATCACATCGAACGGTTGCTGGAAATTTGACTTCAGTTAAGATCCCAGAACTTGGCTGAAAGTTTTTACCCGGATCTTCCGCATAGAGACGTACCTGAATCGAATGTCCTTGTGTTTGCGGTTGGTAACTTTCTAGAAAACTGCGATCGCCTGCTGCGAGCCGAATCATCCATTCAACCAGATCAACGCCTGTCACTTCTTCAGTCACGCCATGTTCGACTTGCAGACGAGTATTGACTTCAAGAAAGTAAAACTCTTGTCGATCGACATCAAAGACAAATTCAACGGTTCCAGCGGATTGATAATCGATCGCTTTTGTAAGCCGCAATGCTGCCTCGTATAACTGTTGTCGGAGAGATTCACTGATTCCAGGACAGGGGGTCTCTTCGATGACTTTCTGATTACGACGTTGCACTGAACAATCGCGATCGCCGAGTGCAATCACTTGCCCTTGCCCATCTCCAAAAATTTGTACCTCGATATGTCTCGCTTTTTGGACATAGCGTTCTAGATAGATTCCGCCTTGCTTAAAGTTGTTTTGACTTAAGCGTTGTACCGTTTGAAACAACTCAGCCAATTGATCTTCGCTGTGGCAAAGCTGTAAGCCAATACCCCCTCCTCCGGCTGTACTTTTGAGCATCACCGGATAGCCAATTTTCTCAGCCTCAGCTTGCGCTTGTTCAACATTTTCGAGTAGCGAAGTACCCGGCAGCAAAGGCACTTGATTCTGAGCCGCAAGTTCACGTGCAGTATGCTTCAGCCCAAAGCTTCGCATCTGTGCAGGAGTCGGCCCAATAAAGACAATTCCTACTGCTGCACAAGCTTCTGCAAATTCAGCATTTTCGCTCAAAAAGCCATAGCCTGGGTGAATTGCTTCTGCGCCTGTTTGTTTTGCTGCTTCGAGAATTCGATCCCATCTCAGATAGCTATCTGCTGCGGATGCAGAACCAATCGCCACGGCTTCAGTTGCGATCGCGACATGCCGAGCATATTGATCTGCTTCCGAATAGACGGCAACTGAAGCAATATTTAAGCGATCGAGCGTCCGAATAATCCGGCAAGCAATCTCTCCGCGATTGGCGATCAGAATTTTTTGAAACATAAAAGGCACTTGTAGGGTAAGGGGGATAGAAATTGTGGCTCTAGGAGTTAGTCATATTGGGGAGGTGGGGAGTGGGGAGCAAGAATCATTTCTAGTGTTTCCCCTATTCCCCTATTCCCCTACCCTTCATAGCAAATCTGCCCGATCACTAGCTATCCCACACAATGAGTTGAATCGGAGTTGGATTGTAGCCGTTACACGGATTATTCATTTGAGGGCAATTTGAGATCACCACTAGGGCATTCATTTCTGCACGTAGATCAACGATGCTACCGGGATCAGAAATGCCATCCACAATTTCTAGCGTTCCATCTTCACTGACTGGAACATTCATGAAAAAGTTGATATTGCTCGTCATGTCTCGCTTGCCCATGCCGTAGTCTTTCAAGGCATAAAGAAAGTTTTCTACACAAGCATGTTGCCATTTTTTATCTAATCCAAAGCGCACAGAGTTACTTTCACAACTACAAGCTCCACCCGACGTATCATGCCGACCACAGGTATCGTTGAGAACAGTCATCAGAACATTGCCATCGTTCGAGTAGAGCTTTGTTCCAGTAGTAATAAAAATATTTCCTTGGGCGCGAATGGTATCTGGAGCACTGTAACGTTCACTCGTATCATCGGCATTATAGACCAGAAAATCAACCGCTTGATTTCCACCTAAATCTACAATCCGCAGGGTTTGTCCTTTTTTGATTACTTTCGCCCAAGGTTTGCGAGATGGAAGAACTTGATCGTAGATTGCGAGCTTGGGATCGAGTTGAGTACTAATCGTTGAAGTCATCACTGAAAGGCTCCTACATTACGCGAAAACGGCATCAGTATTTTGGAAGCCACGCTTGGCTTCTGGGTTCGCAGTTCGGCACAGATCATCCGCAGTGGGAGCAGGTGAACTCCAGACAGTTGCTTGAATCGGTTTCGGGTCATACGCTGGATTTGGATCAAGCGGATGCGGACAATTCGAGAGGACGACCAGCACATTCATCTCGGCTCTGAGATCAATGTATTGTCCGGGTTGAGCCGTTTTGTTTGCCCAAACTAGATTGCCATTCGGCTCAACTGCAATGCGGGTAAAGAGATTTAAGTTCGGCATGATATCTTTTTTGCCCAGATCACGCTTCGTCAGGGCAAGCAGAAAGTTGTCTCGCGAATTTTTGTAGTCGCCTTCGCCATACTTTGCATTGGTTGCGAGGTTACTACATCCGCCGAGAGTGTCATGGTAACCGCAGGTATCTTCAACGATCGAGAACAAAATTCGTCCCATGTCTGAATAAATGACCATGCCTTTCTTTAAGAAAGCATTGAACTGAATTTTCGCGGTATCCGCTGCATTGTATCGCTCGATCGGATTGTCCGCGTTATAGCACAAGAGCGCTACGCCACTCGAACCTTCTGGAGCTAGAATCCGCAATGTGTCATTGCGCCGAATCACTCGTGACCAGTAGGCACCGCCTGGAATCGTTTCTTCATAGGTGATGTGTGCAGAATCGATCGTCATTCTCAGTTCCTCATTGCAACTACAAAAGCCCAGGAAGCCGTCAGCAAGAGTAGTCTGCTGGTTGGCTCTCCCGGGCTTTTATCCCTCCGTGTAACTTATCTAGAAGATGTTCTCAACTCTAGATAAGCGGCTTCTCTTGGACCAGCCATTCAACTCAACATTGAACCGGAACCCTAGAAGCAAATTTGTACTGTAAGCTTGAAACCTGTTTGATGCTGCTAAAACTTGTAGCACAAGTCAAGCAATGAAGTAAATCCTCTCAAATGTACGGAATAGAGCAGTATTAAAAAGTACTTCTCTCTTCTAGGAGTGGGGAGTGGAGAGTAGAGAGCTAACAAGGAAATATTCCCCAACTCCTACTTCCTATCCCCTACTCTTTTGAGCACTTACAATTCAAACAGGCTCGCTCCAAACTACAGCGACTTCACAATCGAATCATCGTACAGCGACTTCACATCAAGCGGCTGTGGCACGGCTTTGAAATCATAAGCCCCTTTCGCCATCAGTTCAAAGCTCTTAATGGCGTTATTCGGATTCTCAGGATTAAATCCAATCGTTTTATTGCCTTCAATATCGAACAAGGTAATTCCTGCAAGCTGTTCTTTCAACTCTTCAGGCTTAATTCCTAGTCGGCTCGCAGCAGCAGCGATCGCATCCGGATCACCCGATTTCAGTAACTTAATTCCTCGATCGGCAGCTTTGAGAAATTTGATCAAATCGTCTCTGCGACTAGCAATCAGATTCGCACGGGTCACAATTACGTCTGCAATCAGATTCGTTCCTTTCGTACTGAAAATAATCTCTCCGCCCCCTTCTTTGGCTGCCTTCGTCAAAAAGGGTTCATAGGTCACAGCAGCATCGACTCGCTTCGCACTAAACGCAGTTGCCGCATCAGGCGCAGGTAGATCTCTAATGGTGATATCTTTTTCCGTCAAACCGCCTTTTTCGAGATACGCCCGCAGCAACACTTTCTCAAACAACACATCTTCACGTGCTACTGTTTTACCTTTCAACTCTGCTGGGGACTTAATCCCGCGTCCCAAGATGCCATCAGATCCGTTTGAATAGTCAACGAGAAAGATAATTTTCACATTCGGATCTTTCCCTGCCATTTGCATGACATCGCCTGCGGTCAACCAAGCCACATCCGTCTTCCCAGATAGAAAAGCAGTAATTTGCTCGGTGTTTGACTGAAACAAAGTGTCCTCAACCTGGAGTCCTGCTTCCTGGTAAAACCCTTTCTTCACCGTAACATGATGACCTGAATACCCAGACCATGGATTCGTCGAAACAGAGAGTTGAGGTGTATTGTTCGCTGTATTGTTTGAAGCCTGGGGAGAGCAAGCGATCGTCCAAAATAGAGCAATGAATGCAAATGCGAAAAGTTTGACAAAACGAGATCTGAACATCTAAAACTTCCTTCTAGAGTGTGAAATCAATGCAAAACAGGAAATGCACCACTTAAAAAGCCTGAAAGAGGCGCAACAGCACCATTGCTGTTCATCGTCTCTCCCAGGCTTTTATCCTTCCGTGTGACTGCTCGGAAATCCGAAACAGTTTGCTTCTCTTGGACCAGACATTCGTGCTGAATCGGAACCCTAGAAGCGATAAATTTTTCGGCGATATGATTGAATCGATCGCGCGCTCCAAATTGCTAAAGCTAACTTACTTCTAGCACGTAGCAGTAGAAATAAAGTATTCAAAATCACAATTCTGTCGCTCTGAAGATTTTACTACTCGCGCAGTGAGTGGAGAATCTGCCGTTTGATCGCGACAAATTCAGACGAAAGCTTCATGTCTAAGTCGCGATGTTCAGGTAGTCCAACTGGAATTTCTAGTTTCATCCGTCCAGGACGAGCACTCATCACATACACGCGCTGCGACAGAAAAATTGCTTCTTCGACATCATGGGTAATCATTAAAACTGTGACGTGAGTTTGCTCCCAGAGTTCGAGCAAAAATTGCTGCATCTGTTCTTTGGTCTGAGCATCGAGTGCGCCAAAGGGTTCGTCCATGAGCAAAACAGCAGGTTCATTGGCTAAAGCACGAGCGATCGCGACTCGCTGCTTCATCCCACCAGAAAGCTGTTTTGGGTAAGATTTCGCGAACTGCGTTAAGCCAACAACATCGAGATAGTAATTGATGCGATCGCGCTGTTCTGCTTTGGGCATCTTGCGCAGATTCAGACCAAAGGCAATATTTTGAGAGACAGTCAGCCAGGGATAAAGGGTGTAATTCTGAAAGACCATTCCGCGATCGGAACCCGGCCCAGTGACTTTATGCCCATCGACTAAGACACTTCCAGAGGAGGGAGGCGTGAGTCCTGCCACAATGTTGAGTAAGGTCGATTTGCCGCATCCTGATGCACCGACTAAGCAAACAAATTCTCTTGGAAAAAGCTGAAGATTGATGTCTTCTAGCACAGTCATTGAGCCAGTTTGCAAGTTAAATGACTTAGACAGGCTACGGACTTCAAGCTTGGCAGTTGAGAGTTCAGATGCGATCTCAAGTTCAGATCGCTGCTGTAGTGCTTGAGATCGGGTGTTGAGCATAGTGTTGGCGTGCAGAAGGAGACAAAGTATTAGTTAAGTCGATCTCAGAACTTAAAAATGTTAATTCAGATACATAAGATACGAGAACTTAGAAAATTTGGAATTTCGTCGCAAATGCAAGAGATGTAGTTGTCAATACAAAAACGCAGTCAACTCTCTCTCTAGACTGAACCCATGTCATTGATCGATGACGTTTTAATCTGCACTCAAAGGATGAATCCCGTGACTGATGCAAGTCTTAGTTCGCCTCAATCTGTCGATCGACAATATAAGTATCTAAAGCATTCCGTGTTTTGGAGCATTCGTCAGGGATTTCCGCGCCGATTGGCGGCACTGATTGTGATGCTCTCGCTAGCAGTTCCACTCTTGCTCTGGTCGCTGATTAGCTATGCTCAAGTCGTTCCGCCAATGTTTCTGCCCACACCGACTGCGGTCGTGCAGTCTGGGATTGAAATGTTCATGAACAATGATCTGATTTCAGATGTGCTGATCAGTTGTGGGCGAGTGTTAGCCGGATTTGTTGTTGCAGCAGTGATCGGTGTGCCGATGGGCATTGCGATGGGGACGTTCTACAGCATGGAGAGCTTGTTTGCGCCTTTTGTCGGAACAGTGCGCTACATGCCTGTGACTGCATTTGTGCCGCTGATTGTGATTTGGCTCGGCTTGGGTGAGGAGTCTAAGATTCTAATCATTACGTTGGGCGTCGTGCTTTATAACGCGATTATGATTGCGGATGCGGTGAAGTTCATTCCGAGCGAGATGATCAATGTTGCTTATACGTTAGGTGCAACGCGGCGAGATGTCTTGTTTCGGGTGATTGTTCCAGCGACGTTTCCGAGTGTGTTAGATACGCTGCGGGTGAACATTTCAGGAGCTTGGAACTATCTCGTCATTGCTGAATTAGTCGCGGCGCAAACTGGGCTAGGCTTCAGAATTATTCAGGCTCAGCGCTATTTGCAGACTGAGAAAGTGTTGTTCTGCATTTTGCTCATTGGTGTGATTGGACTCGCGATAGATTATGGTCTGAAGTGGATGTCGGCAGTGTTAACGCCTTGGGCAGATCAGACGCGGCATTAGACATCAGTTGGGAAGATGAGGAATAGGAGAATGGGGGGAATTGCTCTCCATTCCCCTATTCAAATAGAAGTGCTACTAGGCTCAACTTCTCAGATTTCGCCTAGTTTTTCGTGAAAGATGGGGAGCTAGAAGAACTTCATATAGCGCTGGACTTCCCAATCTGAAACGTGATTGTGATACTCAAACCATTCTTGAGTTTTGAAGTCAACATAGGTTTGATACATTAGCGAACCCATTACTGATTCGCTCAACGGATCAGCAGCAAAAGCTTCGATCGCTTCTCCTAAAGTTCGAGGAAGCATCTTAATTCCCATTTCTGCTAGCTCTGCTGTCGTATAGGTATACATATTCTCAGTATGCGGTTCGCCTGGGTCGAGTCCTTCTCGAATCCCTTCTAACCCTGCCGCTAAAATCATCGCTGCACCCAAGTAGGGATTGCACGAAATATCAGCCGCGCGACATTCAACTCGTCCACCTGCTAGCGGAATGCGCAACATATTCGTGCGATTGTTGTTGCCATAGCAAATATACACCGGTGCCCAAGTAAAGCCAGACATGCTTCCGCGCGCGATCAATCGCTTGTAGCTATTCACAGTCGGAGCAATCACCGCACAAATCGCAGGCGCATGACGAAGCACACCCGCAATAAACTGATAGCCCAACTTCGACAAACCACAGCGGCGCGAATCTGCTCGATCGACAAACAAATTCTCCCCGGTTTTCAGATCTGCAAGCGACATATTGTAGTGCGCGCCGCTTCCCGTGCGATTTGCAAACGGCTTGGGCATAAACGTGGCAAAGTAACCATGCTTCCGCGCAATCTCCTTCACCATCAAGCGGAAAAAGATCAAGCGATCGGACATCGTCAGCGCATCCGTATACGTGAAATCCGTTTCAAATTGACCATTGCCATCTTCGTGATCAAACGAATACACATCCCACCCGAGATGATTCATCGCTTGTACAATCTCGTCTACCCAGGCATAGTTATCGAGCAATCCTTGCAGGTCATAGCAAGGCTTTGCTAGCGTATCGCGATCGCTGATTGGAACCGCTTGCCCATCCTGATCTTTGAGAATAAAAAACTCAGTTTCAATCCCTAAATTAAACTGAAACCCCATTTCTGCTGCTTGCTGCAACACCGATTTGAGAATGCTGCGACAACAAGCCTCAAACGGTTTACCCTGCAAATATAAATCACTAGCAAGCCAAACCATCTCTGAATTCCAAGGCAAAATTGTTGCACTGGCAAGATCAGGCATTGTTGCGACTTCTTCATCACTGACCTCTTGAGGAACGCCATCCAAAGCAGCTCCCGTAAATAGCTCTGACCCCTGCATCATCTGGTCAAAATGCGACAGGGGAACCATTTTCGCTTTGCACATGCCATGAATATCGACAAAGCTCGCGATCGCATATTTCACACCTTGGTCTTTGAGCATCGTTTTGAACTGCTGCAAATCCGGATTAAGCTGATGGGTCATAGATTGAGATAGTTATTAAGACTGGACTTTACCGTATCAGACGCAGATTTAATTGCTGATTGGCACTTGTTCAGGTTAAGCAAAATTCTATCTAAAGATAGTGTCTAGCGATACGCGATTGTTTTATCTTTTCTGCTAGTCAACCCTACGCTTACTAAGCCGTTCATCAGAGGGAAAATTGGGAGAATAGAGCGTGGCTCAGGATGAGAAAGCAACAGGCACTGAAGACATCCTGATAGGAAATCAGATTGATGCCTTTTGTATCGTACTGAATGATGCATTACGTCCACTGACAGATGCGGAAGCAATTCAGTCAACAGCAGCGCATGTGCTAGGCGAGTCGTTAGGGGCAAGCCGTGTTGCTTATGCTGAAATTTTACTGAATCCTCAACAAGTGAGCATCTACCGGAGCTACACAAACGGCGTAGCAGAACTGAGCGGAGTATTTAGTACAGAAGAATATGGTCGAGACTTGATCAAAGACTACAGAATGGGGCAACAAGTGATTGTCTCAGATATTCAGCACAGTAAGCGCCTGACAGAGCGTGAGAAAGCAAAGTTCAAAGCGATCGACATTGCCGCCTATTGTGATACGCCTTTGATCAAGAACGGTCAATTAGTCGCCTTGCTCATTGTGCATCAATCGACTCCGCGACAATGGACAAAGCTGGAAGCAAGACAGATCGAAGAAACCGCAGAGCGAACTTGGGCAGCCGTTGAACGGGCACGCGCAGAAGCAGCCCTCCGACAATCTGAGACAAAATATCGCACCTTGTTTGAGTCGATGAATCAAGGATTCTGCCTTTGTGAAATGATGTTTGACGAACAAGGAAATCCGCAAGACTATCGATTCCTAGAAGCCAATTCTATTTTTGAATCGATGACAGGGCTGAAAGGTGCAATCGGAAAAACAGCACGAGAATTAGTCCCTAATTTAGAAGAGTTTTGGTTCGAAACCTATAGTAGAGTTGTACAGACGAGGAAACCTGAACGCTTTGAGAGTGGCTCTCAGGCTATGAATCGATGGTTTGAAGTCAGTGCTTTCCCAATCGATACCTATCCACAGTTTGCCATTTTATTCACCGATATTAGCGATCGTAAACAAGCCGCGATCGCACTGCAAGACAGTGAAGAACAGAGTCGTAACATTCTAGAAAGTATTACCGATGGGTTCTTTGCACTGAATGCCCAATGGCAGTTTACTTACATGAACAAATCGGCTGAAGCAATGCTTGAGCGATCGAGCAACGCTTCGGTCAGCAAGAACCTGTGGACAGAATATCCAGGCTTGATCGGAACTGAGTTTGAGCGAATTTATCGCGGTGCAATGCACGATCAAGTTGTCGGCGCAACAACCGCATTTTATCCCGACCACAATCGATGGTACGAAGTTCGTGCCTATCCAGCCAGGCCAGGCATTACCGTTTACTTTAGAAACGTAACCGAGCAGATCCAAGCTCAAGCAGCACTCCAACACTCTGAGAAACGATATCAAACCTTGTTTGAATCGATCGATGAAGGCTTCTGTGTAATTGAACTCGTGTTTGAGAAGGACATAGCAATTGATTATCGCCTTGTTGAAGTCAATCCAGCTTTTGAACAGCAAACGGGACTGACACAAGCCGTTGGCAAAACAATTCGTGAGCTAATTCCTGAGATTGAAACATTCTGGTTTGATATCTATGCGCAAGTGCTGCGGACAGGCGAACCGACGCGATTTCAGGATCACTCGGCTGCGATGAATCGTTGGTTTGATATCTATGCATTCCGGCTTGAACCTGCTGAAAGCAACAAAGTTGCAGTGCTATTTCAGGATGTGACCGAGCGCAGGCGAATCGAAACAGAGCGCGAAGCTGCACGAGAAGCAGCCGATCAAGCAAATCAGATCAAAGATGAATTTCTCGCGGTTCTCTCTCACGAACTGAGAACGCCACTGAATCCGATTTTAGGCTGGATCAAATTGCTACAATCGGGCAAACTCGATGCCAATCAACAGCGAGGAGCTTTAGCCACGATCGAGCGCAATGCCAAGCTGCAATCTCGACTGATCGAAGATTTACTCGATATCTCCCGAATTATTCAAGGCAAGCTGCTGTTAAATCCTACGATTGTTGATTTGACTCAGATCATTTCTGCCGCCGTTGAGACAGTACGTCTCGCCGCTGCCGCAAAAAACATTCAGTTAACGCTCACTTTTAATCCGACGGCTCCCGTATCGGCTGATCCAGTTCGATTACAGCAAGCTATCTGCAATTTGCTCACCAATGCCGTCAAGTTCACGCCAGACGGCGGAACTGTGACAGTCACATTAAGGTCTAGCGATCACCGGGCTGAAATTCAGGTCATCGACACAGGTAAAGGCATTCAGCCTAATTTTTTGCCTCGGATCTTTGACTCCTTTCAGCAAGAAGATGGCTCAACGACTCGCAAATTTGGCGGATTAGGACTGGGACTCGCGATCGTACAGCGCATCATCGAAATGCATGGCGGAACCGTCCAGGCAGAAAGTCAGGGAGTCAATCACGGCGCGACATTTATTGTAAAACTGCCGATGAATTTGCAAGCGCAATTGAGCAAGAGCGCACTTGAGCCGCATTGCCCGGATGCAGCGCAAGAAGGAGAGTTAAACCATGTAACAGTTTTACTCATCGACGATGATCTCGATACTCGCGAATATCAAGCTTTCTTACTTGAACAAAATGGTGCAACAGTCATTGCCGTGCCATCTGGACTCGCCGCCTTACAGGTACTCGATCAGACCTTGCCCAATGTCATCGTCAGTGACTTAGGGATGCCTGAGATGGATGGCTACCTGTTAATTCGACAGATTCGTGCTAGAACATCGAAATGGGGAGGAGAAATTCCCGCGATCGCAGTTTCTGCCTATGCAGGAGAGTTTAACCAGCAGCAAGCGCTTGAAGCCGGATTTCAGCAGCATCTTGCCAAACCCATCGAGCCAGAAGAATTGATTCGTGCGATCGCCACATTATCAAGGAGCCAAGCATGAAACCTGAACCGAGCACAGCAAGCTTTCTCCAAGGCGGTGGCGAAATGGGCAGACGCATTCGAGAACTCGATTGGTCAAAGACTCCGCTCGGTGAGCCAGAACAATGGCAGCAAAGCTTAAAAACAGCGGTGCGAATTATGCTGACCTCGCGTCAACCGATGTGGATTGCCTGGGGAACCAACTTAACCTACCTCTATAACGACGCGTATCGAGCGATTCTCGGCGGCAAACATCCAGAAATGTTAGGACAGCCGACCTCGGTTGTGTGGCGTGAAATTTGGGATGAGGTCGAGCCGCGAACGGCTTCAGTCATGCTGAGAAACGAAGCGACCTATGATGAATCGCTGCTGCTGATCATGGAGCGCAACGGGTATCCCGAAGAAACTTACTACACGTTTTCATATAGTCCTATCCCGGATGATCAAGGCGGAACAGGCGGGATTATTTGCGCCAATACTGACAATACGCAGCAAGTGATTGGAGAGCGACAGTTAGCATTGTTACGTGTCCTTGCGGCTAAAACTGCGGATGCTCGGACGTTCGATGAGGCTTGTACTTTCAGTGCCCAGTGTTTAGCTGCAAATCCTTATGATCTGCCGTTTGCTTTGATTTATCTGATTGATGTTGAACAGCAGCAAGTGATCTTATCCGGCACAGCGGGAATCGAGCGTGATCATCCGCTGGCGCTTGAAGCGGTCGGATTCGACCAAGATTCGATTTGGCAGTTGAGTGAGGTTGTGCGATCGCAAACATCCGCAATCATTACAAACCTCACCGCTGAGCTTCCCAAAGGCGCATGGCAGCATCCCCCTCATCAAGCCATTGTTATGCCGATCGTCGCCTCAGGAGACACAGGACAAGCTGGTATTTTAGTCGCAGGTCTCAATCCGTTCCGATTGCTAGATGATAACTATCAAGGCTTTCTTGATCTAGTTGCAGGTCAGATCGCAGCAAGCATTGCCAATGCTCAGGCGTATGAAGAAGAACGTAAACGCGCCGAAACCCTTGCAGAACTCGATCGAGCAAAAACCGTCTTCTTTAACAATATCAGCCACGAATTTCGCACGCCTCTGACGCTGATGTTAAGCCCCACTGAAGAGGCACTCAGCGATCCGATTCATCCCCTTCCTCCGACCCAGCGAGAACGCATCGAGATCGTTCAACGCAACGGAATGCGCTTGCTAAAGCTAGTGAACACTCTGCTAGACTTTTCTCGAATTGAAGCCGGACGAGTGCAAGCCGTTTATGAACCAACTGATCTGGCAAGCTACACAACAGATTTAGCGAGTGTCTTTCGATCTGCGATCGAGCGTGCCAATCTCCAGTTCGTGGTCGATTGTCCTGCACTTCCAGAAGCGGTGTATGTCGATCATGAGATGTGGGAAAAGATTGTTCTGAATCTTCTCTCGAATGCCTTCAAATTTACCTTTGAAGGCAAGATTACTGTGCAGTTGTGCTGGCGGATAGACCAGGTTCAACTGATCGTTCGAGACACCGGAGTTGGCATTCCCGCAGCAGAAATTCCGCATCTGTTTGAGCGGTTCCATCGGGTGAAAGCGTCACAAGGACGAAGCTTTGAAGGATCAGGAATTGGACTTTCTTTAGTTCAAGAATTAGTCAAACTGCACCAAGGCACGATCGAGGTCATCAGCCAGGAAGGAGAAGGAACTTGTTTTACGATCGCCATTCCAACCGGAACCGCTCATCTTCCGGTTGAACAAATTAGCGAAACTCGTACGACCAGCGCAACGGGTGCAAGCTCTTATGTCGAAGAAGCGCTACGATGGCTACCAGACTCAAGTTCCGTTGCTACCCCACTGGACTTGAATCCGGTGATGCAGTCTTCGAGTCCTCAGGCTTACGTTCTACTTGCCGATGATAATGCGGATATGCGGGATTATGTCAAACGTCTTCTCGCTCAGCAGTATGAAGTCAAAGCAGTTTCGGATGGTTTAGCCGTGTTGGATGCGGTTTGCGATCGCGCTCCAGATCTCGTTCTCACGGATGTAATGATGCCGCGACTCGATGGATTTGGAGTCTTAAATGCACTGCGAGACAACCCGCAAACGCGAGAGATTCCGATCATTCTCCTCTCTGCCCGGGCTGGAGAAGAAGCCAGAGTCGAAGGCTTAGCAGCGGGTGCCGATGACTATCTGACCAAGCCTTTTTCTGCACGTGAGCTATTAGCCAGAGTCGAAGCGACCCTCAAACTCTCGAAACTTCGACAAGAAGCCATCCAACGAGAACAAACCTTACGAGCCGCGAGCGAAACTGCACAACAACAGGCCGAAACTGCCCTAAAACGCATCGATCAACTTCTAGAAAGTATGAGTGATGCCTTTCTAGCGTTAGATCATCACTGGAAAATTATTTATCAAAATGCCACTGCCGAACGCATTAACAACAAACCTCGTTCTGAAGTCATCGGTAAAACAGTTTGGGAGGAATGGCCTGCTGTGCTCGGAACTGAAGTTGAGATGCAATACCGTCGAGCGATCGCGGAACAGACAGCCGTTCACTTTGAGCATCACTATTATGTGCCACCGAATTACGATGTTTGGTTAGAACTAAACGCTTATCCATTTGAGGAAGGGTTAGGAATTTTTTATCGCGATATTAGCGAGCGCAAGCAGCTCGAAGCCGAGCAAGCTCATATTCTTCAGCTTGAGCAAGTTGCCCGTGAGAAAGCTGAACAAGCGAATCGGATTAAAGATGAATTTCTCGCGGTGCTTTCTCATGAATTACGATCTCCCCTGAATCCCATCTTAGGCTGGTCGAAGCTCTTGCAAACGGGCAAATTAGATGCAGAGAAAACGGCTTATGCGTTAGCCACAATCGAGCGCAATGCCAAACTCCAGTCAGATCTCATTGCTGACTTACTCGATGTTTCGCGAATTTTGCAAGGCAAAATCAACCTCAATGTCAACACGGTGAATTTAGCAACGGTGATTCGAGCCGCGATCGAGACGGTTCGGTTAGCGGCTGAAGCGAAATCGATTGAGATTGAAACCGTTTTTGAGTCTGAGGTCAACGATGTTGCAGGAGATGCGACTCGTTTACAGCAGATTGTCTGGAATTTGCTCTCAAATGCCGTGAAATTTACGCCTACTGGAGGGCAGGTGCAGATTCATTTGACCGCAATTGACCATCAAATTCAAATGACTGTACACGACACAGGAAAGGGTATTGCTCCTGAGTTTTTACCGCATGTATTTGACTATTTCCGTCAAGAAGATGGCGCAACCACTCGTCAGTTTGGCGGGTTAGGATTGGGACTCGCGATCGTTCGATATCTAACTGAACTGCATGGTGGAACTGTTGCAGTAGAAAGCCCAGGTGAAGGGCAAGGAACAACATTTATGGTGCGATTACCTCGCTTGTCAACAGCAGCCGAGCTTCAATCTGAAGCACAATCGGCTGATTCATCCGCTAGCTTGAAGGATCTCAAAATTTTAGTCGTCGATGATGATTCCGATGCGCTTGGGCTTGTGGAATTTTTGCTCGAAGAAGCTGGAGCGATCGTAGTGTCTGTCCCTTCAGCGTGCGAAGCATTACAGGCATTGGCACAATCGCGTTTCGATATTCTCGTCAGTGATATCGGAATGCCGGAAATGGATGGTTACATGCTGATGCAGCAAGTCCGAGCGTTACCGCCAGACCAAGGCGGAGAAATTCGTGCGATCGCGCTCACTGCCTATGCAGGAGAGTTGAATCAAAAACAAGCGATCGCCGCTGGATTTCAAAAGCATCTCGCGAAACCGTTGGAATCTGAAGAATTGATTGATGCGATCGCGGCATTGACGAAAAAATAGAGACCTTCGGAGGTGGGGAGTGGGGAGTGGGGAGCACCCAGATTGAGATTGCTCCCTATCTCCCTATCCAAAATTTATTGCGGTGAAACTCGCCCCTCAATCGTTTTCTCCGTGACTCTAAATCTGCAACATTTTCGGATATTCCAGTAGCATCTCATCATAAGTGAGACTATCTCCGTCTGCCTGTGGAGTCCATTGCAGTTCAAACTTCATTAAATACTCTGCATTCAAACTCGCTAACTGATTCAGCACCTCAGTCAACGCTTCCATCGATCGAATCTCCATAAACAGCGGCTTATCATCTGCCGTCCCGACAAGCAATGTCACCACAATATAAGAGGCAGGCTCCTTATCCGGATCAACCTCAAACTCTTTCAGCACCAACTGACCTCCTGCATTCGAGATCGTCTCTGTGGTGTACTTTGTCCGTTCGGCGATCGACAACCGATTAAACGCTTTCTCCGCCTCGTCTCGGGTCTTCACCGTCTCAGAACTCGCCTGCACATGACTCCAATTTTCCGGCATTCTTAGCAACGCCAAAACTGCCTCTTGCAGTTGCGCGTGCAGCCCTTCGATCGAATCCGTTTCACCCTGCTCCACAATCTCCGTCAATTCCTTCTGAATTGCTCGACCTTCCGCCAGCAATCCCATCTGAATCATGGAAACCGTCACAATATCATTGTCAAGCTCATTGCCCTTGCTCTTTTTCGCACTCTTCAGCAAGTACCACACGAAAAATCCAGCACCACCGACGAGAATTAACGCCACAATCCATAACACGATGCTCGCGCCACTGGAATACCCGCTGCTATAGCCGCCCCCATAATAGCCGCCCCCATAATAGCCACCCCCCTGATATCCTCCAGAATTTGAGCGTCCAGAACTTGAACTTCCAGAGCTTGAGCCACCCGGAGTCGAACTGCCAGAAGAGCGAGAAGACCCACTACTGCGATTAAACGATCCGCCACTGCTGCGACCACCACTGCGTTTTGCATATGCCGCAGAATCAAGCAGCAATTCTGAAGATCGAAACGGCATCGGCACTTGTATCGAGTTCAAAACAGCAGAACTCGCGATCGTGGCACAGAGTAAGCGGAATTTTTTCGTCAACATGGTTCGTGATTTACTTCATCAGGTTTAAATTGCCCCGTCTGCTCCAGCCACTCTTGATATAAATCCGGGCGACGAGTTCGAGTGCGTTCGATCTGTTGCTGCGTCCGCCAGCGATCGATTTCAGCATGGTTGCCCGATCGCAAAACAGTCGGAACTTCCCATTCTCGAAACACGGGCGGACGGGTGTATTGCGGATAATCGAGCAATCCTGTTTCAAAACTTTCCAATTTCAGCGACTCTTCCTTGCCAATCGCACCCGGTAACAGCCGAATCGTGCCGTTTAAAAGCGCTAAAGCCGGAATCTCTCCACACGTCAACACAAAATCTCCTAACGAGACCTCGCGCGTCACCAAATTCAGCACCCGCTCGTCTATCCCTTCATAATGTCCGCAAATGATGACAATCTGATCAAAATTCGCCGAAAATTCCTTGAGCAAATCTTGTCGCATCGGCTCACCTTGCGGTGTCACAAATACTACCTCGCGACGGGGCAGTACGGGTAAAGATTCGACCGCTGCGAAAATTGGCTCTGGCTTCATCAACATGCCGACCCCGCCCCCGTAAGGCTCATCATCGACTCGGCGATGTTTATCGATCGCAAAATCTCGCGGATTAGTCAGATGCACCTCCGCGATTTGTTTCGCCAAAGCTTTCCCCAGTAATCCAGATTGCAGCGGCGACGCAAAAAAATCTGGAAACAACGTGACAATATCGAAGCGCATGTTGATAAATAAGAACGAAGAACTGTTAACAAAAAATTAATAGTTTGGCATGATGGAGAGTCATAAGAAATCAAAAATTAAATTTATAGCGTTAGACGACACAACTCCCGCGCCAGCGCGATGCGAATTTCGATTTCCCTGTTCACCCTTCACATATCATCCCTCATCCCTTCATGCTAGAGTCAGTCTTGCAATCGTTTGAACCGCAGATGCCTCAGTCTCTCAATACCGCCATTATGGTAATTGGCGGCGCAGAAGATAAAATTCATGGACGCGAAATCCTGCAAAACTTTTTCTTTCGGGCAGGAGGAAGTGATGCCCGCATCGCGATTATTCCCTCCGCTTCCCGTGAACCCCTAGTGATTGGCGATCGCTACTACACTATCTTCTCCGATATGGGCGCTCAGGAAATCAAGGTACTGAACATTCTTGATCGGGCGCAATGTGACGCACCCGAGATGCAAGAGTATGTCAGCGAATGTAGCGCTGTTTTCCTGACCGGAGGCGATCAATTACGCCTGTGTGGATTGTTATCGGATACGCCTGTGATGGATATTGTGCGATCGCGCGCCCAATCCGGCGAAATTACCCTCGCAGGAACCAGCGCTGGTGCCGCCGTTATGGGACATCACATGATTGCTGGCGGCGGCAGTGGCGAATCTCCCAATCATTCTTTAGTCGATATGACCCTCGGACTTGGCATCATTCCAGAAGTCTTAGTCGATCAACATTTTCATAATCGCAATCGCATGGCGAGATTAATGAGCGCGATCGTTGCCCATCCCGACCGATTAGGAATTGGAATTGATGAAGACACCTGTGCATTATTTGAAGGAGACGGCATTTTACAAGTCCTAGGCAAAGGAGCTGTCACCATCCTCGACCCCAGCGAAATGAACTACACCAATCAAGCCGAAATCAACAAAACCGACCCGATTTGTATGGGAAATTTGCGCTTGCATGTTCTCAGTGCGGGTTGTCGATTTGACCTACGGCGGCGCACCATGCTCTTGCGGGAATCGCGGAGAAAGCCATTCTGGGATCGTCCCTGAGATTGAAGAAATCAGATTTTCTTAACTTGTAGATTCGAGGAGATCTGGTAGCGTTTCGATGAGATCAGGTTGCACGATGTTACAGAATTGCTTGAATTCCCGACTTTTGGCGGCAACAGTTCTTTACACAAACTGTTTATCATGAACACTTCCTCGCTCAGATTGCATCTGAAACTAGATAACTGCTTTTGCAGGTAATCTGGTTCAGATCTCGATTGCCAACTAACTAAACGCCAGCCTGTATCCCTGAATAGACCCCTATGAAGATACTCAAAGTTCAGACGTTACGTGGACCCAACTATTGGAGTATTCGCCGCCATAAAGTTGTTTTAATGCGTCTAGATCTCGAAGATCTGGCAGAAACACCTTCTAACTTAATTCCTGGGTTCTACGAAGGTCTGGTCGAGTTGCTTCCTTCACTTGTCGAACATTTCTGTTCTCCGGGCTGCCGAGGTGGCTTTTTAGCTCGCGTTCGGGAAGGCACAATGATGGGACATATCATTGAGCATGTGGCGCTAGAGCTTCAAGAATTAACCGGAATGCTGGTTGGATTTGGAAGAACTCGCGAAACCGCCGAACCGGGCGTGTACCAAGTTGCGATCGAATATATTCACGAACGCGCCGGACGCTATGCAGCGAGGGCTGCCGTCCGAATTTGCCAAACCCTGGTTGAAACCGGACGATATCCAAAAGAAGAACTTGAAAAAGATCTCAACGACCTGCGCGAAATTGCCGCAGAGTGCAGTTTAGGACCGAGTACCGAAACAATCGTCAAAGAAGCCGAAGCCCGCAATATTCCTTGGACAGAACTCGGCGCGCGCGCCATGATTCAACTGGGCTTTGGTGTCCATCAGAAGCGCATTCAAGCGACGTTGAGCAATCGCACTGGCATTCTTGGGGTTGAGCTTGCCTCGGATAAAGAAGGAACGAAACAAATGCTGCGAGCGTCTGGAGTTCCAGTTCCGCGTGGCACCGTTATTAGCTATTTAGACGAATTAGAAGATGCGATCGCGGATGTCGGTGGATATCCGATCGTGATTAAGCCGCTGAATGGCAATCATGGTCGAGGCATTACGATTAACATTACAACCTGGGAACAAGCCGAAGCTGCTTACGATGCAGCCAAAGATGTTTCTAAGTCGGTCATCATTGAACGGTTCTATCAGGGTCGCGATCACCGAGTTTTAGTCGTCAATGGGAAAGTTGTTGCTGTAGCTGAAAGAGTTCCTGCACATGTAGTAGGAGATGGTCGCTCGACGATTCAACAATTAATTGATGAAACGAATCGAGATCCGCGACGTGGTACAGGTCACGATAATGTCCTGACAAAGATCGAAGTCGATCGCACGTCTTGGGAATTGTTAGAACAAAAAGGCTACAACTTGGAAACGGTACTACCAGCAGGCGAGATGTGCTATCTGAGAGCAACTGCGAACCTCAGTACTGGCGGCATTGCTATCGATCGTACCGATGATATTCATCCTGAAAATCTCTGGTTAGCTGAGCGCGTCGTAAAAATTATCGGCTTAGATATTGCGGGAATTGATATCGTCACTGAGGATATCTCAAAGCCGTTGCGCGAAGTCGATGGTGTGATTGTCGAAGTCAATGCGGCTCCTGGGTTTCGGATGCACGTTTGTCCGAGTGAAGGGATTCCGCGCAATGTTGCTGAACCCGTGATCGATATGCTGTTTCCGAATCATTCCAATGGTCGCATCCCAATCATTGCGATTACTGGAACAAACGGAAAAACAACCACAACGCGCTTAATTGCTCATCTGTTTAAACAGACGAAGCAAGTCGTAGGTTACACCACAACTGATGGTACTTATATTGGGGACTACCTCGTTGAACCTGGCGATAATACCGGGCCTCAAAGCGCACAGTTAATCCTGCAAGATCCCACCGTGGAAGTCGCCGTGCTTGAAAGTGCTAGAGGTGGAATTCTGCGATCGGGTTTAGCCTTCAATGCTTGTGATGTCGGTGTGGTTTTGAATGTCGCCGCCGATCACCTGGGACTTGGGGATATTAATACGATCGACGAAATGGCGCGAGTCAAAAGCGTCGTCGCGGAAGCTGCACTGCCCAAAGGCTATGTCGTCTTGAATGCAGATGATCCGTTAGTCTCAGCAATGGCGAGTCGCGTTTCGGCTCAAATTGCTTACTTCTCGATGAATGCAGAGAATGAATTAATTCGATCGCATACCCAACGAGGTGGACTCGCAGCCGTATATGAAAATGGCTATCTCTCGATCTTGAAAGGCGATTGGACGCTGAGAATTGAACAAGCGATCAATGTTCCTTTGACTCTCGGTGGACGCGCGCCATTCATGATTGCGAATGCTTTGGCTGCAAGTTTGGCAGCATTTGCTCAGGGCGTGCGGATTGAAGAAATTCGAGCGGCTTTAATGACCTTCCAAGCTTCAACGAAGCAAACTCCGGGGCGGATGAATCTGTTCAACCTGGGTCATTTCCATGTGCTGATCGACTATGCCCACAATCCGCATAGCTATAAGGCATTAGGTGGCTTTGTTCAGAATTGGACGGATGGCGATCGCATTGGAGTAATCGGCGCACCGGGAGATCGACGCGATGAAGATTTTGTCGAGTTAGGCACACTCTCCGCAGACTTATTCGATCGCATGATCATTAAAGAAGATGACGACAATCGCGGACGCGAGCGTGGCAATACCGCTGAATTCATTGTGCAAGGCGTAAAAGCAACGAAACCGGATGCTCGATATGAAGTCATTCTCGATGAAACTCAAGCGATCGAGGCGGCGCTAGAAAGTGCAACTCCTGGCAGTTTAGTGGTGATCTTGCCGGAAAGTGTCACGAGAGCGATCAAGCTCATTGAGGCTCGAAATGCAGTTCAGGTCATGACCCCGGTTGTAACTCTAAATGGCAATTCAGATCCTGTGAAGCCCCAGATGGTCGCGAGAGAAGCAATCCCAACTTCCTAGTAATTTCTAGCGAATGATTGGACGCTGCCTTGTACTTTAGCCAACCAATTAAAAAAATCCCTCGCACATCAAACGCGAGGGATTTTGCACTTGAGTCTGTCAAAATCAGTTGAACTGCGATCGCTTACAAAAACCGCTTACGTACACGCTTTGGAACCGTCAAATTTCGAGACGAATGAAAATCTTCTTGAACTTTATGCGTTAGACGACGCGAAACCTGACGAACAACCTGTTTGAGAATCCGCTCTCCCGTACTTTTAATCAACGCATCCGGCAACGCATGAATAAAGCGCGGAAACTGAATCGCAACACTTAAATCAAGCTGCCACTGCACCTGAGTCATTTTCAAGTTGGGATCACTAGGGCTTGAATGCTCCACCAGATTCAATGCCGCTTGAAAATCTACTTCATAGCCCAGATAAGTATCGTCTGGAACTGGAACTGTTTCAATCCGATAAATCCCTTCTTGCTGTGGCAACAGATCCAAGCCAACTCGCGGCTCCACATCGTACCCAAACGCCCCAAAATGACCAATAATCAGCGCATAGCTATTTTGCCCGATCGGTTCAACCTGCATCGGATGCGCGCAGCGTCGAAACCATTCTTGATGCACATCCAGATAGGCTGCTACCGTTCGCGCATCAGCATTCATCTCCATGCAGTCCACAAACTGGCTCGAAAACACCGTTGGCTCATTAATCAGAGCATCCGTGTGAGCAGGAGTCACATTTCCACCCGCAGCATCGGTAGGGCGGGCGAAATTGGGATTCGCGAAGTCTGAGGGATCGGTCGGTTGCGATTGCATTCACTCTCTCTTCCGTTTGCCGTGGTTCTACGTCAAGGTTCCCCAAAGGATACTGATAGGCTCCACTTTCAGTCGGGGCTTCTCCTGAAAATCAGTAAAATCCATGCGGATTTCAGATGAGTACAGCCATCTATTTCTATCTTTACAAAAGTTAAGGATGTGCCTTACATATCCTACTCCGTGTACGAGGGTTTGGGAAGGGTAAGCCAAAAAAATCGCGGATCGAGCTGGCATTGATCACACTTCTGCACGATGTAGATTAGAAAGGGTCAGCAAAATATTGATAGACAGTGATTTGGTAAATTCTATGAAAGCATTTGTAGCAGGGGCGACGGGTGAAACGGGACGTAGGATTGTTCAACAACTCGTCGATCGCGGAATTCCTGTGCGCGCGCTCGTGCGCGATCCCGAAAAAGCACGATCGATTTTACCCACCGGGGTTGAATTGGTGAAAGGGGATGTCTTGAATAAAGCAGACTTAGTCGGCGCGATCGCAGACTCCACCGTGTTGTTCTGCGCAACGGGAGCGAAACCGAGCTTCGATCCCACCCAACCCTATAAAGTCGATTTAGAAGGCACAAAGAATCTCGTCGATGCTGCGAAAGCGAAAGGAATTGAGCATTTTGTATTCGTTTCCTCACTGTGTACCTCACAGTTTTTTCACCCATTAAACTTGTTCTGGTTAATTCTGGTCTGGAAGAAACAGGCAGAAGAATATCTACAAAAGAGCGGACTCACTTACACGATCGTGCGTCCGGGGGGCTTAAAGAACGAAGACAATCAAGATCGCATTATCATGTCCTCGGCAGATACCCTCAGCGAAGGCAGCATTCCCCGCACCAAAGTTGCACAAGTTTGCATCGAGTCTGCCTTTCAGCCCAGTGCTCGCAACAAAATTGTAGAAATCGTGGCAAAACCAGAAGCCCCTGAGCAATCGTTTGAAGCGCTATTTGCTTCAGTTGCTTAAGCCTCTATGTTTGATCTTTCGCTCCGTTCTTTTGCGAAACGGAGTGAAAGATTCCAAGGTTCCACGATACTCCGCAATCATTTGTTAGATTTCAGAAAGCGCATGTTTCAAGAGTTGGATATGGAATCTAAGAAAAGAGAAATTGTTGTAGTCGGAGCGAGTCGGGGGATTGGAGCGGCTGTCGCACAGCACTTTGCCCAAAAAGGTGATTCTGTGTTCTCGATTTCCAGAAGTCAGCCGATAGCAGGAAAGTGGATTCAAGCAGATATTTCCAATCCAGAAGGAATCCAATCCATTGTCAGTCGCATTGGTGACTCAACAATCGATGCCCTCTTGTTTATGGGAGGAGTTTGGGAAAACGGCGCATTTACCGATCAATATGACTTTATGACAAGCTCTGATCAAGAAACTCGCTTTGTGATAGCTGTCAATACAATTGCGCCGATTGAACTGACCAAGCAGCTTGCTAAAAACCTTGCCCAGTCTGACAACCCAAGAGCCATATTTATTGGCGCACTCTCAGGATTGGATCACTCTCCAACGATCGAGGTCGCAAATACAGCATCTAAATTTGGGTTAAGGGGAGCAGCCCAGGCATTGAAACTTGCTCTCTGTGATTACAAGATTGGGATTACGGTCATTAACCCAGGCAATATCGCAACTGAAGAAGTCATAGCAGATATTGAAGAGGGCAGATTTACACCACAAGTTCCAATTTCACTGGCAGATGTCATTTCTACAATTGAATGGATTCTCACACTTTCAAATACTGTCGATATTGGAGAGATTAATATGTATCAGAAAGGGTAATCAAGAAATCTTCTAAAGAGATAGAGATTATCAAGGTCGCTGAGAAATTGCGACATCTAAAAACCCTTGTACAGCGGACTACCCAAGAGCGATCGCTGAGTGACTGAAATTTCTAGTTGTTCCGATATAGACACCGTCAAGTTAGAAAGCGATCGAGTGCGGTTTTCAGTTCTTCAATTTCCGCTTCAATATTGCCTTCTTGAGCCGCACGCGCCACACATTGAGATAAGTGCTCGTCTAAAATCAAACGAGCTACTCGATCGAGTGCCCCGCGGACTGCGGCAACTTGGACTAAAACATCTGGGCAAGGTCGATCGCTTTCTACCATCGCTTTAATACCCCGCACATGTCCTTCAATTCGAGAAAGACGATTGACCACCTTCCGAATCGATTCTTCGCTATGGACATGATCATGCGGCTCATGATCGTGATGATGAGAGTGCGACTCCGTACCGTGAGGCAAATCTGAGGTCGTCATCGTCTTCAAACTCATTAGAGATCCAGTTTGATCTTAGTGCGAGGTGTGGAGAATGGGGTGAAATCTCTACCAGACTCGATTTTGTTTTCAGTCGTAGGATAGGAATAATGGCTAGACAGCGGCATTTTCATTAGGTTTAAGAATTATGCAACGCGCTCAACTCTCAAATCAGCTTCGGCGAATTCAAATTGCGATCGTCACGCTCGCGCTGATGTTCGGCTTTACCCTATCGCTTCCTCAATCGGTTCGCGCCGAGACAACTGAAGCAGCACAACCCGCTCCGCGCGCCATTACACGCGGTAGCTTTGTTGCGGAAGCCGTGCAAAAAGTGGGAAAAGCAGTCGTCAGAATCGACACCGAGAAAACCGTTACAAGACGGGCTGATCCGATGCTCGATGATCCCATGTTTCGCCGATTCTTTGGGGAAGATTTTGCTCCACGATCGGAGACATTACGCGGTCAAGGATCGGGATTTGTGATTGAGAAAAGCGGCATTATTCTGACCAACTCACACGTCGTCAACGGCGCGGACAAAGTGACTGTGACCTTGAAAGATGGGCGAGTGTTTGAAGGAAAAGTCCGAGGCTTTGATGAAGTGACGGATTTAGCTGTGGTCAAAGTTGAGGGCAAAGATCTGCCCACTGCACCTTTAGCCGATTCTGACCAAGTGCAAGTTGGAGATTGGGCGATCGCAGTCGGCAATCCTCTCGGCTTAGATAACACTGTGACCTTGGGAATTGTCAGTACGTTACATCGATCGAGCGCTCAGATTGGTTTATCCGATAAACGCTTAGATTTCTTACAAACCGATGCCGCAATCAATCCCGGAAATTCGGGTGGCCCCTTGCTCAACGATCGTGGCGAAGTGATCGGAATTAACACTGCCATCCGCCCGGATGCGATGGGAATTGGGTTTGCGATTCCGATCAATAAAGCGAAATCCGTCAAAGATGCGCTTGCCAAGGGTGAAAAGATTCCACATCCTTACATTGGCGTGCAAATGACGACCTTAACTCCTGAAATTGCGCGTCAAAACAATACCGATCCAAATTCGCCGTTTGAAGTCCCTGAAGTCAATGGCGTGATTGTCGTGCGCGTTGTGCCAAATTCTCCGGCTGCTGCGGCTGGCTTCCGCCGAGGTGATGTCGTCACTGAAATTGATGGACAAGCAATTTCTAAAGCAGAACAGCTTCAAGCCCTAGTGGAAAATGTGAAACCCGGTCAAACCTTGAAAGTTCAGGTTCAGCGGGGCAAGCAAATGCAGCAATTGTTAGTTAAGCCTGCGGAACTGCAAGACGTGGGCTAGTAGTTTCTCACTAGCATTCGGAGGAATTTCAACATGGCTCAGAATCGATTTTTGATGTTTCTGATTGGGTTGGCAGTTGGACTGTTCATCGCCTGGGTTCCGTTGTCGATCGCAGTTTACTTTAACCAAAGCGGATATCACTTGGCTCACTATCTCGTCCTCACAGTCTCCTCGATTTTCTTCGGGGGATTAGCGGCAGTGCAACAAGAAAAATTTGGCAACACCATCCAGCGAGTCTTAGATTCGATGACTTGGGGCTAATCCTGGTAGATTTGCTACTCTTAAAAGAACAACGCTCCTTTACTGTCTAAGTGAGGAGCGATTTTTATTTCTTGATTTGTGAGGAGCATCATATGGGTTCACTTAAAGGACGGGATTTATTGAAATTGTCAGATCTCAGCCCAGACGAAGTGATGGAGTTGCTAGAGATTGCAGCACAGCTTAAATCTGGAAAATTAAACCCACGGATCACGGTCAACGGTCATCCGCCCGTGTTGGGATTGCTGTTCTATAAAGCCTCGACTCGAACCCGTGTGAGCTTTTCAACTGCCATGTATCACCTGGGTGGGCAAGTTCTTGATTTGCCTCTGAACGCTACTCAGGTGAGCCGTGGAGAACCGATCGAAGATACGGCAAGAGTCCTCGATCGCTACCTCGACATCTTGGCAATTCGTACCTTTGAGCAGTCAGATCTCGACACATTCGCTCAAGAAATGCAGATTCCAGTCATCAATGCCCTGACGGATTTAGAGCATCCTTGCCAGGTTTTAGCCGACTTACAAACGATTCAAGAAACCTTTTCGACGCTTTCCGGTCTGACGCTGACCTATGTTGGAGATGGCAATAATGTCGCGCATTCCCTAATGTTGGGCTGTGCATTAGTGGGAATGAATGTCCGCATTGCAACTCCCGCAGACTACCGACCTCTGCCCGAAATTGTGCAACTGACGGAAAAAATTGCCAACAGTAAATCTGAAGTGCTGTTAACCGATGATCCGATCGCGGCCGCAAAAGATTCCCATGTGCTCTATACCGATGTCTGGGCAAGTATGGGACAAGAGGATCTCGCCGAAAGCCGAATTCCGATTTTTCAGCCTTACCAAGTGAATTCCGAGTTGATGAGTTATGCGGATAAAGACGCGATCGTGCTGCACTGTCTTCCGGCACATCGGGGCGAAGAAATCACCGAGGATGTGATCGAAGGCTCTCAATCGAAAGTTTGGGATCAAGCCGAAAATCGTATGCACGCTCAAAAAGCGCTCATGGCAAGTTTGCTCGGTGCAGTCTGATCCCAAACTTCCTTAAAATGTCGTAAACTTTTGTTAATAAGGACACTTCTAACTTGAGATTATGACAAGCTCTCCTGGATTCGGAAAAAAGGTTCATAAAGAGAAGAAGCAAACGACTGGGACGGCAAAACGTGCCCAAGCCTCGAAGCAGTTTGACGACTTCAAATCGAAAGGGCTCCCCGAATATGAGATCTACCTCCGAGTCCAGGGCAAAAAGAAACTGCAATGGTTTCCCATTGGCGCGATCGCGGTAAAACGCTCCTCTCAAATCAGTGCAGCCATTTACGCCAACGAAGAAGAACTCTTAAAAGGCGCATTCCGTCTCTTCCCTGGCTTACGCAAAGAGCGCGAATCGCTGGAATATGGCTATCGCTTGAAAGAATTTAAAGACGAAGAAATTCAATTAGCCGTCCGCCCGACACCTGGAGTTCCCGGAGTGCTGCAAGGTGCGATCGCCTCGGTGGGCGAAAAAATCGGCGGATTATTCAGCAAAGCAAAATAATGCCCATCTGCTTAGCTTGAGCATCTTGAAATTAGAAAGGACTCGGAGCGTTCAAAACTCCGAGTCCTTCAAGATCCAATCAGGTTAATTTAGTATTCCGGCACAGAGGAATCGATTTCTTTGCTCCAGGCAGTAATCCCACCTTTCACATTGATGCCATCAATTCCTGAAGACTTGAGAATGCCGAGCGCTTTCGCTGATCGGCCTCCCATCTTGCAATGAGCAATGAGCTTGTGCCCATTCAGCAATTCTTTGACTTTCGCAACGCCATCACCATTTTCGATGTCAGGCAGCGGAATCAAGACAGAGCCAGGGATCTTAGCGATATCGTACTCGTTTGGATTGCGGACATCGAGAAGAACGTATTCGCTTCCGATCGCACCACTGTCGATCAGTTGCTTCAATTCCTGAACAGTCACTTCTTGCATATTGGCTTTTTCCTGTTCTTCGGCAGCTTTAGCTTGAGGAATGCCACAGAACATCTCGTAATCGATTAATTTCTCAATCACAGGACGCACTGGATTTGGGCGCAGTTTCAACTCGCGGAACTTCATATCGAGCGCATTGTAAAGCATCAGTCGCCCGCTTAATGTTTCGCCTGTACCCAAAATGATCTTGACCGTCTCAGTCGCTTGAATCACACCGATAATACCCGGCAAAATTCCCAAGACTCCACCTTCGGCGCAAGACGGAACCAATCCAGGTGGCGGGGGTTCTGGATACAAATCTCGATAGTTCGGTCCGCCCTCGTAGTTAAAGACCGTTGCCTGTCCTTCAAAGCGGAAAATCGAACCATATACATTCGGTTTGTTCAACAGCACGCAGGCATCATTGACCAAATACCGAGTCGGGAAATTATCCGTTCCATCCACCACGATGTCGTAAGGCGCGACGATATCGAGCGCATTTTCCGAACTGAGGCGCGTTTCATACAAATCAACTTGGCAGAATGGATTAATTTCGTGAATCCGATTCTTAGCTGATTCGATCTTCGGTTTGCCGACCCACGATGTGCCGTGAATGACTTGCCGTTGCAAATTCGAGTGATCGACGACATCAAAATCGACAATCCCGATCCGTCCAATCCCGGCAGCAGCAAGATACAGCAATAAAGGCGACCCCAAGCCACCCGTTCCAATACAAAGAACGCTGGCTGCTTTTAGGCGTTTCTGTCCATCGACCCCAACTTCCGGCAAAATTAAATGCCTGGAGTATCGGGCAATATCATCTTGAGTTAACTGGATCTCGTCCAGATTTGGATTTAACATGATGCGTTGCTGAACAAGTTGACAATCGTTTTCTAGGGAGTTATCAGCAGGCTTTCAGGTTGGAAAACTTGCCGATCGTCGAGGCTCCAGCTTTGAAGATCAGCCGAAGTTCCATTCAAAACTGAAACGATCGCATAACTGTACTGTGACCAGGCAGCGGCACGATCGCATTCTGAAGGGATTGCCGGATGATTCGGATGAGAATGATAGATCCCGATAATCTCAAGATTGTGCGATCGAGCTTCTTGCATGACCGCCAGCATTTCTGCGGGAGCAATTTCGTATCGACGCATTTTCGTCAGATCATTCTGGTCGTCATTCCATCCATTCTTCGTGGCTTTCACTTCCATGACGGTTTTCCCAGTGGGGTCACTCTTGCCTAACAGCAACCCGCAGCACTCTTCGGGATAGGTGCGTTCGGCATGAGCACGAATGCTCATGATGTGCTGAGCGTTGAGTCTGAGAATCACGGGCATGATGCTGATTCAGGGTGAATGCAAGCTCGATCAGTCGCCACGTTGCCAACTCGATCCGCTTTCTATGGACGGACAAAGTGCAAGCGAAGCGAAAGTCCGATCGAAATTTGCGTTAAATCAGATACTTATTCTAAGGGATTCAGGGGTAAGGGAGTTGGAAGATTGACGATTGATTTTTATGAAGATGATGAGAATGCTTCGGGGCGAAGATGTGCCCAAGGTTGTATCGTTTCCAATTGCGCCGCCAATGCCAGAATCGTTGCTTCGTCTGCTGGACGACCGACAAGCTGAATGCCGATCGGTAACCCATTTTGATCAAATCCCGCTGGTAAACTGATTCCAGGCTGCCCGGAGACATTGAATGCCGGACAAGGGGCAATCCATTTGATAATTTCGTCGATCGTTCTCATCGGGCTGAGATTTTTCCATTCCCCAACTCGAATCGTTGGATGCATGTAGGTTGGGGTTAACAAGACATCAAATTGATCAAACATCTTGACGATTTTACGAGCGAAAATTTGCAGTTGCTGCTGCGACCGTACCAATCGGCTCGCAGGCGTAAATTTTGCGCGCCACCATAACCATTGATTCACTTTTTCAAGCAAAAAGGGCGGTACTCCTACATCGGTTTGATTGCGCCAAGCAATCATAAACGGTTCGATCATGTCGCTTAAATCTGGAGTAATTTCTTCGATCGAATGTCCCATTTCTTCAAGCAGCCGTGCCGTTTTCATCACCGCTGCTAAGCAGTCGCGATCGGCTTTTCCAGCAGGCTCGATCGCGGTCACTAATCCAATTTTTAACGGTTCTAACTCCTGTCGAGTTGACTCGAGAAAAGAAGTCTCAGGGGAAGGAAGCCAATAGGGATCACCCGTGACATAGCCTTCTGTCATATCTAAAAAGGCGGCGGCATCCGCCACAGTTCGCGATAAGACTCCATTCACGGCAAATCCTGAGAAAGCTTCACCGATGGGAGCCATCGAAATCCGACCGCGTGAGGGTTTGAGTCCGACTAACCCACAACACGCCGCTGGACCTCGAACTGATCCCCCGCCATCACTGCCTTGAGCAATTCCACATAGTCCTGCTGCAACTGCCGAAGATGATCCCCCACTCGATCCCCCAGGTGTATAGTCTAAATTCCAAGGATTGCGGGCAGGTGGAAATCCAGGCGGTTCGGTATAAGGAAAAGAACCAAGCTGAGCCGTTGCGGTTTTCCCCAAAATAATAAATCCAGCTTGTTTCAGTTTTTTGACCACGAGGTCGTCCTGCGTCGCAAGTCGCTGCTTTGCAACTTTCAAGCCATAAGAACAGGGCACGCCGTCAACTGCATTGAGATCTTTAATCGCGATCGGCACTCCATGAAACGGCGGTATTTCCACGTCTGATAGCTGATTCGTTTTCGTCTGGGCTTCTGCGATCGCTTGCTCTCGCATCACAGTATAAAAACTGCCTAATCGCGGATTAAATTTCTCGATTCGATCTAGGTAAAGCTGGGTGAGTTCAAGCGGAGAAATTTCTTTATTCCGAACGAGTTTTGCTTGATCAAGGGCTGAGCTAAAAGCTAAATCAACAGAATCCATAAAATACGACCTTGAGGCAGAGTAATTTAAGAAGCAATGTAACGAATACTGGGTTCTAATTTGATTGGAATTGTGGCATGAGATTTCTAAGAGAGATCGATCCCAAGTGACATTTAAATTTAAACTTTTTGGAAGCGCAGGCACGGATCGTCGAGGTTATTCTGTGGAGCCATTACCGATTACCCCCACTCCCGCACATATTACAGAGTCCCCAGAGCCAATTACAGGCAGTGAAGCCGTTTTTCCGTTGGCTGCAATGCCCGAATCGAGATTTTCTAAGAGTGAAATTCGATCGAGCCTGCGCGCCTCTACTTTAGATGGGATCTTTGCCGCAGTCTTCTCCAATATTGCTGGAGGAGTCCTCCTCAGTAATTTCTTAGTTGAACTTCATGCCAGTCCGGTTGAAATTGGGTTATCTGCTTCGATTCCCATGATGGCGAATTTGCTGCAACCGCTCGGAGCTTGGCTCGGCGATCGTACGACTAGCCGCCATAATTACTGTCTGGCCATTTATACGCCTTCTCGATTAATCTGGCTTTTATTGCCAATTTGTATTGGCTTATTTACTGCTGGAAAAATTGCGGATCATACGCTCGTTCTTTTCACTTTAGCGATCGTCTTTTGCACGCATTTTTTAGGCGCTTTGGGCGGGGCTTCCTGGCTGTCTTGGCTCGCGGCGCTGGTTCCCAGACGCTTACGCGGTCGATATTTCAGCATTCGTAACAGTGCGGCAAATCTCACTTGTTTAATTAGCGTGCCACTGGGTGGATTTTTAGTCTCGAAATTTGCAACCGGATCGATTTTGGGGTACGGAGTCATCTTAGTGTTCGGCATTGTGGCGGGAATTCTCAGTCTCGGATTTCAGTGGTTTATGAACGATGTGAATCCGCAAGAGCAGCAGAAAGCCGTGACGGCTTCCGATGAGATCGCGACCGATGCAATTCCTTTAATCACCGTTCTCAAAGATGCCAATTTTGTCCGATTTCTGATTTACTTCAGCGTTTGGATGTTTGCAGTCAATTTGAGTGCGCCCTTTTTTAATCTCTATTTGCTCGATAATTTGGGCTTGGATGTGAGTTGGGTGACGATTTATAGCAGTCTGACTTCTGCGGCAAATTTGCTGATGCTCGTTTTTTGGGGAAGAATTGCCGATCGCGTAGGCAATCGATTTTTGCTCCTCAGCGTTGGCGTGCTCGTTGCAGCAACTCCGATTTTCTGGCTGGGGACAGGAACGGATCTGCTATCTCTCTGGCTGTGGTTGCCGTTGCTGCACATCTTAGCGGGCGGAACTTGGGCTGCGATCGACCTTTGCAATAACAATATTCAGCTTGAAATCGCACCCCTGCAAAATCAATCGACATATTTTGCACTGGCGGCTGCGATCGCGGGTGTCAGCGGTGCGTTGGGAACGACAGCAGGCGGATTTCTCGCAGAGCTTGCCAATTATGGCGGGTTGCCCGGATTATTTTTGATTTCTACGATCGTCCGATTTGTGGCGCTCGCGCCGTTAATTTGGGTGCAGGAAAGGGGAGGGCGATCAGTCCGGCAGGTTCTACGATCGTATTTTGCGAAGGATCAAGTCGATTTACAACTGTCAGAAAAATCTTGATGCTGCGGGTTGCAAACCTACTGTACAAAAAACTCCGAGTTTTAAAAGCTCGGAGTTCTAAATTGAGTAATGCTGAATTAACTCGCTGGTTTTTGCTGCTCTAGTTGTTTTTTGCGTTCCAATTGCTGCTGCGCTAAATCCTGTTGTGCCTTCTGAATATTCGTCTTCAGTTCTGATCGCTCCGTAGGATCTGTCGTGTTCTCTAATACACGAGTCCACATCTCGATCGCAGCGGCATAATGTCCCATCTTGTATCGCTGCATCGCGTCAAGCTTCGTCATCGTCATCCCTGCCTCAAACGCAGCATGAGCACGCAACGGAGTCGCGATCGTAATTGGAATCAGACAAATCAGCAATCCGATCACCAGCAAGAAGCAAAATCGTACGAAATGTTTCAAGTCAAACATGGTTTTCTGCATTGACGAAATGAACTCCAATCTCTATCCGAAGATTCACTGTCTAGAGTTCACCGATCGACCCAAAAAATTACACCTAACGACAGCCTAAACTTTCACGAGTATCCACACCCGTCATCGGATTCGTTCCAGCCGCCCGTTTACACAGTTGTGCCGTTGTATAGCGATCGAGGATCGAATCCGTAAAATCGACCCCGGTAATTTCTGCTTCATCTAAAATCGTGTTTGTCAAGGTCGCTCCAACTAAAATCGCATTGCTGAGATTTGCTTTGTAGAGCGTCACTCGATCGATCAACGATCCCTGCAAATTTGCTCCACTCAAATCGGCACCCAACAAATTTCCTTTGGTGAGCATCGAATTTTTCAGATTTGCGCCTTTGAAATTTGTCTCTCGCATCTCTGCCGAAACAAACACTCCACCTTCAAAATCTTGATTCGAGAGATCTTGACCTGTCAAATTGGCATTCGAGTAATTGAGAAATTTGGTTTCAGCATAAGCAGGGCTTGCGCCCATAAGAATCCAGAACCAGGCTAATACCAAAATTAGCAGCGCATAAATGAAACGCCTGATCGATCGCGGAATCGCTAAAAACATGAGGACAAACCGAAGTATTGGGCTATCTCAAGCTTAACGACTACTGAGGCAGTTTAGACCGCATAGCGCTCCAGTCGCTGCCAATCCGAATCGTCAAATCTGAATCCAGCTCTCCGGTCGAAGTGGCTTCAACCTTGCCAAATCCCAATTCCCCCTGCAGCACTTTCGCACCTTGCAAGTCGCCTTTTTGCACGATAATTTGAGTTTTTTGCTGGAGATCTTGCCAGTTCTCAGCTTGGTAAACGTTGGTATACCCTAGCGTGCTCAAGTACTGCGCAAATTGCGCACCAGCTTGGGGATCATTAGAAGCATTCTGAATGGCAATTTTCAGATTTGCCAGCGGGAGTTCGTCAGCAGTTGCAGTAGAAGCTTTGAAATACTCTTGCATGACGCGATCGCGTCCCTGCTCATCCATAATCCAATAGCTGGCACGAAACTCATTCGGAGCACTAAACCGTCCAGGCAACAGCACCATTTTAAAGTCATCTTTATCCAGCTTTTGCCCAAAGTTGACCAACGCCAGCATTTCTTCCATGCTGAGATTCGTATCAATGTACTTCTGCATCATGCTAACCAGGTTTGGAATACGCGGCAGAATCAACGGATTCGTCAATTTAGCCCGCAGTGCCTTGATCAGAGCTTGCTGACGCTGTACCCGCCCGATGTCACCGAACGAATCGTGGCGGAATCGAGCGAACTGTTCTGCTTTCGCACCATCCAAAGTTTGCCAACCTGGCTGAAGATCGATCTTGAGTTTTTGAGTGTTATCTGTATATTCCATCCGCTGCGGAACATACACATCGATACCGCCAACTAAATCAACTAATTCACGAAACGCATCGGTGCTGACGCGAACATAGCGATCGACTTCTACGCCATTGAGCGTTTTACTAATCGTCTCGCGAGCAAGAAGAGGGCCACCACTGGCATTGGCTTGGTTGATCTTTGTCACACCAATTCCTGGAACTTCGACTTGAGTGTCGCGAGGAATCGACAGCACATTCACCGAATTATCTGTTGGATCAAGTCGGAGCAACAGCATCGTATCGCTGCGACCTGAAAAGACTTCGTCCGAACCAGGCTTAGCGTCCACAACCCGATCAATTCCCATCACCAGAACGTTCACCGGACGAGAAATCTTGTACTGAAATCCGCTGCTCCACAAGTCGCCAAGCAGCTTCCGACCTTGCTCTGGAGCCGCACCTGGAATCGGAGCAAGCAGGGCAAGCGTGGTTCCAAGCATTGCAGAAATCGTCGTTGCCCCTAAAAAGGCAGCAATCCAAGTCAACGTCTTAGTCAGAGAAGGCTTTGGGCGAGGCGGTTCCACTGGAACAGGCAGCCGAGATTTTGCCGGGATAGACTGCCCAGGCACACTAGTGGGATCTAGCGTCGGTTGGCTTCTAGACTCTTTCACTCCGCTCACACCTCAAAAACATCTCGGTCAAAACGATCGCCAGAACTATATTGTTCGTTATCTTAACCAGAAAATTTTCAATTTCCTTCAGCTTTTGGAAATAGATTTTCTCGTTAATCTGAGTGAAAACCGCTTGTAGTCTGGGCTACAAAAACGCGATTTGTCCGAACTTAAGCATTTCCTGGGAATTTTACACTCGAACTTCGACTTTCGGCTAGTCTCCCTACGATCGGAATCACAATACTGGAGTTGTAGTCCGGAGAGAACCGTAGAACTCACCAGAAAATAAGACCAAGCTTGGGAAAATTAGAAGAGTCAGCAAAGATCGCAGTCAGCACCTTCAGAATGTGCTGACATTGATTACAATCCAAATCGTTTAGCCCCGAATTACTGAGTGCGCTTATGACTCAATCTCTGGTTCCGATTATTTTAGCGGGTGGAAAAGGTGAGCGGTTTTGGCCCCTCAGCCGCAAACAGCGTCCAAAACAGTTTCTTTGTCTCGATGGCAGTGGACGGAGTTTGTTACAAACAACGGCCGATCGCTTATTAAAAACAGCAGGCGGTTGGGACAATCTCTGGGTCGTGACCGCTTCGCATTTGGCAGATGGTGTGCGCGAACAGTTACCGGAGCTACCAGAAGCAAATATTTTGGTGGAGCCAGAAGGGCGTGATACCGCTCCGGCTGTGGCTTGGAGTACGGTCGAAGTGGCAAAACGCTACGGCAAAGATGTCGTGACCGGATTTTTCCCTGCGGATCACTGGATTGCCGAGCAGGATATTTTTGAAGCCACGTTGATGGCGGCAGTAGAGGCGGCAGTTGAGCATTCAGCGATCGTCACATTAGGCATTGCGCCAACTCATGCCGCGACAGGCTACGGCTATATCGAGCAGGGTGAAAAGATTGGGTTATTTGGTCAAGCCTATCCGGCATTTAAGGTCGATCGCTTTACAGAAAAGCCGGATAAAGATACTGCAGAAACATTTGTCAGCAGTGGACGTTTTAGCTGGAATGGCGGGATGTTTGTGTTTCTAGCCAGCGTGATGCTCGCTGAATTGCACCAACACGCTCCTGAAATCATTCAACTCCTAGAAGAGAAAGGAATTGACGCATATTCGACTCTCCCCAAGCTCAGCATTGACTACGCAGTGATGGAAAAGACCGATCGTGCCTGTGTGCTTCCGGTGCAATTTAGTTGGGACGATTTGGGAGATTGGGGCGCGATCGAGCGATTGATGAAATCAGCGGATCATCCGAATGTCGAATTCGGACAGCATGTTTGTCTTGATACGAGCGGCGCAATTGTTTACACCTCAGATGAGGATGAATTAATTGTGACAATCGGACTAGACGATACTGTCGTCGTCCGGGATGGGAAAGTCACACTCATTGTGAAAAAAGACCGGACGCAAGAGATTAAAGCCGTGCTGAAAACCATTCAAGAGCGATCTGAATTTCAAGGACTGCTCTGAATAATCTTGCAAAACCTGGAGGCTTACATACTTTCAGGCTCTTTGCGCTCAAGCTGCGGTTCGGGGATAGGGAGATAGGGTCAAGAACTGAACTCTAGATCTAAACTCTATAGCTGCTACTCCCCACTCCCCCCTCCCAAAAATAAATGCGGTTGACGACTAAAGCACCTATACCGCGATCGAGAAAGAATTCGGCACACGCGGCACTGAGTATCAAAACACTTAGAAAGACCTAACCACACTTACCAAACTCGACGACATTACGCTTGATCGTAATATCGCAATCTCCAAAGAAATCGTGACCTAAAAGCCCGATATCCATAGGACCGATCGAGACTGGGACATCTCGAATCGTCTTACCTGACACCGACATCGATTGCACCATTGCAATTTGCACGGTGGTCACACCTGCTGCCGTCATCGCTTGAGTTTCACCAATTGATCGAGCACCCAACTGTCGTGCCATTTCTTGGGTGATCATTGTTGCCGAAGCCCCAGTATCCACCATCATTTCAAATCGCTGACGATTGTTAAACAACACATCCACGACCGGAATATTATTCTTTCGGTATTTAATTGGGACTTGTAACGTGCGCGATCGTTGGGCTGCAATCGTCGCGATCTCTTTAGACGACAAGGCTGGATCAACTTTAATCCCTGGGTCAAGCACTGCTACTTTTTCTTTGCCAGTTCGAGCAGCCCGATCCTCAGCATTTGCCAAAGCTTGATTAAATTCCCCAAGTTTCTGGTTGACGAATTTGCGATTGGGATCAGATTTAGGAACTTGTTTGAGTGCGGCGATCGCACTTTTCCACCGACTCGCCACTAATTGCCAATCTTCTGGAGACAGCGCCGATTGGCTAATTGATCGCGCACTAGCAGCACTGTCGAGAGCCGATTGATAAAAATCTTCGATCGTCTCCGGAGTCGGAGTTGGCTTGGGGGGAGCAGGAGGTGTCGCAACTTGAAGCGATCGCGTCTGTGTCAATTGCATCCGACTACAGCCCACCCCGATTGCAGCCGAGGTCGCCATTAACAGCGGCAAAATCACGCAAGTTCCAAATCTGAGCATAGTTCCGACGTCCGAAGTCTGTCTGTCTTAGCGTTCCCTCAAAATCTATGTAAAAGCTTAGGTAATCCTTGCAACCTGAAACAGACATGAAATAATGGATAGGATTTTTTAGAAGTTGCTCCTGTTTATGTCTTCTGCTGTTCAGCCTGCTTTACTTGTGCTTGCCGATGGAACGACGTATCGCGGATTCTCGTTCGGCGCAACCGGAACCACGATCGGAGAAGTCGTTTTTAATACTGGAATGACGGGTTATCAGGAAGTCATGACCGATCCCAGCTATCGCGGTCAAATCGTCACGTTCACTTATCCAGAACTGGGAAATACTGGAGTCAACCCAGAAGACGAAGAGTCAGATGTCCCGCATGTGCGGGGTGTAATTGCGAGAAATATCTGTGAGCGTCCGAGCAATTGGCGATCGACAGCGACGCTCAGCGATTATCTCAAACAGCATCGACTCCTGGGAATTTATGGGATTGACACGCGTGCCCTAACCCGCAAACTGCGATCGGCAGGGGCGATGAATGGCGCAATCTCAACTGAAATTCTCGATCCCGGCGAACTGTTAGAACAAGTTCAGAACGCTCCCAGTATGGCTGGATTAAATCTCGTCAAAGAAGTTTCCACCGACAAAGTTTACGAGTGGTCAGAAAAAACAGAGACGATTTGGGAATTTAGCAGCACGGCTCAAACCCAAGAAGAACCCCTGACCGTCGTCGCGATCGATTTCGGAGTCAAGCGCAATATTCTGCGGCGCTTAGCAAGCTACGGCTGCCGAGTCATCGTTGTGCCCGTTGACACCCCACCCGAAGAAATCCTCAAATACAATCCTGACGGCATTTTCCTTTCCAATGGACCTGGCGATCCCGCCGCCGTCACTGAAGGAATTGCGACAACCAAAGCATTACTGGAAGCTCAAAAACCTCTATTTGGGATTTGCATGGGACACCAAATTTTAGGATTGTCTCTGGGAGCGGAAACCTTCAAGCTCAAATTCGGACATCGGGGATTAAATCAACCCTGTGGCTTGAGTCAGCAAATTGAAATTACCAGTCAAAATCATGGATTCGCCATTGATGCGAATTCTCTCTCTGACGCGACTGTCGAGATTACACATTTGAATTTGAACGACAAAACAGTTGCAGGACTGCGCCACAAGACGTTACCAATGTTTTCGGTGCAGTACCATCCAGAGGCAAGTCCAGGTCCACATGATGCCGATTATCTGTTCGAGAACTTCGTGCAATCGATGCGCGAAAACAAACAGTAGTCAAGTCTGCAGTAAGAGGGTATACTGGAGCGTCGAATTATATATTTGATTTTTCAATTATGGTAGGAGGGGGCTATTCCTGAGCAACTAACCCTAACAGTCAGTCTTCGAGGCACACGCGAAGTTAGGGACAATACATATCAACTCTTTCGCCTCGTAGGGCAACTTGATGCCTTTTCTGAACCGACCTTCCGGAAGGTGCTGACGAAGTGTATTGAGGATGGTCCTAAGCACGTTGTTTTAGATTTATCCAAAATCGACTTTGTGGATAGTTCGGGTTTGGGCGCTTTGGTGCAGGTCGCTAAAAAAGCGCAACAAGCCTCTGGAACCTTGCAGATTGTCACGAATGCACGGGTTACACAGACCGTGAAGCTAGTTCGCCTAGAGCAATTTCTTGCTTTACAACCGTCTGTGGAAACGGCGATTGAAAATATTCAATCTGCCTCTTAAGTCGATACATTTTCAGGAGTCTAGCGAATTCTATTTGCTGAGCCTCTCGAAGTTAGACCGCTATTCGTCTGCGCTCGAATAGTCGGTTTTTTCATGGTCTGCTAGGATCAGTAAGCTTGATTTCTCACGTGGAGCTAGAACAGATGTGATCTCAAATGAGTTAGGTTTTTTGGAATTGTCTCCAGGGTTGTCTGCTCCTTCCTCGTCTGAGATCCAGCGTCTTTCTCCGGCTGCATTTGCCTATTTGGGAGATGCAGTTTACGAACTGTATATTCGGAGGCAGTTTCTCTTGCCACCGAAGCGTTCTGAAGATTATCATCGGCAAGTTGTGTCGCATGTAAAGGCGGAGTCCCAAGCCGCGCATTTACGATCGCTCATGCCCCACTTAAGCGAAGCTGAACATGAGTTTGTCAAACGAGGTCGCAATGCCGCTTTAAACCGCCCGAAACGACTTGAGCCGGAAATTTATCAGCTTGCCACCAGTTTGGAAGCACTGATTGGCTATCTCTATCTCACTAACCCCGATCGTTTGTCTGAGTTACTAGGATTTCTCGACCTTCAGTAAACAGAATCAATACTAAGCTTGAGGCGAAGGTTACTGCTCGTCTCAAATTCGTATCTCTTCGCCTTCTCTTCAACAGGATTAAATCATTATGGCTACTTCCGATAGACGCAACTCCAATTCCAAGGGTCGAGCAAATCGCGATGCTGGTGGAGGCAAACCGAAGTTTAAGGGCAAGCGGGTTGGTGCTCCTAAACGTCGCGACAGTGAGGGCAGTTTCGATCGCGATTCTCGCCCTGAGCGCCGCTCTTACGATTCGGGTGAGCAACGCTTTGAAAAACGCGATAACTCTGCACGGGATCGCAATGAGGGTTCCGGTGAGCGCCGATATGAGCGCAAAGAGCGCAGCTTCGATCGTCCGAATCGCAATGATTCAGGTGAACGACGCTTTGAAAAACGCGATGGCTCCGACACACGTGGGCGGGATCGTTCAGAATTTAATGGCGAGAGAAGAGAGCGCAACTTTGACCGTCCCAAAGGCGAGTTCAACGGCGAAAAACGCAGCTTCGATCGCCCCAACCGTGAATTCAATGGCGAGAGAAGAGAGCGCAACTTTGACCGTCCCAAAGGCGAGTTCAACGGCGAAAAACGCAGCTTCGATCGTCCCAACCGTGAATTTAATGGTGAGAGAAGAGAGCGCAACTTCGATCGTCCGAATCGTGAGTTCAACGGCGAAAGAAGAGAACGACGTGGCGGCTACGAAAGCCGTGAGCGCAACTTTGACCGTCCAAGAGACGGATTTAAGGGCGAACAACGGAAAGAGCGCAACTTTGACCGTCCCGCGGGTGAGCGACAAGAACGGAGCTTTGATCGCCCAAGAGGTGAGTTCGGGGGGCGGAAATTTGATCGGTCTGCACCTGGATCAGACTCACGATTTGAGAAGCGCGATCGCTTCTTAGCTGAACAAGCGCGCGATGATATTCCTTCGCATTTCGTTTCACATGATGAACCTTTTGAAAGCAATGAAGAACCCGATCTGCTCTATGGTCGCCATCCTGTCTTAACTGCTCTACAGGGAGAGCGCACTTTAAACCGAATTTGGGTAACTGAAAAGCTGCATTACGATCCCCGCTATTTGTCTTTACTAAACCAAGCAAAAGCCAACGGAACTGTCATTGATGAAGTAACCCCGAAACGATTGGATCAAATTACGCATGGTGCCAATCATCAGGGGATCGCAGCCCAAGTTGCAGCTTATGAGTACACCGAGCTAGACAATTTAATTGTGCGAGCTAAAGCAGCAACCGATCAGCCTGTGATTGTCGTTGCTGATGGGATTACTGATCCCCATAACTTAGGTGCAATCATTCGGACAGCCGAAGCTTTAGGAGCACAGGGGATCGTGATCCCGCAACGGCGTGCTGTTGGCGTAACCTCAACTGTGATGAAGGTTGCAGCAGGTGCGATCGAAAAACTCCCAGTTGCCCGTGTCGTCAATCTTGCGCGTGCTTTGGAAGATTTAAAATCAGCAGGATTTTGGATTTATGGCACAGCTTCTGAATCCAGTCAGCCGATTCATACGGTAAAATTTGCGAAAGCTGCTGTGGTGGTAATCGGTGCAGAAGGGGAAGGTTTAGGATTAGTGGTGCAGCGCGGGTGTGATGTACTGGTCTCAGTTCCACTACAAGGCACAACGCCCAGCTTAAATGCTTCTGTAGCAGCAGGAATGGCACTTTATGAAGTGTTCCGCCAACGCTGGGAAAGCACCATCCACATTGATGGACTTAAGCCAACTTTTGGATTGAAAAGTTAAGTGTAACGGAGTATAAAGAAGTTTGAACTCCAGTTTTGAAACATCAAGCACAGCACTGAACCGTCGATCGGATGCACAATCTAGGCATGATGCTTCTCAAAGTTTGCAGTTTGAACGGATGATTGCTCCTGTTTGCAGGTAGTTCTTTGGGTAAATAAACAGGCTTATGAATGAACTTTGGACAAGTTTTCTTAGCGCGGTCGGTTTTGCCTGGTGGGTTGAGGTGACAACCGATAATCCCCGCTGTGTGTATTATTTTGGTCCTTTTCCAAACCAGAAGACAGCAGCAACCCATCAAGGCGGCTATGTAGAAGATTTGGAGAAAGAGGGCGCAACGAATATCCGCATTGATGTAAAGCGTTGTAAGCCGTCGAATCTGACGATTTACGACGAGAAGGTGGATGTGGGGTTTAAAGTCTCCGGCGTGTTTAGTAGCCAGTATTAAACCATTCCTGTAGAGGCGGTTCGGCGAGCCGTCTCTACACCGTTTTATCAGGCATGATCCCTGCATCTGAGAGTTTGAGAAGACCGCCGAATCGCCCTCGCCTAGAAAACTACTAGGGGTGTGGATGAATGAAGTTCTACGATCACCTCCAACTTTCAGGGTGTTGATCGAGCCATTGATCGATATCGTCGAGGATTGTTTCGGGGATCTCCCAAGGCAATAAGTGCGCGGTGTTTGGATAAACTTTATATTCGCAGTTTGGTAGATTTTTCGCAGTTTCAACACTAGAAATCGCGGTGATATGTCGATCGTGTTCTCCTGCTAGCATGAGCACTGGACAGCTAATGTCTTCAAAATTTTGAACTCGATAGTAACCTGGACTCAACGCTGCATTCAAAGCTCGATTTGCAGCCAGCGAAGTCTTGAGAAAGGCATACATTGCATCACTCGCAATGTAGCGATAGGTTGCGGGTGTATGGTGTCGGACTAAGTAACGGAACAGCGATCGCTTTGCAAACGTATCAATGTTCCACTGCCAACCGGGGCGGACTGCATTGAGAATTCCAGCAATTGCAGTGAATAGATTGTCCTGAAAGCTAATTTTGGGATGATCTCCCCAGGGGCGCGCGGAAGTTGCAATCAAGATGAGTCCGCTGACTCGATCTGGAAATCGTGCAGCAAGTTCAAGTGCGATGATCCCGCCCAGTGACCAACCCAGAATTAAACAGCGATCGATTCCATACTGATCCAACACGCCCTGCAAATCATCCAGATGATCCAGCATGACGAAGTTTTCGCGTGTCTTGGATTGTCCGTAGCCACGTAGGTCAGGCGAAATTGTATAAAACCGTTGCGCGAAATGCTCAGTAAACACGCTCATACTGCGACCTGAGCCGGGATGCCCATGCAAACAGAGGATCGGATACCCGCTTCCATCAATCCAAACCTTCAAAGAAAATCGATTCATCGAGACACCTAAATCCTTTCGCTCACTTGCCGCTGTTCGATATTATTAAAGACGAGTACTCCCAAACGGAATTGGTGTTATGGCAACGGAAGAAACGAACCCTCAAGGTGAAGACAAGGAACTCCCACCAACCGTCGGTGGCAATGTCCCGGAGGTTGTCAAAGAAAACTTGCATAGCGAATCTACATCTGCGACGACTGAAATTCCTTCTGCGAATGCGCCTGATCCCACTGCCGTTGAGAATAATGTTAACTCAGCAAAACCGAAAGCTGCGAAATCTGATGAGGCGCTAAAACCTGCAAAGGCGAAGAAAGAAAAGGCTCCTAGTGTTGAAGACAAACCATTTGGAGAGTTCATTCAGCAAGATTATTTGCCGGCGCTCAAGCAAGGGCTAGAGAAATTAGGCACTCGATCGCTAGAGCTACATTTCGAGAAGCGCAAAATTCCGATCAAAGGATATGATCAGGCTCCAGAATGTTGGCAAGTGATTGGCAAGTGGCAGCCGAGTTACAAGCAGTTGCGCGAGTTCAACATTTACTTCTTTGATGAAAGCATTAATGGTCTGAAAGGCTTTGCGTGCGCCGAGGGTGATCTCCTGAGTACGATGGAGTCTTTTCTGATTGATGAGCGGAAAGTTTCGCTCGACCTTTTGGTTTTTGGTGCAGTGCAGCGCTTGAATGGTCAAAAGTGGTTAGCACGGAATTAGTGAAAGCATGAATTAAAAAATCGCGATCGCACAAGTTACGATCGCGATTTTTTATGGAATTCAACTTGAATTCAACTTGAGATCACGAAACAGATTCTGCGATCGCTTGCGCCTCCTGTTCCTTAGCGAGGCGGCGTTTTCTTGCATACAACTGAATGAATGCTGCCATCGCGATCGTCATTGCAAAAATGCCCCAAGCCGTTGCACTGGTTGGAATGTTATTCTTAAACACCGCCAGCATCACAACAATCACAAAAAACACCGTTGGAAACTCATTAAACCAGCGAAACTGCTGACCTGTCATTTTGCAAGTGTCTGATGCAAATTGTTTCATGATGCGCTTACAGAGATGGTGATATCCCACAAGCAGAGCAACACAGGCTAATTTGACATGCAGCCAAGGCTCTTTCAACACATCGGGTTCAGTTGAAATTAGCCCAATCGCCATGGCGATTGTGAGTAACATCGCTGGGGTCATAATGATGCTGTATAAGCGCTTCTCCATGATCTGATACTGCGCCTTAAGAATGCTGCGGGCAGGTTCGGGTTGTTCATTTGCTTCAGCATGGTAGACAAAGAGCCGAGGCAGATAAAACATTCCCGCAAACCAGCAGACAATTCCTACGATGTGAAACGCCTTAAACCACTGATATGCCATAGAAAATAATTAAGTGGAGTGTTTGAAAAGCGTATCGAGGTAAACCGAGGTTATTTGTCGATCGCATTCTCCATTCTGCAATAAAAAGAGGCTCAATGCGGCGGTTAGAACTTGATCTTGATCCCAATCTGGATGCTGCTCTAAATATTGGGTCAAGGAGGTATGAAGGGCTTCGGGAAGGTCGGTTAAGATGCTGATGATCGGGTACATAAAAGCTCTCGATTTGGAGATGTAAACAAACGAGCCTGGTTTTTCAACAGGCTGTGGAAAACTTCAATCGACACAAAAAAGTTCAGCCAGAGCTTACGATGCGAGTTTGCATCATTAAGATCGGCTAGGACGTTGCATATGTACTGGTTTCAGCCGTTTTTGAAGCGGTTTCTGAAACGGTCTTATTGTGCTTCCAAATGCTTATTTCTGTCAATGCTAGAAAATGTATCGTAAAGGATCATTTCAGCAGAATACGACGATGGAATGGGGGTTTCAGCGATTTCACTTTCTGAATTCTGATCACTACAGCCTGTTATTATACATTTTCTGATGGTTTTTTCAGTGTAAACACGGTTTTTCCACAGGATCACCTTTTTTCCTGTGGAAAACTACGCTACCCTGTGGAAAAGTAGCGTAAAGATCTGTGGAAAACTTGAATTTTCAGTCTCCGTTGGGGTTAAACTGTGTGCCGAAATTCGGGCAGTTCTGCGAGGGATGATATGTTGAGGTTTGCTGGGGAACCAGATGCAACCCTAAGCGATGCCGACTGGCAGGATGTCGATCAAGAAAGTCTCAAGAAAAAAGAATTTGGACATGCCTTCTTGCCGATTCGGGCTTTTGATTTTAGCAGGAGTTGGCTCAGGAAGTCACGGTTTTTTTGCTTTAGTTTGCGGAAGAATCCGGTTTGCGGAACAGCAGTTGGATGGCGAGGGCAAATAGTCCCAGAGCTGCAAGTCCAAAAATTCCGGTTCCCATTGCGCTCATGCCCAAAACGAGGGTGCGGACGGCGGAGGAAATGCGCTGAACGATAAGTGTCGTGTCGGTATCGATCGGTTTGGTAGCGAAAGAAATCGCGATCGAGCTTGTCATGTTGTAGAGCGCATAAGCGAGGACAGCGGCAACGATCGCGCCGAGGAGGCAGCGGAGTGGGGTAGGGGATTGGGGAGTAGGGGATTGGGGAGTAGGGGATTGGGGAGTAGGGGAGTCTGACATGAGGGGTCTATCGATCGAGTGTCTGTCTAGTTTAAAACATCGCCTGCTGCTGAAGTGACTAATTCTCATCCCCTTTCCCAGGCAGACTTTAGAAAGGTTGTGCTGAGCTATGTTTAGAGATTGAGTACAGGGTAATAGCTGTCGCGAGTCTGCAAATCTAATGTTCTAAACTGAAAAAAGCTTCTGCTGTTTCAGCCGCAGAGATTGAGATGGCGCAAAGCTTCTGAGCAGGAGGGCTGACTTTCAATTCAAAGGTTTAGATGATTTCTGAGCGATCGGCGTTATCGCGAGCCTTGGAATATCGAGGCGACTGAAATAGGTCGTCTACGAGCGATCGCTCATTGCATCAGAGGAGATAACCCGCTAATGACACCCTTTCTTCCCTGGAATGATCTTCCCCCAGAACAGCTTGGAATCGACGATCGCGACCTGCGCCGTCAGCTCGACTTATCTCTTACTCAACGTTTTCGACAACAGTGCACTTCAGAACTCCAAACCTTACTCAATGCCTGTGCTTGGGCAATCACAACCACCACAAATGTTGTCACGTTAGTGATTGTTTGTCCTAATCGTGTAACGAATTGGGCAATACTCAGTCAGGTTGTCAATCTGGGCAATGAGCTAGCAGAATTTTCTACAGATGCTCGAATCCGCATCTACCCTACTCCAGAGATGCTCGATCAGTTTGAGATTCGAGTCGATGAACTCTCCATTTATCAAGATGGAGCTTGATCATTGCAAAAATCATTGCAAAAAAAAGAGGCAATATCCTAATTACCTCCTTAGTCTGCATTTATCCACGTTTAAGCCAGCTGTAGGATTTAGTCATTCATTGAGTTCATCGCTTTCTTCGCTGCTCTTTCTGCTTGCTTAGCGGTTTTCTTAGCGGTCTTCTCAGCATCTTTTGCAGCTTTCTTGGCTTCACTGCTGAGCTTTGCAGGTGCTTCTCCAGCGTTATCTAACCCTTCTTCGATCTGTTGCTCGATCGATTTAGCGTCGGTATTCGATGGGCGCTTCATGTTATAGAATCCTGCGGTGCCTTGCACTTCGTTGATCGCGCCACCTTTCGAGCGATCGCGAACTTCTTCGAGTGATTGCAAACCACCTTTATCGATCGTGTCTTTCGCAGTCCGTTCATATTCTTTTGCGACTTCGGATGCTTCGTTCGTCATCGGTTTGTCTTTGACAACAGCTTGAGCCGAAGCGCTCGATACCACTGAGACAAACATCATCGTTGCACAGAGGCAAACCGTGAAGAAAAACCGGAGTCCAGATAACAAAGATTTCATACAGATACCCTCCATAGGTACAGAGTTTTTTTAGAAACTTGCCAAAGGCAGTTCGCGTTAAATCTGCAACTATCTACTCAAACTTTCCCATCGATCACCATCTGCATCAGGGTGAGTTTTTCTTCCAGTGATTCCTATCTCAAGGTGGATGAGGCTAAGATTTTGACAGAAATTCGATGGTAGGAATCAAAGGGTCTTTGACGATGCCAAATCCCTTATAGCCCCAGCGATCAAGCAAACTCGTCATTTGCGAGCCAATGATCGATTCGGTGACAAAACGATCGCTCATTTCACCTGCATACTTGTTGAGGTATCCCAATGCATCGAATTGTTCTTGAAAGAGTAGGACATACCCATTTGCAGGCGATCGCGCTTCGTCTTCTTTTAACTTCGGATAAGCAGCAAGATAGCTGCCGTCAATTCTCGATCGAATTAAATAGTAAGTCTGTGAAAACATTTTTAGCTCTCATCTTGATGTCCTGAACTTTAAAGTCAGGTTTAGTTCAGACGAATCATGATTGATGCTCATCTGCCTAGAATCCATGCTAATTCAAGTCATCAATGCTAATTCGTGGATCAACTGCTTTCAGCAGTAAATCAGCTAGTAAATTCCCGACAATGAGCATCACTGCTCCCATCATCAAGCTCGACATAATCAAGTACAGATCTTGAGCCTGAACAGCTTGCAAAATCAATCTCCCCAAGCCTGGGAGATTAAAGAAATTCTCCGTGATAAAGGCCCCACCTAACAGGCTGGCAAATTCAAAGCCCAAAAGCGTAATCAGCGGGTTGATTGCATTTCGCAACGCATGAACATAAATCACGCGATTTTCGGACAGTCCCTTTGCGCGCGCCGTTTGCACATAATCTTGGCGCAACACATCGAGCAACTGACCTCGCATAATTCGCTGCAATCCGGCAAATCCTGCGATCGCTAAAGCCAAAGTCGGCAAAATCAAATGCCAGGCAACATCGAGAATCTTACCGAACCAATTCAAATCTGCAAAATCAATGCTGGTCAGATCTCCCACTGGAAACAGGGGCGAAGTATTCTGTGCAAAAATGAGCAGCAGCAAAGCAGTCACAAAGCTTGGAAATCCTTGTCCTGCATAGCTGAGTACTTGTAAAACTCGATCCACCCATTTTTGCTGTTTAATCGCTGCTAAGATTCCCAACGGAATCGCCACGCCCCACGTTACAACCAGCGAAGTGATTGCTAGTAAAAGCGTGGGTGGAACTCGTTCCCAGAGCAATGATACAACCGAGCGATTGTAAACAAAACTCGTTCCGAAGTCACCTTTTGTAATGATGTTCCAGACCCACAAGAAGAACTGTTCGATCCAAGATCGATCCAACCCATATTGCTTGCGAAGTTGATCAATCCGTTCTGGCGAAATTTTCGGGTTTTCGCGCAGCGTATCGAGGTAGTCACCTGGCGCAAGCTGAATGATGAAAAAGCTTAATGCGGCGGCAAGCAAGAGTGTAAATAATGCTTGCAATAATCGCTTCATCACATAAATCGAAGTTTCACTGGTCAGCGCTTCAAGAATTCGATCGAAACCAGATTGGAATCTTCTAGGGGTTGAAGTAGTCATGTGGAAAACCAGAGCGATCGGTTTCGTGATTATAGCGCTAGTATTCGACGAGCGTAACGATCGGAACTTGCGGCAAGCGATCGCGTCCTTGCAATTCTTTTAATTCAATCAAAAACGCACAGCCGACTAATTCACACCCAATTTGTTGAACCAGTTTTGCCGTTGCACCTGCGGTTCCGCCCGTGGCAATCAGATCGTCCACAATTAAGATGCGGCTTCCAGGCTGTACCGCGTCTTGATGCATCTCTAAAGTGTCTGTTCCATATTCCAATTCGTATTCGACTGAATGCACCGCAGCGGGCAGTTTTCCGGGCTTACGGACAGGTACAAATCCGATATTCATTCGGTAAGCCAAGGGTGCGCCGAAAATAAACCCTCGCGATTCCATGCCCACGATGTAGTCAGGATTGAGGTGAGAACATTTTTCCTCAAATAGCTCGATCGTGGCTCTTAGTCCGGCTGGATTTTGTAATAAAGTTGTAATGTCTCTGAACAGAATACCGGGTTTGGGAAAATCTGGAATTTCGCGGATGAAGGGTTTGAGATCCATAATGGGCAAGACTGGAAGAAGGTCAGTCATATCTTACCGTTCGCTTGAGTCTCGGCAAAGATTTCTACAGTTTGCAACTGAGACGATCGCTCAAAAATCTCGGCACCGATCACGATCGTAGACAAATTTGATTTTCCCGTTGTCATTCAATACTTGGGAATTCTCTCTGGTTTCCTGCAAATTTGTCATGTCACTCTCAGCTTCTCAACCTCCAATCTGCGACATCGTGCGGTGATACTTCCCAGTGGTGCCCGAATCACGCTGTTTGTAGTTAATCTCAGGCTTCAGTCCTAAAAGTTCACTGACCTGCTCGCGCAGTGCTTGAGTCGAAACGCCCGATCGCAGTTGCGATCGCAAATCAATCTGTCCGATCTCATTGAGCAAACAAGGGCGGAGCCAGCCATCGGCAGATAATCGCATTCGATTACAGCGATCGCAAAAACATTCCGACATTTGACTAATAAATCCCAACGTCCCCTTCGCCCCTGGAATCCGAAACACATCCGCTGGACCATTTCCTTTCACAGTCGCTTCTGTTAATCCCCAGCGTTCTCGAATCTGTTGACGAATCGTTTCTGAATCGATCCAACCCTGTTGCTGAAACAATTGATCATTCCCAATCGGCATGAACTCAATAAATCGCACATGCCATTCTCGATCAAGACTCAGAGCTGCTAACTCTAGCACTTCATGATCATTCACACCTGGAATCACCACAACATTCAGCTTCAAAGGACTAAATCCAATCCGATGCGCGGCTTGAATTCCATCCCAAACCTGCTGCCAACGAGACTTACCTCGATGACCAATAATTTGATCAAAGATTTCTGGAACGAGTGAATCTAAACTAATATTGATTCTTCTCAATCCTGCATCATAGAGATCCTGCGCCATCGACTCTAGTAAGAAGGCATTTGTCGTCATCGACAAGTCTTTGGTTTCAGGAAATTGTGCGATCGCGCTGACAATCTCGACGACTCCCGGACGAATCAAAGGCTCTCCCCCCGTCAGCCGAAATCGTGTAAACCCAACTGGAATAAACACCTCTCGCAGCAATGTCAGCAACTCCGCCTGAGTCAACAGATCTTGCTGCAATACATACGCTAAGTCACTTCCTTCCGGCATACAATATTGGCACCGGAAATTACAGCGATCGACTAAACTAATTCGTAGATAATCAACTTGGTTCATCGTTCCATTCTGCCGGATGCGCCCCGAAAGCCGCAATCTCCTCAAAACTACTCAGGCGATTCATAAATCTTATAAAGCGTGTATCAATTGCAACTCGGTCATTTCAGCCTGACAGTGGAACATCAACTTCGGTCTTCATCAAACCTCTATCATCTCTTCAGGAAAACTTGTTTGAAGAAGCAGGAAACCGCCGTAAAAATACTGAGATATCTTCCTGGGTTTGTATAGTAACTTAATTGCGTCCGAACCCCGTATCCATCGACAGTTTCACCGATCGCTCTATTCTCTATTTGCGTGAACCATCTCTTCTCTCTTAAGTCATTTGATGCGACTGAGGCAACTCACCCGCTCATTTACTGACCTACTGGTTCACATCATGGCTCAACCTCGTTACGACAAAACTGTCGATCGAAGACTCAGAACAGTGTCATCAGATTATTCCATTGGGCAAAAATATGACTACTTCTCGCCTTGCTTACGCAGTTTTCGCTATCGGTTTGTCGGTTGGGATTCAGATTATTTCCGCTTCAAGCTATTCTGCCTACGCCCAAATCACACCGCCTCCAAATTCAGGTTCACCCGGAACCACCACAGGTGGCGGATCGCGATCTTAATTATTTTCAGTTGCGGTAGACAACTTCATCACACTGCCCTAAAGTTTGTAAAGACTTGACAATAACAGCAGCTTAGGGGCTAGGAGTGGTGAAAATCAGTGCGGCAGTGGGTAAGAGTTAGTCTCAGCACGATCGCAACAGCAACAGCAGTTCTCGGAATGCAGCTTGCTGGCGCATTCCAGCAATTGGAGTTAATGGTGCTCGATCAATGGTTTCGGGCACGTCTCTTAGAACCTGTCGACTCCCGGTTGGTCATCGTCACGATCGACGAATCTGACTTTAATTCACTCAGACAATACCCAATTTCAGATGAACTCCTGGCTGAGTTGCTCACCAAGATTCAGCGCCAAAAGCCACGAGTCGTGGGAATGGATCTGTATCGAAATCTGCCTGTTGAACCTGGACATGCCGCCTTGCAAAAGGTTTACAGTCAAATGTCCAATCTGATTGGCATTGAGAAGACGATCAGCGGCAACAACTTTCCTTCCGTTGATCCCCCGCCTATCCTGCGTCAGCGCAATCAAATTGCAGCGAGCGATATTGTTCTCGATCACGATGGCAAAGTGCGGCGCAACCTGCTTTCGCTGAGAGTCAATAAGCTATGGGGAAAAGATTCGCGGACGCTGGAAACCTTGGGAACTCGCTTGGCGCTAGAGTATCTCAAAGCAGAAGGCATTACGCCAAGACCGATCTCCGGAACATCTCAGATCCAACTCGGGCGCGCCCGTTTGGAAGCTTTGTCGCCAACAACTGGGGGGTATGTTCGCGCGGACACGGGTGGATTTCAGCTGATGGCGAATTTTCGCAATCTGAGGCAGCGCTTTACCTCGGTTAGTTTTAACGATGTGCTACAAGATCGGGTTCCCGCCGGATTGATGCAAGATCGCATCGTGGTGATTGGGTCGATCGCAGAAAGTCTGAACGATCGCTTTTTTACCCCCTATTCGCAAACGGCTCAAATGACTTCAGCAGGCGTTGAAGTGCATGCAGATTTCTCCAGCCAGTTGATCAGCGCTGCGATCGAGGGCAGACCACTTTTACGAGGGGTTCCGGCTGGAGTCGGGGGCGCTTGGTTGTTAATTTGGCTCGGAGGCGGTGCGGTCTTAGGGTGGCGTGTGAAATCGTTGCGATTGGCACTGATATTAGCCGTTGGCGTTACGTTAAGCGGCATTGCTGGAACGTATCTTTTATTTTTGGCAGGCTGGTGGATGCCGATCGTCGCTCCAATTTTGGGAATGAAATTGGTCGCGTTAACCATGCGGATGCATTTAGTTTGGCGATCGCTCTCTGAATCTCATGACATGCTGCAACATTATGCAAAAACTTTAGAACAGAAAGTCGAAGAGCGCACCCAAGCTTTAAAGCAACAGAATCTTGAATTGATGCAGGCAAAACAAGAAGCCGAAGCTGCTGATCGAGCTAAAACAACGTTTCTTGCCAATGTGAATCATGAGTTGCGCACGCCACTGTCCATTATTCTCAGCAGCAGCGAATTGATGGGTTACGATAAATCGCTTGCACCGAAACAGAAAGAGCGATTGACGATGATTACTCAAAGTGTGCAGCACCTTTTAGATTTGATCAACGGTGTTTTAGAGTTGGCAAAACTCGAAGCGAATGCAGAAACTGTCGAGTTGCAAGCCGTGTCGATTCCCCAGATGTTGCACAGTTTAGAAGAACTCTATCAACCTCAAGCGATCGCGCGCGATTTAACCCTAACGCTGCACTGCGATCAAGAGGTTCCAGAGTGGGTACAAACTGACGAATGCAAGTTACGGCAAGTCTTAATGAATCTTCTGACCAATGCACTGAAGTTTACTCAACAAGGTGCTATTTCTCTGCGCGTCTTATGGATAGAAGCATCGCGATTGCGCTTTGAAGTCGAAGATACTGGGATTGGAATTGCGCCGCACGAGATGCAGTCGCTGTTTAAACCATTTATGCAAACCGAGTCAGGGCGCAGATCTGGACAAGGTTCTGGCTTAGGCTTATCGATTAGCCAACAATTACTCCAGCTACTTGGCTCCAAGCTACAAGTTCACAGTACTCTGCAAGTTGGGACTATGTTTTGGTTTGATCTGGATGCAGAATTCGTCACGTCTGCCGAGAGCGATGCGTCTGCCTCCGAAGTTGCAATCACTCACTTAGAATTACGCGATCGCCTCGGTGCATAAGCATACAAGACCTTAATCTGCTAGGAAGCCTCACTCTCCCTTTGTCCATGCAAAAATGTCAATGCAAAAAAAAGGGCTGCATCCAATCAGCCCCTTCAGTCGCAAATTTTAGTACTCCCGCAAGCTATTTGCTCGATCTCCGCAAGTAAACCCAATGACGATAGTTCGGATGAACATGACCTTCTGGCTCACGTTGCGGACCGTGTTCTACTTGGGGTTGGTCTTTTTCCGAGTTCTGACGTTGAAAGAATTTCATAAGAGTCCTCCTCAATGAAGTAATTGCAGGAGGCACTTCCAAACCTGTCACCATGCAAATCGACGCATGTCCGAATCTTTTTTGTGCCCTGTGATACTATTTTAACTCACTTTACCTGAACGTCATATGACTTGAGATAGAATCTTATCCCTGCCAAAGTACGAGTATCAGAAAATTCTGAATGATGAATTAAATCGTTTTGTAAACTCGAAGTAAAAAATTGAACAATAGCTTTAGTACACTTACGGTCGTAGATTATTAAATAAAAATTTTATTGCTTTGTTAAAAGCAAAGAGGAAGATATAGTATCTCCACAGATAGAAAAAGTCGGTCGCTATTCTATACCTGCGATCGCACATTCTTATCAGCTAAGACTTTGAAGCTCTAGGAGAAACTTCTGTGAACATTATTGCTTGGGCATTACTTGGAATTGTCGCTGGCGCGATCGCGAAGCTGCTTTATCCCGGTCGCCAAGGCGGCGGCATTCTCAGCACCATGATTTTGGGAATTGCAGGCGCAATGCTAGGAGGTAGCTTATTCTCGCTGATCACGGGCGGCGGTAAGATTGCCATCTCGGTATTTAGCCTACCGAGCTTAATTGTGGCAATTCTGGGTGCAATGATTGCAATCTTCTTGTGGGGATTAGTCACTCGCAGCGCTTCTTAAGATTGTAAAACTCTTTTAAGTTCAACATTAGGGGTTGTACTACTTCTCTTCCTCTGAATAGGGAGATGAATTGTACGATCCCTTCTTTTTAGTAGAGGTCAAACTGCGATCGCAAATCGTATGCTGAGATGCATTCAAGATTTGTAACTAAGGTAAAACAGTGATGACCTACCTCGGACAGCACATCGAAATCACAGAGCAAGATTCCGGTTGGATTGGGGTCTGGTGGCATGAAGGAGGCATGATCCAGCTTGGATTTTTCCTGAACGCGCCAGATGCATGGCAAGCCGTTACAGAATTGATTCAGCGGGATTTAGCCGTACGCTGTTTACTCGGTGTCTTGGATGAATGGCGCGACCACGATCAGATTGATGACATTGAATATGCGCTAGGTGTCAATTCACTCGTCGAATTTGTCTTAGCTTAGCTTGTCTGAGCATAGTCGGTTAGCTCTACTCAGAGAGTACAGTTTACGCGACTGTCGATTGCCTCAAGATGCGGCACGATAAGGACATGAAGATTCAAGTTCTTAATCGTTTTTCAAGAGGTGACAAGATGTTAGTTCGTTACTGGCAACCCTGGCGAGAAATCGATACATTCCGTCGCCAATTTGACCAATTGCTTGATTCGATGGCTCCGATGACCCATGAGCCGACTGACTGGACTCCTGCAGTCGAATTAAAAGATACAGGTCATGAGTTTGTTCTCCGCGCCCAACTCCCTGGCATTGACGCAAAGGATCTTGATGTTCAGGTGACCAAAGATGCGGTTTCGTTAGCAGGTGAGCATCGCCAAGAATCAAAGACCGAAGAAGGTGGATTCTTTAGAAGCGAATTCCGCTATGGTAAGTTTCAACGAGTCATTCCTCTTCCAGTTGAAGTGAAGAATGATCAAGTCAAAGCTGAGTTCAAAGATGGAATTTTGAGCTTGATCTTGCCGAAAGTTGATCAAGTCAAGACTGTGAAGTTGAATTTGGCAGATGCCACAGGCGCGATCGCAGGGACACCTGAACCGACCAACGCATAGTTTGCAGATTGAATTCTAAACAGATTGAACTCTGAAGAGGTGGGAGGCACGATCGTGCCTCCCATTTTTTGTGTGTGCTAGTTTTGTTTGTACTAGCAGTCAAATATGAATCTCTGCAAAACTCCGGATGTCATCTCAGAAGATTATGTCAAACTGAAACTGTCTCTTCGCAACAACGCTACAACAACCGCGAAAAATGAACTGATTCTGCATTCAATCGATCACACTCAGGATACTCAGTCCCATGCCAAACACAATCTTAATTGCAGACAAATTGCACCCGAACAAACAGCCTCTGTTTGAAAATGCAATCCTAACAACCGTCAACAATTTATATCAACAGATCCATCGCTCTGAACTGTCTTCGCCTGAATGTGAGCCGACTTGCTGCTTCATCAAGGTTGCATCATTGCTGAGTACCCACAAAGCACCTGCTCATCCCGCTGATTTACTCATCACAGCTAGCCTAGTCACGCCCAATTTTGCCCCGACCTTGATCCGGCTTTACGAACAAATGCCCGATCCAAAATTTGTCATCGCACTCGGAGGATGTAGCCCGATCGAGAATTCGCTCACTGCTGTAGGCAGTCTGATTCCAGTCAATACTTACATTATGGAATGCCCATTGCGATCGCAAACGCTGTTAAACGCGATCGCATCTTTGCATCATTCGTGATCCTGCTCAATCCGAGCAATTCCCGTTTTCGGATAGTAGCGTGCCAAAATCTGACGATAGTTATATCCTTGTTCGGCAAGGCTCAATGCTCCTAGTTGGCTCATTCCCTTGCCTCGAAAGGCTTCTGCGACAATATCATCCGATGCGGCATACAGCGACTCGACAATTCCGCCGCGATAGCTGACAAACTCCCCTGCGGTCTGATCAACCGCCCGATTGGTGGCATCTGCTTCTCTAGAGATACCGCTATAGACTTGAAAATATTCGTCAGACCCCATGTGATAAAGCGGTTGAGCACGCCGGAAATAGTAAGTTAAGGCATACGATCGCGCCGCAACGGCTTGAGCTTTTAGCGCTTCTGCACTCCAGCTAGGTGAAACTTCACTGGCAACGACACTATGCAAATAGTGTCGCAAATTAATATAGTTCACGACCCAAATTCTTCCGCCTTGAGCCGCGAGTAAAAATCGACCTCGGTACGGTTTGTCTCCAAGATAGAGAATTCCGTTCGGCGGGGGCTGAATCATCACCATTCCTGGTAATTGTCCGTTGCCGAAATTCATGCGATCGCCAATTCCCTGAATCGGGTAAGAATTTCCAGACGAAAGTTGACCGATGGGCTTTCCTTCTCCATCCAGAATCGTTGCACCTTGAGAAGCCGCGATCGCCAAACTCGGTTGTCCCATTGCGATCGCAACTTGCATTTCAATTAATGAATCAACCGTTCCAATCGAAGCCATCAATGCCGCTTTGGTTTTCGCATTCAGGGCAGCTTCTTCTGGAGTAAATTGCTTCGGATCAACGGGCGTTAACGTCTTTTTTGGAGCGGGAGACTTAACGGGTTGCGCTAATTTCGGCGGAGGTGACGGCAAAGCGATCGGGCTTGGCAACGGAGATGCGATCGGAGAAGGCAGCGGTGCAGGTTCACTATGACTTTGCTGATTCAAATAAACGCCAGCCAGCGGAATTAACGCCAGACACGGAACCAATAACCAGGGACGCTGTTTTAGCCACTCTAAAATCGATTTACGCCACATATTAATAATAAAGTGCGGAATTCAGGATTGAATATTCGGAACAGATCTCCACCTTACCCTCTATTCAAGCCTGAATTCCAAAATCCGCTTACCAACCTTTCTCTGCTTTATCTAAGACGTAGAGTGCAACGGATTGGATTTGGTCATCGCTGAGACGACCTTTGAATGCGGGCATTGCACCTTTGCCATTCGTCACTTGAGCAACGATCGCTTCAACTGTATCTTTGCCATTTGCGGTCAGCGCATCTTTCTTTAAAGTTTTTGCGCCGTTAATTGCGTTACCGCCGCCTGCATGACAAGCTGCACAGTTTGCATTAAAGACTTTTCCGCCTGCTGCTGCGTCGGCTGCAAATGCAGGTTGGCTGATCAATGTGGTTAGAAACACCACAGACAGGACGATTGTAGCCAACAGTGTTCTCATTCTGCGAATCATTTTGTTCTTCTCTTAAACATCAACATTCGGTAAGCAGTTCTCACCAGTGTCATGCTGTCTTCAGGAAAATCCCTACGTCAAAAGACAGCGCGTAAAACTTTTCGGTTTCGTTATTAACCGCAATAGTTCGTTACCTGGGATGCAAATAAAGGTTCACAGAAGTTTACAGTTTTAGGGCTTTCAGTAATGATTCATTGTGGATTCGCTCAATGGATAGAGCAACCCAATTAATTACCTTAATTTCATCTATTCATCTCAAAGAATCGATGCCATTATTGAATCTCATCAATGTATGTTTGATTTTGATAATTCCAATGAGTTGAGCCTATGAGATGAGGAGAGATACTTTCTAAAAAATAGAAATAAGTCTATTAATTTAGGCCATATACAAATTATTTAAAACATGCGTAGTCTTGTCACAGTAGGAATTTCAGCAGAATACACAGTATTTTTTCAGCTGTAACTCATCACTAATATATCCTTTGCTTATCGGAGTAATTACTATCCAGGGATGAGAATCTATAGACTGAAATCCATCTATTAGATTTGAGATTTATGGTCTTATTTGCACTTCAACGTCTAGACTTTTTACAGAATTTCAGAGTATCTTAATATTCAACAGATTAATCAAGTTTGATTGACTTAAACAAGTGAGTTAAACCGATTAATAACTGCCAAAGCTGGTCTAATTTTTGCGGCTCAAAGGGCTGCTTTTGCTTGGTGTGATGCAGCAATTCAACTTAATTTTTGTCGTTGAATTTGCACATTAGATTTTCGCAGTCTGAATAGCTAGACTCCAGTGATTACAAGGATCTCTGGATCAGATTCGCTTGCTCAATCGAGCGCTTAATTTGTTGATTTATCTATGTTTGGGAGTTGGATATGAAGCGTTTTTCGTCGATGTCACGGCGCAACTTTTTATTAACAGCAGGAGCGACTACTGCTTCTACGCTCTTATTAAAAGGATGTCTAGGAAATCCGCCAGAGCAGACGACTGGTGGACTACAAGCTTCTCCCGTTGCTAATGTAGGTTCTGCCGTCAAAGCAGGCGAAGAACCTGAAGTTAAAACGGTCAAATTGGGCTATTTACCGATCGTTGAAGCAGCCCCGCTGATCATCGCTCAGGCAAAAGGTTTCTTTGCCAAGCATGGCTTAACTGAAGTTTCGCTCGATAAGCAAGCAAACTGGGGTGCAGCCCGCGATAACGTCAAAATTGGCGCAGGTGGCGGCGGAATTGATGGGGGACAATGGCAAATGCCGATGCCCTACTTGATTTCTGAAGGCATTATTACCGATGGCGCTCAAGTTCCAATGTATGTATTGGCGCAATTAAACACTCAAGGAAATGGAATTGCGATCGCAAGCAAGCACCTTGGTAAAAACATCGGCTTGAAACTCGCCGATCAAACTGCATTCTTTGGCGGTCTGAAGTCTCAAGGCGGACGTTTCAAAGCCGCTTACACCTTCCCCAAAGCAAACCAAGAATTTTGGATTCGCTACTGGCTTGCAGCAGGTGGCGTTGATCCAGTAGAAGATGTTGAGTTGCTCACCGTACCGACTGCACAAACCGTTGCCGATATGAAACGTGGTGCAATGGATGCATTTAGTACAGGCGACCCCTGGCCCGCTCGTATTGTTGCTGATAAGACTGGATTTATTGCTGCCTTGACCGGAGAAATCTGGAAAGCACACCCAGAAGAGTACCTTGCAGTTCGCAAAGACTGGGTCGATAAGCATCCTAAAGCAACCAAAGCACTGCTCAAAGCTGTGATGGAAGCTCAGCAATGGTGTGATGATTTCAACAACCGGACTGAAATGGCGAAAATCCTCGCTACCCGTGAATACTTCAACGTTCCAGAGAACGTCCTCATCGAGCCGCTCATGGGCAAATACAACTTGGGTGAGCGCACCGTCGATGACAAATCACTGGCTGTGATGTACTGGAAAGATAGCAAAGGCAGCGTGTCTTACCCTTACAAGAGCCATGATCTGTGGTTCTTAACCGAAAGTGTCCGTTGGGGCTTCCTGCCACAAAACACGCTAGACAAAGCGAAAGAAATGATTGATAAAGTCAATCGCGAAGACCTCTGGAAACAAGCTGCTCAAGAATTAGGAGTTGCTTCTGCTGACATTCCCACCAGTACATCCCGAGGCGTGGAAGAGTTCTTCGATGGCGTCAAGTTTGACCCAGAGAATCCCAAAGCTTATCTCGACAGCTTAAAGATTAAGAAGCTAGCAGCGTAGTTGCTAAATCGGTGCATCTCGCACTTTGAATGACTTGTCTGATTTGTTAAACACTTACCGCAGTTAATAAGGAGCAAACCGTCATGACTATCGCCCGGAAGCGAACGACAACATTCCCCGCCTTCACTTGGGACGACAAGACCAAAGAGACACTCGACAACATTCTGATGCCGATTGGAGCATTGTTCGGATTGCTCGCCCTTTGGCAAATTCTGACCATGATTGTGCCGACCGATTTGCCAGGGCCTTTCAAAGTCATTGAAGAAACTCGGATTTTGATTCTATACCCGTTCTATGACAAGGGTGGCACAGACAAAGGGCTATTCTGGCAAGTGTTCTCCAGCTTGCAACGGGTTGCAGTTGGCTATACGTTTGCCGCAGTGGTAGGCATTAGCTTAGGCATCTTGGTTGGATTGAACAAACGTCTTTCAAAAGGTCTCGATCCAATTTTCAACATCTTAAGAACTGTTCCGCCTTTGGCATGGGTTCCGATCGCACTTGCTGCATTGAAGCAAAACCAGCCTGCTGCACTGTTCGTGATCTTCATTACTGCAATTTGGCCGATCTTAATCAACACCGCAGTGGGAGTCCGACAGATTCCGCAGGACTATAACAACGTTGCTCAAGTGCTGCAATTGCCCAAGTCGGAGTACTTTTTCAAGATTTTGATTCCCTCTGCACTGCCTTACATCTTTACTGGATTGAGAATTGCAATTGGTCTGGCTTGGTTGGCGATTATTGCAGCAGAGATTGTGATGTCCGGGATTGTGGGGATTGGCTTCTTTATCTGGAACGCTTATCAGAACAGTCAGGTGAGTGAAATCATCTTAGCCTTGGTTTACATTGGCTTAGTCGGTTGGTTGCTCGATAACCTGATGGCATGGCTTCAGAATAAGATCTTGCCGCAAAGCCAACGGTAATCCAAGAACTAGCGCGCTTGCTCCACTGCGGTAGCAAGAGGTGAAGGATGATGAGGACTGGATTTGTTCTCCGACGTTTGCGCCTCTGCGTCCTTCACTTTTTATCCCAGCGATCGTTCTCTATTCCGTTCTGAAACACTTAACCACTGTCGTTCCAGGTTTTAGTTATGACTTCCTTTGTTACTGTTGAAAGTCTTGAAAAGACCTTTGCCCTTCAAGGTGGTGGCAACTACGTTGCACTGAAGGGAATTGATTTAGAAATTAAGCAGGGCGAATTTATCTCGCTGATTGGTCACTCGGGTTGTGGTAAATCCACCTTACTGAACATGGTGGCAGGTTTAGATTTACCGACAGATGGTGTCGTGATGCTGCAAGGCGAACAAATCCTGCGCCCTGGTCCCGATAAAATGGTGGTTTTTCAAAACTACTCGCTCTTGCCTTGGATGACCGTGCGCCAAAACATTGCGCTGGCGGTTAACAATGTGATGAAAGATCTTTCAGCAGCCGAGCGGAACCAAATTGTTGAAGAACACATTGATTTAGTTGGTCTTCGACATGCCGTGGATAAGCCACCGGATCAGCTTTCTGGCGGAATGAAGCAGCGAGTCGCGATCGCACGGGCGCTGGCAACTCGTCCGAAGCTCTTACTGCTAGATGAGCCTTTCGGAGCATTGGATGCGCTGACTCGCGGGAACTTGCAAGAGCAATTGATGAAAATCTGCGAAGAGAGTCATGTGACTGCTGTCATGGTCACGCACGATGTCGATGAAGCTTTGCTGTTGAGCGATCGCATTGTCATGCTCACGAATGGACCCGAATCAAAGATCGGGCAAATCATGGAAGTAGACATTCCTCGCCCTCGCAAGCGCATGGAAGTCGTCAATCATCCCAACTACTACAGCTATCGCAGTGAAATCATTTACTTCTTGAATCAGCAAAAGCAAATCAAGAAACTGAGAGCGAGAAAAACAACCGCGATCGCTCGTCATGGCTTAGAGAAGATCAATCTTGAAATCGGATTTGTCCCGCTCACAGCTGCGGCTCCCCTGATCATTGCCAAAGAGAAAGGCTTCTTCACCCATCATGGCTTAGATGAAGTCAACTTAGTTCGTGAATCAAGCTGGCGCGGCATTCAAGATGGCATTGCTGGTAAATATTTAGATGCCGCACAAATGCCTTCTGGGATGCCTGTTTGGTTAACCGTCGGGGGATTAGGAGAACCCCTCCCTGTCGTCAGTGCTTTGACTATGACCCGAAATGGGAATGCAATTACACTCGACAAGCGATTCTTTGACAAAGGCATTACCACCTTGGCTGAGCTAAAGCGGATGCTGCTCGAGAGTGTAGATGAACGTCATACCTTTGGAGTCGTTCACCCGGCTTCGATGCACAACCTCCTCTTGCGCTACTGGCTCGCGGCAGGTGGAGTCGATCCAGATAAAGACTTAACCATTTCAACCATTCCGCCAGCGCAGATGGTTGCTCAGCTAGAAGCTGGAAACATTGATGGTTACTGTATTGGTGAACCTTGGAACATTCGGGCTTCGCTCGACAAGATTGGCTATACGATCGCAACTGACTTAGAAATCTGGGATGGTCATCCTGGTAAGGTTCTAGGCGTTCGAGAAGATTGGGCAAATACCTATCCCAACACGCACGTTGCCCTCGTCAAAGCACTGCTCGAAGCTTGTGCTTATTGTGCAAATCCAGAAAATCATCCAGAAGTTCAAGCGATTCTGTCTCAACCGCAATATCTCGATTGTGAGATGGATTACATTGGGCTTGGCGATGGCAGCCATAGTACTTGTGACATTAAAGGATCGCCGCGCGAGAACTCACACCCTCAGTTCTTTGGAGCAGGGGTCAACCGTCCCAGCCGGACAGAGCATCTTTGGATTCTGACGCAGTTGGCTCGGTGGGGCGATATTCCCTTCCCGCGGAACTGGGTGGAAATTCTAGAGCGGATTTGTAAGGTGAGTGTCTTTAGTATCGCGTCTCGTGAACTTGAACTAGAGGATGTTTCCTACAGTCGCGGACCAATTCAACTGTTTGATGGCACAACCTTTACCGCAGAAGATCCAATCGGCTATCTCAACCACCTCAAGATTAAGCACGATGTCTACATGGCAGACATTCCGCTAAAAGCTCCAGGCATTCTGGCAGCTTAAGGTGTGCGCGATCGCGAATCCACACATTCGCTCGATCCTCCAGATTTGGAGGATTAAGAGAACACCGATCCGTCGATCGCGCAGCAACACCGCCGTGCTACCTCATTCTGCACATCAACCCTCTCCTAACCATGCAAACCACTCAATCATCTAGAACAATGGTGACTTCGGCACAATCTGCACAAAGCTCTGCGTCCAGAGCAGCCAATCCCTTTCTCGTCATCGATCAAGTCTCCAAAGTGTATCCCACTAAAAATGGCGACTACACGGTTTTGAAAGATGTCAACCTCACTGTTAATCAGGGTGAATTCATCTGCGTTATCGGTCACTCGGGTTGCGGAAAATCTACCTTGCTCAACATGGTGAGCGGATTTTCCAAGCCCACCACAGGTTCTGTTCTGCTGCAAGGTAAACCGATCGAGAAACCTGGTCCCGATCGTATGGTCGTATTCCAGGGATATGCATTGCTTCCTTGGCTCACCGTGTTTGAAAACGTCTATCTCGGGGTCAACGTCGTTTATCCTGACAAGCCCAAATCTGAAAAAACTCAGATTGTCAAAGACTTTTTGGCAATGGTTGGGCTAGCCGATGCAATGGAGAAAAAGCCCACCCAAATCTCAGGTGGGATGAAACAGCGAGTTGCGATCGCCCGTGCGCTTGCCATTTGTCCAGAAGTTTTGATCTTAGATGAGCCATTTGGTGCATTAGATGCCATCACCAAAGAAGAATTGCAAGAAGAACTTTTGAAGATCTGGAACACTCACAAATGCACGGTGTTGATGATTACGCATGACATTGATGAAGCGTTATTTCTTGCAGATAAATTAGTGATGATGACTAACGGACCTGCGGCAAACATTGGAGAAGTGATGGAGATTCCATTCCGCCGTCCTCGAAATCGTGGGCGGATGATGGAAACACCAGAGTATTACAAACTGCGAAACTATGCATTGGATTTCCTCTATAATCGCTTCGCTCACGACGACGAATAACGGGTAGTGTTCTAGATGTGTGGGCATAACGTTATACTGCTCGCCCGAACTCATGACGATTGATGAATAATCCAATCACAGTATCATGCATCTTCTCAGTCTTGGAAAAACAGATCGTCTTTCTGGCAA
>NZ_JAFLCJ010000023.1:0-85287 GCF_017302695.1 Leptolyngbya sp. UWPOB_LEPTO1 | reverse complement strand
GCGTGCCGCAGACGCGCTGACGGCGGCGCGCCAGACGCGAGCCGGTTTCCTGGATCACGCGGCAGATCACTTCGGCGTCGGGATCGGGGCGCGCTTCGGTGGTGTTCTCGCCGCTTACGACCGAACCGTCCGGCTGCACGACAGCCGTGCCTTCTTGCACGGGAACCGGCGCTGCACCCGGCGCGGTTTGCGCGAACGCCTCACCAACCAAGGAATCCTCGAACTCAAAGCCGATCGCCAAGACTACGACACAAATCGCCAGATCTTCACCGCCGAAGGAAACGTCTCACTTCGATTTCGAGGCGCATTGCTGACGGGCGATCGCTTACAGGTAAATCTCGTGAATCGCCTCACAGTTGCAGAAGGCAACGTGACGCTGACTAGGGGCGATCAAGTCCTACGAGGGCAACGATTCCGCTATAACTTGATCCAAGAAGAAGGAACCGTTGAACAAGCCAGTGGAGAAATTTTTATTCCAACGGCTGGAACTGATCTCAATCCCAACTTACCCACTAACATTACAGCGGGAGTTGTCCCCGTGGGTTCAGTCGGCGATCGAGTGACTGCGGCGCAGAATAACATTTCTCTAGCAGGCAGTGCGCGGATTAATGTTGGCTCTGAGCAAAATTCGAGTGGATCAACGATTGTTCGACCTGCCGGGGGAACTGTTCGACGCTTACGATTTGAGGCGGCTCAAATTGAGTTTTATCCAGAAGGCTTTCAAGCTCGAAATATCCGAGTCACGAATGATCCATTCTCGCCGCCTGAACTGGAACTGCGCTCAGATCGGGCAGAACTCAGACGCATTTCACCGCTCAGAGATGAACTTCGCGTCAGCCGTAACCGATTGGTCTTTGATCAAGGGTTTACGCTGCCATTGCCGAGTCGAACGCTAGTCCTCGATCGCAATCAGCGATCGCCTGCTTTGTTCAACTTCGGATATGACGGTGAAGATCGAGGTGGACTGTTTATCGAACGCGATATTAATGTTTTCCCACAGTCGCCGATTCAATTCACACTCACTCCGCAGTTTTTCGTGCAAAGAGCGTTTCAAGATCGCAGTAATATTGCCAATCTCTTTGGTCTACGGGCGCGGCTTGCGGCTCCCTTGAGTCCTCGAACTGTGATTCGAGGCGAAGGTGTCTTAACTAGCTTAGACTTCAATCGGAGTGAAGAAGCATTACGAGGCAGCTTGCGAGCACAACAATTGATTGGTACACATACCTTAAGCTTAGAAGCAAGTTACCGCGATCGCTTATTCAATAATTCCCTCGGCTTCCAAGACGTTCAAAGTAGCATTGGGGCATTGTTCTTTTCACCGATTGTTCCAATCGGTAAAACTGGGATTAATCTCAGCTATCAAGTGGGATATCAATACGTCACAGCAGACACCGATCGCCTTGATTTACTAGAACCAATTCGATCGAACAATCGCATTAGTCTGGGACGATTCCAAGCAAGTGCTGCTTTGAGTCGAGGCTTTACACTATGGCAAGGAAATGCTTTACCTGCAACCCCGGATCAAGGCTTGAAGTACTCTCCGATTCCAATTCGTCCTTACATTGGTGTGGGTGTAGGAGTAACAGGTGTTGCGACTGCTTATAGTAACGGGGAAAGTCAAAACAGCATTAGTGGTGCTGTGAGTTTACAAGGACAATTTGGGAACTTCTCGCGCCCGTTTTTTGATTACACTGCGTTTAACGTCACTTACTCACAAGCCTTTCGCAATGGTTTGTCGCCGTTCTTATTCGATCGGATTGCAGACGATAAAATCCTCTATGCAGGGATCACGCAGCAGCTTTATGGACCAATTCGCATCGGGTTTCAAACGGCTTACAACATTCAAACAGGTCGAGAGATTAGTACGGATTACTTTTTAGAGTACAAGCGTCGGACTTATGGCATTACACTCCGCTATAATCCGGTTCAGCAGATTGGCTCTGTAGGTTTTGAAATTAGTGATTTCAACTGGAATCAGGGCAGTGGAGAGCCTTTCGCAGGCAGTGGTGTCATTCCGGTAGAAGGCGGAGTTATTCGATCGCCGCAGTAGAGCGATGCATCAAGTAAGAACTTCTGTCTGCTTCGATCGCGCCTAACGCTTTTAGATTTTCTTTTTGTGCCTCAGAAATTCCGGTGATGCCAGTAATATTCATTTTTTCATACGGGCGTTCAGTGCTTAGCGCCTTAACGGTTTCGCGACGATGCATATGCCAGATTTGAATCGGTTGCTCAAAGTAAGCGATCGCCAGAAACGGTTTTATCGGATTCCAAGCGACCGATGTTCCCCAATTGTTACCTTCGATCACCTGCTCACACTCACCCGTGCTCACGTCCCAAATTCTAATCGTTGAGTCAGTACAAGCACTCGCAATCTGAGTTCCATCCGCACTCCAAGTGACTGCATAAAGATGTCCAGGTGCATGTCCGTGCAAAGTTCTTAAACACTCTCCAGATTCCACATCCCAGAGCTTGATGGTACTTTCATAATCTCCACTCGCAAGCAATCGACCGTCTGGGCTAAACGCAATAGAATGAACAGAATGACCGACATGTAAAATTCGATCACAGACACCTTGATCTAGATTCCAGAACCGAATCGTTTGATCAAAACTGGCAGTCGCAACACGATTGCCAACTGGAAACCAAACCACAGAATTGACCTGGTGCTGATGGTCTATAAGCGTAAGTAAGCACTGTCCAGAATGAATATCCCAGAGCTTCACCGTTTGATCATTGCTACTACTAATCACACAATTTCCATCTAGACTCCAAGCAACCGATTTTACCCATCGCTGATGTCCAAGTAATACCTGAAGACATTTTCCTGCCTGCACATCCCAAATGCGAACTGTGTTATCTGTTCCACAACTCGCAATTAATTGTTCGTTTGGACTCCATGCTGCACATAAAACTTCTTTGCGATGCCCTTGAAAAACTCGAACACATTCACCCGTTTGGCTATTCCATAATTGCACGGTATGATTCGTGTTACTGCTGAGCAGATGAACTCCGTCCTTACTCCACTGCACGCACCAAGATGAGTTACTATGCCCCTGCAATGTTTTGACGCAGCATCTCGTTTGAGTATCCCAAAGCTTCATCACATGATCATGAGAGACCGTGGCAAGCGTCTTACTATCGCGGCTCCAAGCGACTGCCCAAACCCAGCTTTGGTGTCCTTGAAACACTTGCAGACAGCTTAGAGTACGATCCCAGAGCGTTACAGTATGATCATCGCTGCCCCCAGCTAGCTTTTGCCCATCAGGACTCCATTCCATCCGCCAGACCGAATCTCGAACTGCGATCGCTTGTAAACATTCCCCAGTTTGCCAGTCCCAAAGTTTAACAGTTCGATCCATACTGCTGCTCGCGAGCATTCTACCACTTGGATGTAGTGCCAGAGACAAAACCCAGTGCTCATGCGCTTGAATAACGCGGATACATTTGCTTGAAGCGATATCCCAGACTTTAATCGTGCAATCTGTGTAAGCTGCTGCTAGCATTGTCCCATGGTTCAGCCAGATCACCGACCAAATCCAACAGCGCGCGCGCTGCTGCTGCTTGCTTGTTGCTAACCGGGTCAGACAAGTTCCAGTCGTTCCGTCCCAAATTAGAATATCTGCTGCTTGCCCACCACAAGCGAGTCGTTGCCCATCGGGACTCCAAGCTAGCGTAAACACGCAATCTGTAAAGCCTTCAAAGTTTCGCAGCCAGCGACCAGTGCGAGTGTCCCAAAGGCGAACGATTGGACCTACTCCGCTCGCAAGTCTTGTACTATCAGGATGCCAAGCAGCTGCTAGAATCCAGCTTTGATGAGCTTGGATCGTGAGTAAGGGCTGCATGGTTTGAAATTGCCAAATGTGTAGTCCGCCTTTGGTATCTCCGATCGCAAAGTGTTGTCCATTGGGACTAAATCGCACCCAAACTCCTCCAGCAAAGGTCTGAGTAAAAGTTGATTGATCAAAATGCGCGAATTGAAAATTGATGTTTTGTAAGGTTGCGCCTTGAAGATCTGCATGACGAATCGGTAGATGGGAGAAATCATACCCTGCTAGATTAATTTTGAGATGCAAGCAAAGATTGAGGAAGTTACCTACTCCATACCCAAATCCTGTTTCAGGAGCCGTTCGCAATTTTGCAAGTATTAATTGTAAATGCTGTTCTAGCATGGCAGCTTTACCCTGAAATGAAGCATTTAACTGTTCAATCAGTGGCTGCAAGATCAATCGAATTTGGCTTTCTTGGATGTAGTCTAAAACTGTCGTTTTAATCAAAGCATAATGGCTCAGACATGATGTTTGAGTCGCTAATAACTCAGAAGTTAGCTGCTGAATGAAACGATTGATGACGTACTCCATGACTACAGGTTGCTGAGTATATTCACCAGAGCGCTTTTCAATTAGGTTCCGCCAAGTCAACGATTCTAGAGCTTCTAACAGGCTAGCACGCATGACCGTAGGTACAATGTCATTGTGCAATTGTGCGATCGCGATCCATTCCCGATTAATTGCTAACCAGTACATGACAGTTTGCTCTAGGGATGATAATCGTTCAAATTGCTGTTCGAGTAAGCGGCGAATGCCATGAAATTTTGGAGTTTCTGACTGTAAAAAAGCAGCAATTTCTCCATCAAACAAACTCTGAATCGAAGTTGCAACCATTTTGATCGCCAGTGGATTGCACCGATACAATTCGCAGAGTTGGCGTTTTTCGGTTGGAGTGCCCATTAGGCGCTTCGATTCTAGAAGTGCGAGAGATGCTTGCCAAGAGCCTCTCAGAGATAGAGAACGTACTACTCCATCCCAGTCTTCTAAAACTGCAATTTCCGCAGATTTCTCTCGACTCGTTAGAAGTACACAACTCTGATGATGCGATTCTCCAAGTAAGCGAAATAGGTCGCTATAAGCTTTGAAATTAGATTGATAGTATCCAGCACGATTGCCAGCTTCGAGAAGTGTCTCTTGATTGTCTAGAATCAAGAGACAGCGATGTGTTTGTAGCCAGTGAAGCAATCGCTCTGGCTTGGCGACGATATCTTGCTGCTTGGACAGAAATGGAACTAGCTCAGATAGAAGTGTTTCTAGCGACGGAGCATTGCGCAGCGATCGCCAAATGACGCACTCAAAATCTTCTTGAACTTGTTGGGCGACTTTAGCTGCTAAAGCACTTTTACCGATTCCACCCATGCCGACTACGCTGATCAAGTGACAGCGATCGCGAATGATCCATTGGCTCAATTGTTCGATTTCTTCGGCTCTACCCTGAAAGAACGATACATCGGTTGCTTCACCCCAGGAGGTATAAATGTCTGCCTTTGCAGATTGAGTAGACAGAACTGGAGCACTCAGATAGATTAAACGAGCACGTAATGTTGTTTTACTGACCTTACGGTCTAGTACTTTGCTCAAAAGTTTCCAGAATTTAGGTCCAGCGTCGCGTTGTAAGTAGTTGAGTGTATACCCTGATCGTTCAGCGATGCGATCGTAAGTCCAGTTGTTCCACGCTCCAGACAATAGAGCAACTTCGACCTCTGTCAAAGATCTGGATAACTTGCGATTGAATGCACCCGTGACGATCCCCAATGCCTGCTCGAATTCCATAAGATTTCACAGCTTTGGAGGAATAATCAGAATTAAATCATACTTTTCATACTCAACTCCATACTTTCCTGTAAAGACAGAGATATCGCATCATTGATAAATTTCAAGACATCTTCATAGTTTGATCAGTTTCAGCATTCTGTGTTTGAGAGATGTAGATTTTTATTAGGAGCATGGTTATGAGTGATGCGATTCCCGTAATTCATAAGGAGGATGTGCCGTTTTCCTGCTTTGGGATGATTAACGGCACAGTAGACGTGATTGTCTCTGATCCCCAGACAGGTTGTACTTTCCCTGTTTTACTGATTGCTCATACCAATCTAGGCTCAGGGTCAATTCCGATCGACATCAGCGGAAATGGCACAATTCACAAAAAAATCTTTGGCTTTGATGTTGATATTACTGTTTCAAATTGGCATTGCGATCAAAGTACAGTCAGTTGTCATGTGAAAGCTGTCGTAAAGGTAGTTCTCGCATCCTGTCAAGTGCTAGACAAAGACTTTACGATTCCGCGTCACAACAGTGAAACGCTAGCAGCCGCCATCGCTGATCTGCATACGAGACTCGAAGCCTCATCAGCGTCCTAATTAAATCTGGGACGATTTAGTTCTCGCGATCGTCCCTTGAAGTAGTAATAGCTGATACAGACAGATAGAACATTCTCCACACCTGACAGCAGGAGGTAGAGATCGCTTATGTCAAACGAAAGTCGAGTATTTGCATCTGTTCCACCAAAGACACTTCTTGAGGTTGTCAAGCAATCGGAAGCTCTCAATTCTCTGAGACAAAAGCCTGATCCCAGTTCGCGAGATTATATTCACATCTCAGAACATCCTAGTTCGGTCAAAGAGCAATTTAATACGATCGAGCAGGAAACGCGCCGAGTTGAGATTGTTGGGGTTCATCTGATCTGGAGCGAAACGGAGAACGATTATGGACTCATGACCTATCAGGGAGCATCGGTGCTGGATATCAAAGAGTTGACAATGTATGCGGACACAGTCACGATCGCTTCCCCTCTAAGATTTCCTGGAACTAAAGTGACAATTTATTCACGAGAACTCAAGTTTGAGCAGGAGGGCTGCATCGATACTAGTCCCTGTGAATGGTCAACTCCTGCCTACGAAGCGGAACGAAACGGCATTTATCCAAAAGATTATCAGTGCGCAAATGGGCAAAATGGTGAACATGCAGGCGACATCTGGCTTTATGTTAACAGTATAAATTTTCCCAATGACAATAAGATTCGCTTTCAAGGGAATGGAGCACCTGGACAGCAACCAGAAGCAGGCGGGCTAAAACCGTTTGTAGCAGGAGCAGATTCACCTTCTAAAAATTTAGATGCAGTGAAGCCCGAGGGCTTTGAGGGACATATTGCGAACTCTGGCTTTCCGCATGTCGGAAGTTGGCGTTGGCCCAAAGGTATAGAAAGTTTATCAGAGTCAGCCTTGACGCAGAAGAGTGATAGTGCGGGTGAAGTGAGCAACCCAAGCGATATTGTTCATGCTAATTATGCATTAAAAAATGGGCATATCGTTTACGCTACGCTCTTTGCCTATGATGACAATGTTGTTAGAAAGAACATATACCGATTTTACTTTCCTGGTGAAGCCTGTCTCTCTTATCACAGTATAGATTGGGTTTCAGATTCTGATTTGGCGTGGATTCTCCATCCCGATTTTTTTGATGATGATCCAAATCGAAAGAGACCCGGCAATGGTGAAGATGCCTATGCACCAGGCATACCTGGCAATGGAGGAAACGCTGGTAGTGTCTATGCTTTAGCGAATCTAGAGGGTCTGACGCAGTGCAGTTCTCTCAATCCTGGACAAAGGGGAGCCGATCCTCAAGGGGTGAAAAATGGTGTACAACCGGGGGGTGAACCTGGAAAACCTTATCCGGCATACTGGGCAACAATTGAGATTGTCAAAACGGATGTCATTGAGTCCTCGCGAAGTCCTTCGATCGTACTTCAAGATGTCAGTGCAAAAAAAGGAACGGATGCTCCGTTTGATTATAGCCAGTGTAAGCCAGGTGAGAATGGCTCAATTCAACCGATCCCGATAGCACCGACTAGCACTGCAATGTGGATTCATCCTGCTGCACTCAATGCAGTGATCACGTATGCATCCGATGCCTTTAGAAATGGTTGGCTAGATGATGCAAAGGCGATTTTAGCACCCTATTACAATGCACTTCAAGCAACGACTGACTCAGAATTGACTGCATTACAAATTGCGATCGGGACAATGCGATCGCATCTTGAGCAAAAAAGATTAGTAGATTATTTTGGGAATCCGATTGGTTGGGTTCCCAGGCTGAATGTAACGACTAATTTTGATATTTTTGACAAAGAGTATCAAAACTCAGCACCACTCCTTTACTTTACCCAACGCCTGTTGGACAAATGGGAGCAATTAAAAGACCAACAAGACTTTCAGAATGCTACTGCAAGATCACTACGAGATGAACTAGAGTCTGCTCGAAAAATGTTCCGAGACGAGGGCAATCGAGTCGGGCTAATCACACAGCTTGCAGATGCAAAAGACAAATTGCGGCAGGCAGCGGATCAATTAGCACAAGAGCAAGCAACATTTAATGACGTTAAAGATCAAGCCTTACGCGAAGCAAGGGCACAAGTAGAAGCAGAACAAGAAGCCCAAAATCTACTCAAGGGATTTTGCAAACTCATTGGGGGTCTTGCAAAAATTGTTCCGGTCGGACAGCCCTACTTAAGTTTGGCAGGTGATACAGTCGTCTCGATCTCTGATTTTGAATGGCAAGATGACCAAGGGAATTTTAGCTATGACAAAGTAAGTGAAAGCTTCTCAGGATTCGGAAGCACGCTCGAAAGTAACATTGATGCATTTCTTGGCGCACATACAGATACACTCGTTAAAGATACAACCAGTGGACTAACCCACTCAATTGAGGAACTCCAGAAGTCGATTGAAAGCACCAATACCCAATCGCCTTGGCATCAATTACGTCAAAATGAGATCGAGGCTCTGAAGAAGCAGATCCAAGACTTAGAGAAAATAAGTCCATCTAATGAGGCAGAGAAAGAAAAGCGGCAGAAAAAATTTGCAAGTCTGCAAGATGAATTAAGATTGGTTGCTCAAGACCGATTCGAGACAGCCAAAAAACGCTTACAGACTCAACTTGACACCGCAACATCAGAACTTGAAACTCACGAGAAAACCCGCAAGCAGATATTAGTCGATCAGTTAGAGAAGCTCGAAACGAATAAACAAACGCTAGAAGAGAAGACGAAAGAGACTTTAGGTAAACTTCAAGGCATTGGAAGTGGTGTTTCTAACATTGTTCAAGGCATTAGTGGACTTGTCTTTGCAAAAGTCACTGTAGAGGATGACAATCCACAGGTACAGAAACTCATGAGTACCTTGGATGATATCAATGCAAGCAGTATCTTTTCTGATGAACTCAAAAACAAGTTTAATGCACTCAAAAAGTCAGTAGAAGACTGTAATCAAACGAAGCTAGAAGCGATGAGAGATGTCATCAGCATTCAAAATCAAATCTCATACTACACCGCAGCAATCTCAAAAAACCTGATAGCATCAGTCGCACTCAGTCAGCAGCGACAGTTTCTCGATCAATCTTTATCTGTAGGTACGAAAAGTCATCTTAATGTGATGCAGCAACAGATTCGTGAACGTTTGCAGTCCGCTCTATACGATTTTGTCAAAGCCTATCAGTATGAGTACTTGGAAGATGTTGGAGATGATTTTTACAACTTTTTCGGGGCATATGTTGGAGAACTATGCAAACTAGACAACCTCGACACTGATGCTGCTCTTTCTTCATCCTCAAGAGTGCCAACTGAACAGCAGTTTCAAGAGACAGCTAATACTGTGTTGAAAGAGCATTATCTATCAACAGCAGCAAAAATTGTGACAGACAGGCAGCAATTTGCAACTAGTAACAATACGAATCAGGTAAATTGTACTTTGTCTCGCCAGCAATTAGATCAATTACTGAATACAGGTAGAGTACCGCTGAATCTTGTGCAAGACTTCCCGACTGCATTAAATTTTGAGTTAGCCAAAGCTCGAATTACAGATGTAGAAATGAATGAGTTTCAGATTGAAGCTCAAAGTAATTCTGATTTTAGCTTTGGAGTTCGGTTATATCACTCAGGAGTCTCGGTGATTAAATCACCGAAGTCAGGCAAGTATTACTTTTTTCAGCAAAATAAGGAAGACGATCCGATCGCTTGGGGATTTGTTTATCGACAGCATGATCAAACGATCGAGAAGGATCAGAAAGCTGATAGTTCTTCTCCTGATGAAGTACTTTATGCAAAACTTCAAAACAATCCAGGGATGATTCCGTTCAAAGAATACTTACCGTCTTGCTTTTCAAATCTCAAGTTGGTTCTGGAGAGCAACTATGATCTCAAACAGTATGTTAGAGCACTGACTCAAGTCGGATTCACAGTGAAGTATGCCTTCGGGCAGCCAAGGTTATAGTTTCTTGGCAAGATAACAGACAATAAATTTGAACGTGTGAGGTAGCTTTTGAAACGGGCGCGATCGCACATTGACAATATGGGATGCAGATCTAATGAGCAAAGCTATCAATCTTCAGATGAAGCTAGTTGTAGCTATTCTGGTTAGTAGTATTAGCTTGATTGCAGAGAGTAGGATATTTTAAGTCAAACGCAGAACACATCTGTCAAGTCAAATCCGTTGCCTTCAGAATACTGGGATGCAGTTGAAGATGCTCGAACTCCGGAATCCCAAGAAGTGTTTCGCAATCTCACAGCAATTACTCCCTACAACAAAGCGTTAATTTGGGATAATCGCGATCGCGTCTTAGTTGAACTTGGGCAACTATGCACCTAATCAAGGTAGATCGCTAATTTTGACTCAGGATCTATGGGTCACAGTCGTTCCCAATCTGAAAAACTTTTGCAGCAGCTATACTCCAACCTCGACGGTTCTTTTAGCAACTCGGCTCAATCAACTTCTCGGCTTACCTCCTGATGAGCGTGATCGTGCTGAAAATCGTCAAATTGTCGAGAGTTGGATCGATCCAACCCATCTATCCCTCTTCCACCCTCTCTGTGGATCACTTCAACGAAATCCTCGGTTTGTTCACCCTCAGAGTTCTTCAGCCTAGAGAATTTGTGCTTCGCTACTAGTTCACCGCAATAAATTTGATGGAAGAATAGGGAGCAACCTGAGTTAGGTTCTCCCCACTCCCCACTCCCTACTCCGCAACATTGCTGCGGTTGACGACGACTTCAATCGTTATAAAGCCTTGGCAATCCGATGCAACCAAATGAAATCCTCGCCTTCTGGAGAACACTTCGATTGAATTAGCTCATTCGAGTAATGCAGATTTTCCCCACTCAGATCAGTACGATACCCCCATTCTGTCCATTCTCCGTAAGGATCATTCACCCAAAATCCTGTTTCGTCATAGCCGCGAATCAGAATAATATGACCGAATCCTGTGAAATAGCCATGAACAATGCAAGGCTTTCCTTCTGCGATCGCTTTACGAATATCATATAAACTTCCACGATTGGTGTAGTCAACCTTTAAGCCGTAAGCCTCTCCGAGTTTGACTAAATCCGATGGCTCATGTCGTGAGAGTTGATGATCTTCCATATATTGGTAGAGTTCATCTTCAAGCTGGATAAAGCTATCACTCTGACCTTTACGCTGCCAGTACACCATTGCCATCGCATAGCAAGTTACATTGCAAGCACCCGTCGGGTTCAACTCATTGTCAAGCTGGCTCTTGTAGAGCACACCCAATTTCTTTTGAGCAGGTAGCGCTACTTTCTCTACCTGAGGTTTCGGACGCTCAACTTGAATCGGAACGATCGCACCTTGATTGTCGATCAGTTGAACATGTTCTACAAACACATACCACTCAGTTTTTGTAGGATTGCCAAGCGATTGCCCTAACATCGCAACTTTGAGATGCTTGGGATCAACTGCTTTCCAAGAATGCAGTTCAAACGTTTGCCCCCCTGCAACTGAGACTTTATCCGCATCCGCTAACTCTCCAGAACTTGCCGTCGATTGCTTAAAAATAGTATTTTGCAGAACACTAAGTTTCATCGTCTATCCTCGAATATTCATACTAAGGATAGATTTCCCCCTGAGAAACAGATTTTGATGTTCTCAGTGCGATCTCGGTAAATTTGCGAAACGTTGCGAAAATTGACGATCGGTTGAGTAACGGCAATTTATTTCGTTGAAATCTGTAAACTCTATAACACTTAAGCAAGAGATTTGAGATCGCTTGCACAATTGAAATAACAGGCGACACTTGTGATCCCGCCCTGTTCCTTGAAGCGATGGCAATAACCAACCGACTGCCCCAACAAGCTGAAGCTGAAACGCGCACTCGTATTCTCAAAGCAGCGCTGAAGCTGTTTGCGAAGCAAGGATATGATGGGACGACTACACGGGATTTGGCAGAAAAAGCTGGAGTCGCAGAAGGAACGTTATTTCGCCATTTCACGAATAAAAAGGCCATCCTAATTGAAGTTGCGACCCAAGGCTGGATCGAGATTTTGACCGATTTGCTCACCGAGTTAAGCGAAATGGGTAGCTATAAAGCGATCGCTCAAGTGATGCGAAAAAGGATGTTGAACATGCATCAGAACGCAGACTTATTCAAGGTCTGTTTTATGGAAGCGCAGTTTCACCCCGATTTGCGCGATCGCATTCAAATCGAAGTCGTCGAAAAAATGACCGACGTAGCAGAGGCATTCTTTCAAACCGCGATGGATCAAGGCATTTATCGGCAGATGAGTCCAAGATTGGTAGCGCGGGTATTTTTAGGAATGTTTACGATCGCGGGATTCAGTCAAGATACAATCATGTCCCCTGGAAGTTCTCCGCATGAAATGAAGGAGATGGCAGAAGGGATTGCAGATATCTTTCTGAATGGAGTTCTGGCACAACATGAATCAGTTGGCTGATACGCTCAAAGCTCGACGACAAAAGCTTTCTAAGTTGGTGGATTTTCCGGTGATTTTACGATCGGGAAGTCGGAAATCTCGGAATTTTCCAGCAAATACTTATCCATTTCGCGCGAGTAGTCATTTTCTCTACTTTGCAGGATTGTCTTTAGAAGATGCGATCGTGAAAATTGAGGGTGAGCGATTAACACTGTTTCTCGATGATCCGAAACCCGCCAGTGCGCTTTGGCATGGAGAATCGCCGACGCGCGATCAGATTGCAGAAGCGATCGGAGCGGATGCGGCTTACCCACTTTCAGAGATCACTTCAGGCATTGAGATTGACAATTTAGAATTGCAGAAAGCCATCATTGAATTGCGGCTCATTCACGATGAAAGTGCGATCGCCGAAATTCGCAAAGCGATCGCAGTTACCGTTGAAGCTCATCAAGCCGGAATCCAAGCCACCTTAAGCGCAAAAACTGAAGCTCAGATTCGAGCAGCCATGGAAAGTGTGATTCTTTCGCACAATATGACCTGTGCTTATAACAGTATTGTGACCGTACACGGTGAGGTGTTGCACAATGAACAGTATCATCATCCTGTACAGACTGGGGATTTAGTGCTCGCAGATGTAGGCGCAGAAACTCAAAGCGGTTGGGCTTCAGATATTACGCGAACCTGGTCAGCTAGTGGAACGTTTTCGCCGACTCAAAAAGCGATTTATGATGTGGTACTAGAAGCGCATGATCGAGCGATCGCAAAGATTTGTCCTGGGATTGAATATCGCGATATTCATTTGCTCGCTTGTGAAGTGCTCGCAGAAGGTTTAGTCGATTTAGGAATTTTGCGGGGCCAACCTGCAGATTTAGTGGATCAAGATGCTCATGCGTTGTTCTTTCCACATGGGATCGGGCATTTGCTAGGTTTAGATGTCCATGATATGGAAGACTTGGGCGATCTAGCAGGATATGCAGCCGGGCGATCGCGCAGTGCTCGATTTGGATTGGGATATTTACGACTCGATCGACCGTTAAAGGCTGGAATGATCGTGACGATCGAACCTGGATTTTACCAAGTCCCAGCGATTTTAAATGATCCAGAGCGCAGAGAAAAATATCGCGATGTAGTGAATTGGCAGCGACTCGCAGAATTTTCAGATGTGCGGGGAATTCGGATCGAAGATGATGTCCTAGTGACGACAGAAGGTTCAGAAGTTTTGAGTGCTGCGCTTCCCACTGCTTCAAATTAACCAATTAAAAAGCGCTCTTCTTCTGAAAAGCGCTTAACGAGAAACAATCATTTAGCAACTAGCTCAAACCAACATTGCTACGATCGTAGTTTTCAATATTTCCATGATGATTGCTTTGCATCACCTGGGCAGATTCCGAAGGCATTCCAACTTCGCTTGCTTGACGAGTCAACATGGATTGCTCACGGTTGCGAATCATTTGGCGGTGACGAACCATTAATGCGCGAGCTTGATCTTGAATGGACATACTCATTTCTCCTGGTCATTTCTTGTCTATGAGACTAATATACCAGATAATTTCTGTATCAACAACTACCGTTTCTTAAACTTGTCATAGATTTGTGACAATAGATTGTTGATCCCGAAACACGGTAAGCTCACAAAAAAGTTGTGGAGAGCGGGATTATGCCTGAAACGGGGAAGCGAATTGAAGTTGGAGCGCTAAATTGGTTTTACCGAGATGCCGAACCGACGAGTTCTTCTGATCGCACTCCGGTCATTTTGCTCCACGGTTTAGTCTCTCAGGGCTACAGTTGGCGCAATGTCTTGCCTGCGTTGGGTGCAGAAGGATTTAGAGCGATCGCGCCAGATTGGATCGGCTGTGGATATTCGAGTATGCCGGATCGCCGAGATTTCGCTTATCAACCCGAGACGTATCTCTCTGTCCTCGAAGATTTGATTGCAGCATTTGAATTTGAGCAAGTCTCGATCGTCGCTCAAGGCTTTCTCGGCTCAGTGGGAATCCAATACGCGCTCAGACATCCCGACCAAGTAGAACGACTGGCAATTTTTAACTGCCCAATTTTCCAAACCGCGAAATTGCCCTGGAAACTAAAACAGATGAGCATTCCTCTCGTCGGAGACATGATGACGCAAGACCCGCTGCTCGTCGATCGCACCCTGGAAGGGGGAGGCGGTTATCGGATTGAAGATGCTGACCTTGATGTCTATCGTCGTCCGTGGTTAAAAACTTCAGATGTGGGGCGGGCATTATTCGCAATTCTGCAAAATCTCCAACTCAAGCAAGTTACGGCTGAGATCGAAACCGGATTAAAAGACTGGAAAAAGCCATTATTAATCGGTTGGGGAGCGCGTGATCCTTGGCTCGCGATCGAGACTGCAAAATCCTTGTATCCAACCTTGGTTGAACTCGATGAAGTCGGACATTATCCTCAAGAAGACTGGCACGAAAAGGTGAATGAAATTCTCGTGCCATTTTTAAGACAGAAAGTGGTTTAGAAAATCCCGAAACAGAAATCCTGAAACAACGGGATGATAAACTCGTCCGAACAAATAGCGGCATCATTGAATCAAGCTATGTATTATCGTGGGTTGTTCCTAGCTGGAGTTTTAGGGTTTGGCATCATGCCCCCCCTGCAAGCACAAGAATCGGCTTGCCCTGCTCCAGCCTTGTCTCGGTTATCTCGTCACACAGTTGCAGCAGGCGAAACACTCGACTCGATCGCAACAAAATACAATCTCATTTCCACAACGATCATGGGCTTAAATCCCGAGACGCGATCGGGAAAAGTTTCGCCTGGACAAACGCTCCTAATTCCGCCCTTTAACGGCATTCGGGTGGAAGTTCCGGCGGGAACGAGTTTTAAGGATTTAGCAGCACGTTATCGAGTCCGGGCAGATGTCCTATACGAAGTGAATGGCTGTCAGCGATCGCCCAAAGTTGTCTTTGTCCCAGGTGTAAACTGGTCACCGAATAGCGGTACTCAACCTGCAGCAGTTGGCAAAACTCCGGTTTTATCTGGTTCACCTTTAACGGGAGAAACCGCTTCAATTGCGCTAGGTTTTGGATGGTACTTGCCAGCAGGACGTGAAAAGCCAGTCTTTCATAGTGGAACGGATCTGCTGGCAAATGTGGGCACACCTGTGAAAGCGATCGGGGATGGAACCGTCGCATTTGCAAGCAATCAGGGAAACTATGGAAATCTCGTTGTGATTAATCATCAACAGGGCTATCAAACCCGGTACGCTCAGTTGGCAACCATCAATGTCAAAGTCGGACAAGTAATCAAACGAGGGACAGTCGTTGGAAAGGTTGGACAAACCGGATCACCGAGTACAGTACAACCACATTTGCATTTTGAAGTGCGAACGAATTCCAAATTAGGCTGGGTCGCAGAAGATCCGATCGCGTTTATTCGTCGGTAAAGGATTTCTCTTTCCTGCGATCGGATCGTTATTTGAACCCGAAGATCGGAAAGTGTGAATTGTTTACGATCGCAGTCTGCAAAACTCCCATCTGCTGCCGACTGCAGAAAACTAAAAAGCGAGGTAAGAGTGCTACTCTTACCTCGCTTTTCTAATACCCCCAAGGGAATTCGAATCCCTGTCGCCTCCGTGAAAGGGAGGTGTCCTAGGCCTCTAGACGATGGGGGCACACCTCGCAGCGCGTTGTTCAGCGCGTTTGACATTTACTAATATAAGCGACAAAACTGTAACTGTCAACACCTAAGTTATTCGATTTTAGAACTTAGGGTTTGAAGCTGCGAGGAAGGGAGCCTTGCAAAAAGAGTCAGTGATTCGTTCTAAATTCGTCAATCAGCCACCCCTAGAACTGTCCTCTGATAGAGCCGCACGATCGAGAAAACCCACTACCGTAAATGGAATATAAGGATCATCTACCGACCCTAGAAGGTACGAGTTTTATTCTGCTATGCTTCTGATTGACTTCATGCGCTCGCCAAAATCCCCCAAATCTCATGGCGTATTGACTCGCCCCGGTCTTTCCATGCCTCTGTCTCAATCTTCCGCTACTGCAAAGGAGCGACTTTGTTCTGCCGAATCCGAGTCAACCGCTCGTCCGCCCGTGGAAATCCCAAATTCTATTGTTCAATCTACCCGCTCGCGCTGTCTTCCGTGGCTGGCTTCTATTGCTTACCCGCTGGCGCGATATCTTGTGCTTCCGTTCTACTTTCGTCGGATTGAAGTCACGGGTCGAGAGCATTTTCCAACGACAGGTCCAGTGATCATTGCCTCAACGCATCGATCGCGCTGGGATGCATTCATGGTTCCTTATGCGGTTGGGCAAGATGTCACTGGACGCGTGTTGCGATTTATGGTGACTGCCGATGAGATTAAAGGGCTGCAAGGTTGGTTTATCCGACGTTTGGGTGGCTTCCCCATCAACACACGTCACCCTGGAATCTCCGCTTTGCGTCACAGCGTTTGTCTCCTTCAGCACGGCGAAGTCTTAGTCATCTTTCCGGAAGGCAATATCTATCGTCAGCCCGCACCGCTTAAACCGGGACTTGCTCGACTTGCACTTCAAGCGGAAGCGAGCCAGCCAGAACTAGATGTTCGGATCGTGCCGATCTCGATCCAATACAGCAAGCCGCTTGTCCCCTGGCGCACCGCCGTCAAAATTCATGTCGAAAAGCCCTTGAGTGCGATCGTCTATGCCTCTGACCATCCCAAACAAGGTGCAAAACGATTAACTGAAGATTTAGAAATCATTTTGCGATCGCTCTCGAACTGCCCATAAAAAAAGAGACGCATCGCTGCGCCTCTTTCGAGTTGAGAAGATGAAACTTAGCGACCGATACCGATATAACGGAAGCCTGCTTCCTCCATCACAGGTTGGTTGAGGAAGTTCCGACCATCGATCAAAATTGGGGTGTTCATCAGTTTTGCCATCTTGATGTAGTCGAGACTGAGGAACTGTTCCCACTCGGTAATCAGAGCGAGTGCATCACAGCCATCGGCTAAGCGCTCTGCATCGGTTTCGACGATCACATCCGAAAGACCATGACGCATTCCGGTCTGAGAAATAATCGGATCGTATGCCTTCACTTTTGCACCGAGCCGAGCCAAGTTCTCAATCACATTCAATGCAGGAGCATCACGCAAATCATCGGTGTCCGGTTTGAAGGTCAAGCCCAGTAAGCCGATCGTTTTTCCTTTCAAGATTTTCAACGCTTGCTGCAGCTTCTCAACCACGATCAACCGTTGACGCTCGTTGACACTCACTGCAGCCTTGAGCAGTTGAGTTTCGTAACCATAATCATCAGCGGTGTGAATCAATGCCGAGACATCTTTCGGGAAGCAAGATCCACCCCAACCGAGACCTGCTTGAAGGAATTTGCTGCCGATCCGAGAATCTAAACCGATGCCTTTCGCAACCTGGCTCACATCTGCCCCAACGCGATCGCAGATATTCGCCACTTCGTTGATAAAGCTGATTTTGGTTGCCAAAAATGCATTCGCTGCATATTTGATCATTTCAGCTGAACTGAGATCCGTCACAACCACGGGAACTGGAGGCGCAGATTTAACTTCTGCAAATTGACGCTCTACGATCGGAGCATAGAGTTCTTTCATCAATTTGATTGGACGATCGTTGTTATTGCTGCCTAAGACAATACGATCGGGATTGAACGTGTCAAATACAGCCGAACCTTCGCGTAAGAATTCAGGATTACTGACGACATCGAAATCATAGTCGCCTGTTACTGCACTGGGCATGACTTCATCCACTCCGCCGCCCGCTGTCGCGAGGACAGGCTGTGCTTCAGCCTTTTGACGCTCCGCGATGCCATCAAGCACGATCATTCTCACCCAGTCACCCGATCCAATCGGAACCGTAGACTTATTCACAATCACCTTATAGCCGCCTTTGAGGTTTGAGCCGATGCCCCGGGCTACTGCTTCAACATAGCGGGTATCACTTTCCCCGTTTGGTAATGCAGGCGTGCCAACCGCAATAAATAAAATTTCGCCATGTTCAACACCCGCTGCGATATCAGTGGTAAATTCCAAGCGTCCAGACTGAATGGACGACTGCATGATTTCAGACAATCCGGGTTCAAAAATTGGGGACTGTCCCGCCTGCATCAACTTGACTTTTGCTTCGTTGTTGTCTACGCAAATGACATGATGACCAATATGCGAAAGGCAAGCACCTGTTACCAAACCTACGTAGCCTGTTCCAATAACGCAAACGCGCATAACTCTAGACTCCTCAAAACAAAGGTCAGTTTATTTCTCGCTAGCATTCCCGAATTTCAGAAATTCGGGAATGTTTGATTAATGCGTGGTGATGCTAGCCGCATCCAATTGAGATTGTGCTTCGGAAGCTTCAATACGGCTGCGAAAATCTGCGATCGTGCGCTCTAATCCGTCTCTCAGCGAGATTGTCGGTTGCCAACCTAGGTGCGTTTGAGCACGAGTGATGTCCGGCTTGCGACGACGCGGATCATCTTGCGGCAGTGGCTCAAATTTCAACGCAGCTTCAGGATTGACCATATCCTGAACCGTTTGCGCGAGCTGTAAAATTGTATACTCGCCTGGGTTACCCAGGTTCACAGGCCCAATAAAGTCACCATTCATCAAGCGGTACAGTCCGTCTACGAGGTCGGAGACATAGCAGAAGCTGCGAGTCTGAGATCCATCTCCGTAAACTGTTAAGGGAATCCCACGCAGTGCTTGAACGACCAGATTGCTGACAACGCGACCGTCGTTTTCGAGCATTCGAGGCCCATAGGTATTGAAAATTCTGGCAACACGGATATCAACATCGTTTTGGCGATGATAATCAAAGGCAAGGGTTTCCGCGACTCGTTTCCCTTCGTCGTAGCAGCTGCGAATCCCGATCGGGTTGACGTTACCCCGATATTCTTCCGTTTGAGGATGCACTTCTGGGTCGCCGTAGACTTCTGAAGTGGATGCCAGCAGAAATCTTGCCTTGACACGCTTCGCCAATCCCAGCATGTTGAGCGTGCCCATCACGTTGATTTTGACAGTTTTGACTGGATTGTACTGGTAATGAACGGGTGAGGCAGGACATGCCAAGTGATAGATCTGATCAACTTCGAGCCGAATCGGTTCTGTAATATCGTGACGGATCAATTCAAAATTGGGATTTCCTAGCCAATGTTGAATATTGCGTTTATGTCCGGTATAAAAGTTATCCAAGCAAAGCACTTCATGACCTGTGTTCATGAGGCGATCGATTAAGTGAGAGCCAATAAAACCCGCACCACCAGTGACAAGAATTCGCATAAGTCCAGAATCTGTTGAAGTTGCAAACGAACGAGGGTCGGAGTTGCAAGGTGCTCAATCTTACGATTGAGTCAACTCTTGCTTGCCAAGATTGTACCCATTAAATTAACGAGCATCGCGGAGTGCATCCGGATGGAGCAAGCGGAAAGAGCTGATGTGAAACGAGCTTTTGCAGTTAGCACCATAGCAGAAGCCTTTGAAATGGGGGGTTCGTGTCGATCGAGTTCACCGAATCTTCAATCCCCAAATGAAAATCGCTCCAACTTTTTGGGTAGGAGCGATTCGAGCGTGTTAACTTTGTTCGTTTGAGAGTCGAAGCACTGCCATAAAAGCTTCTTGGGGCACATCGACCGTCCCGATCGCTTTCATGCGCTTCTTGCCTTTCGCTTGTTTTTGCAGCAATTTCTTCTTCCGTGAGATGTCACCGCCGTAGCATTTGGCTAGGACATCTTTACGCAGCGCCGGGATATGTTCACTGGCGATAACTTTGCTGCCGATGGCGGCTTGAATCGGGATTTTAAATTGATGGCGTGGGATCAGTTCGCGAAGTTTCTCTGTAAGCGCACGACCGACTCCATAGGCTTTGTCGCGGTGAACAATCGTTGCCAGCGAATCGACCGGATCACCGTTGATCATGATATCCAACTTCACCAACGCGTTTTCTCGGTAGCCGATCAGTTGATATTCCATGCTGGCGTACCCGCGCGATCGTGACTTCATCTGATCAAAGAAGTCTGTGACGACTTCTGCGAGCGGCAATTCATAAATCAGCGTGGTGCGTCCGGGGGTGAGATACTTCATATCTTTGAAGACCCCACGCCGATTTTGGCAGAGTTCCATCAACGTCCCCACATACGTTTCAGGCGTGATGATATCGACTTGAACATAAGGTTCTTCGATCTTTTCGCGCTCGGTAGGTGAGGGAAGTTTACCTGGATTATCGATCAAGACAACTTCGCCTTTGATCGTAGTGACTCGATAAACCACCGAAGGCGCAGTGATAATTAGATCCAGGTTATATTCGCGTTCTAGCCGTTCTTGGACAATTTCCATGTGCAGCAAGCCGAGGAAGCCACACCGGAAGCCAAAGCCCATCGCACTGGAAGTTTCTGGCTCAAAATTCAATGCAGCATCGTTGAGCTTTAATTTGTCGAGTGCTTCTCGCAATTCTGGGAACTGGTCGGCATCGGTCGGGAACATGCCGCAAAACACCATCGGTTTTGCTTCGATGTACCCAGGTAGAGGTTCAGAAGCTTTCTTCGCCGAGAGGGTAATTGTGTCGCCGACTCGTGCATCTTCTACTGCTTTAATCGAAGCCGCAAAATAGCCCACTTCACCTGCATGAAGTGAATCAACCTGGACTTGAGTGGGAGAGAGAACGCCCAGTTCATCGATCTGATATTCCTTACCCGATGCCATCAGGTAGACTTTATCGCCTTTTTTCACCTGGCCATCGACGACCCGGAAATAGACAATGACACCGCGATAAGCATCGTAATAACTATCGAAAATCAGAGCGCGGAAGGGATCGTTGGTTGTGTCTGCAGGGGGCGGAACTTTTTGCACGATCGCTTCTAAAATATCAGGCACACCAATGCCTTCTTTTGCCGATGCCATGATCGCTTCCGAGCAATCTAACCCGACGACATCTTCGATTTCTTGGCGCACGCGATCGGGTTCTGCGCCGGGCAAATCAATCTTGTTCAGAACCGGAATGATTTCCAAATCGTGTTCCAGTGCCAGATAGACGTTTGCCAGCGTTTGAGCTTCCACACCTTGAGAGGCATCGACGACGAGGAGCGCACCTTCGCACGCTGCGAGCGATCGCGAAACTTCGTAAGAGAAATCGACGTGTCCAGGCGTGTCGATCAAGTTCAACACATACTGCTGTCCATCTTTTGCGGTGTAATTCATTCGGGCAGCTTGCAGTTTGATCGTGATCCCGCGCTCCCGCTCCAGATCCATACTATCGAGGAACTGTTCTTTCATTTCCCGTGCGGTCACGGTTCCCGTTTCTTGGAGCAAACGGTCAGCCAGCGTAGACTTGCCGTGGTCGATATGAGCAATGATCGAAAAATTGCGAATGCGGTTGACGGGTACGTCAGTCATAAACTTCAGAAGGTGCAGGAGCAAAGGACAGGCACTCTCAGACAAAAGAGATGCTTAAGATATTTTAATGCTTTCTTCACTGAGTTCGAGAATTTGAGAGGCTATTAATAAAGAAACATCAGTTACGATAATTTCTCCTGGTGTCAAATTTGCCTCGAAGCCATCAATGAAAAAATGTTAAAACTTTGATGAATCTAGGTAAAAAACGGTACATCCATTTTATGGGGAAAGATCGCAACTGGGTGATTTTTACTGAATTGCCCCGACTCTTCAACCAACCTTCTCAGAGAAGGTGATTGCCTTATGAATGATAAAGTTCAAATTCCCGATCGACACAAAACCGAATTAGCCATTCAGATTGATTCTGATCTGTTGGATCAAGTCCGTCATTTGACGAACGATCCAAGCAAAGTGGTGGAAGTGGCGTTGCGGCAGTGGTTGAGAAGCGAAATGTACCGGGACGAAGATAATGCGCGGACGCTGCCAAGAAATCCACCTTTGCCTCCCCGAGGGGAATGGAACGATTAGGATAAGAAGTGAGCGATCGGGCATTGTGATCGGGCTATCTAGGTTAGGGTCGCGTTTGTGATGCCAGGTGTTGTTGCTTCGAGATTCAGGTCAAATGGTCACTTCTGTGGATCTTTCTACTTCTCTGTCTGATTCTTCTTACTCGATTGACTCGTCCGCTTCTGATTCTGCTGCACCCAGGGTTGCAGAGTTGATGATGATCCAAGATGCGGCGGGAATTTTGATTGCGTTCGACTGGCAGAGAGCAGCAGATTTTCAGATTCAACCTGAGCATTTGTTGGGCAGATCGATTCAAGCCGCATTTGCACCCGTCTCTCGTTCAACCTATCTCGATCGTCTGAAACGAGTGCTTGCCTCTCAAACGCCTGAACAGTTTCGATGTCTGTTTGAGTGCGGCGATCGCACCGTTCTCTTCGACTTGGTGATGAGTCCGGTAATTTTGCCCAATGGAACAGCGGCACTCGTTGCTGTGACTGGCGAACAGGCGAATGAGCTAGATGAGATGCGATCTCCCTTGCAAGCAGTTGAATTGTCGCGTGGCAATTCGCTCGATCGCTATCAGCAGCTTTTGACCCAAATTGTCTGGAATGCGCGCCAGAATTTAGATCTCTCGACGATTTGGCAGGTCACCGTAGACGGATTGGGCATGGCACTCGATGTCAGTCGGTGTGTGATTTGTCCCTATGATTCCAAGCGATCGAGCATTAAGTCGGTGGCAGAATTTCGTCAAGATTGCATGACTTCATTGAAAGGGGCAACGTTTGACATTCAGAGCGATCCTTTACTCCAGAAAGCTTTGACAACACTGAACCCGATTCGGGCAGTGCGCCAAGCTCCCGAAGAGATTGAATTAAATTCGAGTCTGGATGTTCCTCAAACGCGCTTGCTGGTCGCTACCCATTATCAGGATCAGCCGAATGGGGTGATTATTCTCGATCAGTGCGATCGCGATCGCGTTTGGACACAAGCAGAATTAGATTTTGTGCAAGAGTTAGCCGATCAGGTGGGAACCTCGATCGCTCATGCGGCATTGTTGATTGAACTGCAACGTGCGAATGATAATTTGATGCTGAAGCACCGCGAACTCGATGAAGCACGCCATCAAGCCGAGGAAGCGTCCAGACTCAAGAGTGAATTTTTAGCCAATACCTCGCATGAGTTGAGAACGCCGCTGAATGGAATGATTGGCTTTTTGAAGCTGGTTCTAGATGGGATGGCAGAAGATCCCCAGGAACAGCGAGAATTTATCGAAGAAGCTCATCGATCGGCAATGCACTTGCTGGACATCATTAACGATGTCTTGGATATCGCCAAGATTGAAGCTGGAAAGATGCAGATCGAATGCAGTCCAGTGAGCTTGCAAGAATTACTCGATCAAGTAGAAACGATGACTCGAACTCAGATTCGCCAGAAGAATTTGAGTTTTGAGGTGCAAATGCCTCAGACGCACGATGAAATTGTTGTGTATGGCAATTATCAGCGTTTGCTTCAGGTGTTGCTGAATTTGATGGGAAATGCGATCAAGTTCACCAATGAAGGCGGTGTGACGGTGAGCGCTGAGGTGATTAAAAAGCGAATTGTCGTGCAGGATGAGGAATTGCCCGGACTGGTGAAGATTCGGGTCGCAGATACCGGAATTGGGGTTTCATTAGACAAACAAGACAAACTGTTCCAATCGTTTAGTCAAGTCGATGGATCGCTGACGCGGCAGTATGGCGGAACAGGTTTAGGGTTGGCAATTTCTCAGAAATTGGTAGAAGCCATGGGCGGAGTTGTCAACTTCTATAGTATGGGTGAAGGCTTGGGATCGACTGTGACGTTTACAGTGCCGTTGTATCAAGAGCCTGTAATGATTGCAGCAGATTAAATCGAGCCTGCTGGCAGCACCGACTCGATGAAGTTCAATCCTACAAGCGAGTTTGTGCCAAATTCTCTAAACTAGAACAAGAGAAGTAACGGAGATCTAGGATGACGACTGTGCAAACCGATGCTCGTGCTTTGTTTCGGGCTGCTTACGAAAATCGGTACACCTGGGATGAGAATTTTCCGGGCTATACCGCAGATGTAACCTACCGCGAAGGCGACAAGACTTACAACGCAAAGTGCCGCATCAATCCTGATTTCACCTTTGATGTATTTGACATTGAAGACGGAGAAGGCAAGAAAGCGATTCACGGGCAAGTTTGGGAAATTGCAGTGCATCGGGTTCGTCGGGCTTTTGAAGCGACGCATGGCGAGAATACATTTACGCTCGGCGCAACTGATCCAGATGGGAGCGTTGAGCTTTTAGTCGGCGGGAAGGGAGAAGGCGATCGCTATAAAATTCGCAATAACGAAGTCAGCCTCGTGCATCGTCACATTCATGGTGTCGTCGTGACGATTAATACCTTCAGCAGTCACGATACGGGCAGTGGCTATCTCTCGCATCGCTACGATTCGATCTACAGCGATCCGAAGACTGGCGCAGTCAAAGGCGCAAGAAGCGAATTTGAAGACCTGTACGAAGAAATCGGTGGGTATTACATTCTGACCAGCCGGACGATCAAAACTGAACAGCATACGAGCGAATTTTCGTTTGCGAATGTGAGATTGTTGGAACCTGCGAGCGTGGCTTAGTAGAGGGTGGGGAGTGGGGAGTAGGGGATAGGGAGTAGAACTTTCTCCCCACTCCCCACTCCCCACAGTCCGCCAATCAAAGCTACGATGAGATCAACAAGTTGTTAGTAGGTGAACTATGTCTTTGACACTTACGCCCGAAAATGTCGAAACCGTTTTGGACGAAATGCGTCCCTATCTGATGTCAGATGGTGGCAACGTGGAACTGGTGGAATTAGATGGGCCGATCGTGAAACTGCGTCTTCAAGGTGCTTGCGGCAGTTGCCCAAGCTCAGCGATGACTTTGAGAATGGGAATTGAACGACGTTTGCGCGAAATGATTCCAGAAATCGCGGAAGTTGAACAGGTTTTGTAAGGAAATCCTGAAAATGAAATGGGGGGCAAGCGGTAGACTATTAAACTGAACAGGTCTATCCCAAGCCTCCATTTTTTATGCCGTATCCGCTTCACGTCGCTTTCATCTGGCATCAGCATCAACCGCTTTATAAAAGCCGTGGCGATGCGAATTATTATGCTGCTTCTGAGGGGCAATATCGCTTGCCTTGGGTGCGGCTGCATGGAACTAAGGATTATCTTGATTTAATTCTGTTGTTAGAACGTTATCCAAAATTGCATCAGACGGTGAATCTTGTGCCGTCGCTGATCATGCAAATTGAGGATTATGTGGCTGGAACGGCACTTGACCCGTATTTGATCGCGACCGTTACGCCTGTAGAGAACCTCGATCGCGCATCCAAGGAATTCGTGATTGAACATTTCTTTGATGCGAATCAGCATACTTTAATCAATCCGCATCCGCGCTATTCAGAACTCTACGGACAGCGGCAGGAACGGGGACGCGGTTGGTGTCTGGAGAATTGGCAGGAACAGGATTATAGCGATCTGCTGGCTTGGCATAATTTGGCGTGGATTGATCCGTTGTTTTGGGATGATCCAGAGATTGAGGCTTGGTTGAAGCAGGGGAAAGGGTTTACGTTGAGCGATCGCCAAAGAATCATCGCGAAACATAGAGAAATTCTCAGTCGCATCATTCCTCAACATCGCAAGATGCAAGAATCGGGTCAGCTTGAGGTGACGACAACCCCTTACACGCATCCGATTTTGCCGCTGCTCGCAGATACGAATGCGGGACGGGTAGCTGTACCGAATATGACGCTGCCAGAATCGCGCTTTCAGTTTGCAGAAGATATTCCTCGGCATTTGAACAAAGCTTGGCAGATGTATGAGGAGCGATTTGGGTGTGCTCCACGGGGCTTGTGGCCTTCGGAACAGTCGGTGAGTCCTGAAATTTTGCCGTATGTTGCAAAACAGGGATTTCAGTGGTTGTGTTCGGATGAGGCAGTTTTGGGTTGGTCGCTGAAGCATTTCTTCCATCGGGATGAGACGGGAAATGTTTATGAGCCGGAGAAGCTTTATCGTCCGTATCGGTTGGAAACGCCTGCGGGAGATTTAGCGATCGTATTTCGGGATCATCGGTTGTCGGACTTGATCGGATTTACTTACAGCGCGATGGAGCCGAAGCAGGCGGTGACGAACCTTGTCGGACATTTAGAAGCCATTGCGCGATCGCTCAAAGATAAAGCGGATCAACCTTGGTTAGTGACCATTGCATTGGATGGTGAGAACTGTTGGGAGTTTTACCCACAAGACGGTAAGCCTTTCTTAGAACTGCTTTACCAGACTTTGAGCAATGATCCAGATATCAAGTTAGTTACCGTTTCAGAATTCATTGAGCAATATCCACCGACAGAAACGATTCCTGCACAACAATTGCATAGTGGTTCTTGGGTCGATGGAAGCTTTACAACCTGGATTGGTGATCCTGCCAAAAATAAAGCTTGGGATTTGCTCACTGCGGCGCGTCAGACTTTAGCAAACCATCCTGAAGCAACGGAAGAAAACAATCCCGAAGCTTGGGAAGCACTGTATGCAGCAGAAGGATCGGATTGGTTCTGGTGGTTTGGGGAAGGACATTCCTCGAATCAAGATGCCATGTTTGATCAGTTGTTTCGAGAGCATTTAGCAGCGTTGTATCGATCGCTGAATGAACCTGTGCCTGAGAATGTTCGCCAGCCTGTTGAGGTTCACGAAGCTCGTGGAGATCATACGCCGCAAGGATTTATTCATCCGATGATCGATGGTCGCGGCAATGAGCAAGATTGGGATAAAGCGGGACGAATTGAAGTCGGAGGTGCGCGCGGAACGATGCACCAAAGTAGCCCGATTCAGCGCCTTTGGTATGGGGTAGATCACTTGAATCTCTATCTGCGCTTGGACTTTCAGACGGGCGTACAACCGGGGAAAGAGATTCCGCCAGAGTTGAATTTACTGTGGTTCTATGAGAATCGCCCGATGCACAATAGTCCGATTCCGCTCGTCGATTTGCCGGAGCAAGCGCCTTTGAACTATGCATTTCACCATCATTTAGGAGTGAATTTGCTCACTCAGACAGTTTGGTTACAAGAGGCGGGTGAGTATTCGCGCTGGCAGTCACGGGCAAGTCGGGCGCAGGTAGGAATCGATAGTTGTGTTGAGATTGCAATTCCGTGGGCAGATCTTCAGGTGGAGCCGGATTATGGGTTGCGCTTAGTTGTGGTGTTCTCAGAAGGTGGGCGCTATCGACAGTATTTGCCAGAGAATGGAATGCTTGCGATTTCAGTTCCGTAGCAGAATGACTCTAGATGTGACGACATCAAGGCTTTGCGTTTACCTTGCATAACCTGAGTTCGGGATAGGAATTGCCGGAGGTACCGTGGCGAATTCAATTCGCAGAGTGCTGGAAATGTTAATCCGAATTCAGGTTACATGGGAGCTAAAATACGCCAAGAGAGTTCTTCATTAAACCAGAAAGAACTTGAATGAGCACACCGACAGTAACTGAGCCACTATTCTGCTGAACTGTCGCCATTGCTTTATTCCATCTTGTCTCATCACGAGCAGCATCCAGGAATTCGTGTCCTTGCCAAGTTATCCATACCTCTGAAAATCCAACAGGGATAATGCTTGCCTGATTTGTTTGTGGAACGACTTCAACTAACTGACCCTGCATCATAATGTGGATATGATAGATAATCAAACTCCGCGGATATTCTTCTATTAAGCCTTCTACAACACCATTTATGTAACCTGTGTCTTGTTTTTCAAGCTTCAGAAGTATGTTTCTGACTAAATTCATATCGCGTTGCATGTCTCCTAATTCCTGCTCTCTTATTTCTTCGTAAATTGCTACAAGCTACGGGGTTTGTTCAATCTCTTCCCTCGATTGAACAATAGATCAAGTCAGTTGAGCAATTTTCGAGAGCACAGAGCACGATCGCTAGTTCTGCGGAGCATCATTCATTTGTTGTTGAAGGTGTTGGACTTCTTCGATCGACAAACCTGTTCCACGTGCAATTGCTTCAATTGGAAACCCTTCACGCAGGAAATTCATCGCAATTTCTCGTCGATTTTGCTCTTTTCCTTCTGCCAAGATTGAACGATAAACAGAGGATTCCTGCATAATGTCTCTCCGTAATATGCGATAAATAATGCCATCCTCTAATTTTAACCCGGCGAGAATAGCTGAGGTGGCAATTAGGTTCGCTTGTGTAGCAAGGTCTGGAATCTGCTCGATCGCTTGTGCTGCTTGCCGTAATGTTGATTCTGGATTTAGTGTCTGTCCTAGAACCGCAAAAGGAATTAGACCAGGATATTGCAAGAATAGATCATTCGGCTGCTCCCACAAACGGATGACATCAAATTCGTGGCGCGTACGTTCCAAGGTAAAGTCCGTTTTGTGAACGAGGTCAGATGCGGTTTGCTTGAGATAAATCACGACTTGACGCATCGTTTTTGTTTTATCTCGTCTGTATCCTCGCCCGCGATAATCGAACATTCTGAATGGAATATCTGGGTCAGGACGGGTTTGAAATTCTAGGTGCAAAATCACGTTGTCTGACTCTAGTAGAATCAGAGCATCAGCGCGAATTGGGTCAAGTGAAAGTTCTGAGGGTTGAATCTCAGTTAAGATAACGGGTTCTCCAAGTAACCAACTCGCAAAGTCCGCTGAGAAGTTTTCAGCTAAAAAGCGACAAGCATCGTCGTACATTTTTCCGGTCTATAAAGCAATACAAATATACTGTACAATTGCGTTTCAAGCTAGTCTAAAAAGAGCGATCGCGCTTTCCACTCACACAATCAGCATCTCTTCATTGCAGGCTGGACATCTGAATAAACGTTCAGATATTCTGAAAGCAGTCTTTGAAGGTTGAGCCGCAGCATTCTAATGCATCATCATCACCATCACGATCATTCAACCGTTCGATACGATCGCGCTTTTCTCATCGGTATCGTTCTCAATTTAGGCTTTGTAATGGCTCAAGCGACGTTTGGTTGGTTGACGAATTCTCTCGCTTTACTCGCGGATGCGGGACATAATTTAGGCGATGTTTTGGGACTTGCGATCGCTTGGGGCGCATATACACTGGCACGTCGTCGTCCCACGAAACGTCATACTTACGGACTGCGGAGAGCTTCGATTCTCTCACCACTGATTAATTCTAGTTTGCTGCTCAGTGTGACGGTCTTTATTGCGATCGAAGCGATTCAACGCTTGATTGATCCGAAGCCTGTCGAAAGTCTGACCGTGATAATTGTCGCTGCGATCGGGATTTTGGTGAATGGTGCAACGGCTTTGATGTTTCGGAAAGACCATCAGCATGATGTGAATGTGAAAGGCGCATTTCTGCACATGGTTGCAGATGCTTTAGTTTCGGTGGGTGTGGTCTTGAGTGGGTTGATCATCACTTTGACTGGGTGGCAGTCAATTGATGCGATCGCAAGTATGGGAATTGCAGTCGTGATTGGAATCGGTGCATGGAATTTGCTGCAAGAGTCGCTCAGTTTGGCATTAGATGGTGTGCCTGCAAATGTAGATTTACGAGCGATTCAAAACTATTTACTAGACTTACCCGGAGTCGGCTCAATTCATGATTTACATGTGTGGGCACTGAGTTCAACAGAACCCGCTTTAACAGCACATCTCGTCATGCTGGCAGGCGTGCCTGGATCGGATTTTCTGGCTCGGATTTCTCACGACCTGCACGATCGTTTTGGAATCGAACACAGTACGATTCAGATTGAGACAGGTTCAGCTTTTCTGCCTTGTATGCAGAGCGATTGCGGTATGTAGAGCCTAAACACGGCAATTAAGCTTGGTCTTGAATCGCTGAATAACATTGTTCGATCGATTGATTCTCCTGCAAAGCAACGACTAACGCATCGTAGGCGGATTGATGATTTTTCAAGAGATCTTTCGCTCTCAAAATAGATAAACGCTCCCGCTGAGGCAATTCTGACGCAGGAATACGTAATTTCGTTAAAGTCTCACGGAATTTCTGGCGATCGTCTGCGCCCCCTTCTGAATTGCCATACGCTAATTGCTCTGCCGCAATTCCTGCCATCCAGACCGTACAGTAACGCTCAAGCAATTGGGATGAGAGCTTGCCTTGCTGAAGTTCCGCTTCTAATTCCTGAGTGTCAAACTGCACACCGCCCAGTCCGGCTTGCCCTTGGCGAAACGCTTGCCACGCATTTAAGGTATAGCCCACGACCGGAATTTGCAGTTGTTGAGCAACAAGAAAATGTCCCGCTTCATGCCGCAGAACGCGATCGCGATGAGCCGGAGAAAACCGAGCAAGCCAATCGAGGCAGAGTGTGCCAAACTTCCCTTGCCACTGAAATGAATCCAGCGTTGCAAGTCCAAGAATGCTAAAGGTTGCGATCGCAGGAATCGCAGGCGAGAAATTCAGCAACGGACTGAGCAAGGTGCTCATCGTCATCGTGAAAATGCCGATCGCAACGAGATTCAATGCAGTTTGATTCATGGATTTGGGGTAGGCGGATTTTCTTGCTTGAATTCTTTCGCTCTGTAGAAGGTTTCTAAGCTTTGCTTATCCCCTACAAATCGCCAATGCCAAGGCTCATAAGTCACGCCTTGCTTGTTTCCCTGGGGAAAAGAGAGTTCAAAATTAAATCTTGTTGCATTGGCAGCCAACCAGCGGTAGGCAGGAGTCTTATCGAAATCTGGACTGAGATTTACCGCTGGAACCGTGCCATCGCCAATATCGATCGCGTATCCAGTGTGATGTTCACTATATCCAGGCGGCGCACTGACTAAAGCACGCTGTTCTGGGGTCTGTGCCCGTTCTGCTTTGACATCAAAATAAACTTGCTGCTGTTCTTGAAGCGATCGAAATCCAGAAAGCGGATTGAGAATTACACCTTCGGCATTCGCTGCTGCCACCATCTCTTTGAAGGCTCTAGCAGCAGGAGTTCGCATTTTTATTCCGCCATCAGCAGAAACGGCTTCGAGGTCGTTTAGCGGTGCTTCGGGATAGGCAAAATGATTGAGAAGTCTCCCATCATCCGGAGATTTTGCGTCACTCGGCTGTGGGCTTTCCGCGACAGGAGTCGGACTGGCAATGCTGCGACTCAGCCACCATTGATAGGCAAGCCAACCGCCTCCGGACAGTAGCGCGATCGTCACCAGTCCGCCTAGCCATAGCCAAAACTTCGAGCCAGACTGAACCGGAGGCGCAATCGGAGATTCGCGCTCAGCAATCGGAATGTCATCAAAAGACGGTGCTTGATCTTGCGGAGGTTTTCCCGGCTGACTGGCATTACTCAAGAGGGGCGCTCCTCAACTCCACGGCTCACAGTATTACAGAATAGCAATAATCCGGGATTGCGATCGCAGCGTCATTCCACTTTCTCCAGTTCCAGCAGATCAGAGGGCTTCATATCCTCGTATTTTTCAAACGGCTGGTGAATCCAGGGATTATCCGCCAAATAATCGACGTAATAGTCAGGCTTGATCACCGAGCAATCTTTATACCAGAGAACCCCGGTGCGCATTTCTTCGATATAGAAGCCGTAATGCTGTTTGAGCCAAGGAATCGTTTTTTGCAGCGTCACACCCGAATCAACGAGATCATCCACAATTAAAACGTGGCTACCCAGATTCAGAGTCGTCATACTGAGATCTTTGGAAAAGACTAACGCACTGCGCGATCGCGATCCACTCCGATAGGAAGAAGTAGACAACACTGCCAAAGGCACATCAAACATGCGAGAGAGGAGATCTCCAATCCGTAATCCGCCTCTAGCTAAACAGACAATCTGATTAAATTCCCATTCAGATTTGTAGACCTGAAGGGCAAGTTTCTCGATCAAGCGATGATAGTCTGACCAACTGACATAGAGATCCGACATAGAGTTGAGGATGAATTATAGAGTTGAGGATGAATTAAGTTTTTCTGCGACTTGTGCGATCGCAGCCGAAGCCGAAGAAAATAATACAACTTGTTAACCCGGCTTGTGCGATCTGTTATGAACAATTCTGCTAATGAATCGGTCTCTGAAAAGCTTAACTTAAAGACGAAGGTGGCGTATGGAGCAGGGGATTTAGGACCTGCAATTACGGCAAATATTTTAATTTTTTATCTGTCGCCTTTTTTAACCGATGTCGCAGGACTCAATCCAAGTTTGGCAGGGCAAACGCAGTTAATCGGAAAAGTTTGGGATGCGGTGAACGATCCGATGGTCGGGGTGATGAGCGATAAAACGCGATCGCGCCTGGGTCGTCGCTATCCTTGGATTTTGGCGGGTGCGGTTCCGTTTGGGTTTTTCTTCTTCTTGCAGTGGATTGTGCCGAAGTTTAGCGATAACGCAGGTTCGCAGCAGTGGGGATTGTTTTGGTATTACACGTTTATTTCGATCGTGCTTGGCTGGCTGTATACAGTGGTGAATTTGCCGTATACGGCGATGACTCCTGAAATGACGCAAGACTATGACGAGCGCACCAGCTTGAATAGTTTTCGATTTGCATTTTCAATTGGGGGCAGTATTCTGTCGCTGATTTTAGTCGGCTTGATTAGCTCTAGATTTCCAAATTTGAGTGACCGCTATGTTGCGATCGGGATTGTGTGCGGTGTTTTGTCGGTGTTGCCCTTGTTTTGGTGCGTTTGGGGGACATTCGATCGCATGAAAGCGGTCGGATTGCAGCATCCAGAGGCGGAGATGCCTGTGTCGATTCCGATCGTGCAACAGCTTAAAATCGCGTTTAGTAATGGGCCTTTTCTGTTTGTGGTGGGAATTTATCTCTGTTCGTGGCTGAGTTTTCAACTGACAGCAGCGATTATTCCTTACTTTGTTGCAAGTGTGATGCGGTTGAATGATGCTTGGGCAGTACCGAGTGTCGTTTTAGCTGTGCAATTAACGGCGATGCTCATGCTTCCTGTTTGGAATCAATTGAGTCATCGGATTGGGAAGCGAGGCGTTTATTTTGCAGGCATGGTGCTTTGGATTATTGCTCAAGGTGGCTTGTTCTTTTTGCAACCGGGACAAATGACTTTGATGTATACCTTGGCGGTGATGTCGGGGTTTGGGGTGTCGGTGGCGTATTTGATTCCGTGGTCGATGTTGCCGGATGTGATCGAACTCGATGAGTTGCGGACGGGACAGCGGCGCGAAGGCATTTTTTATAGCTTTGTGACGTTTTTGCAGAAGGTTTGTTTGGGAGTTGCAGTAGCAGTGGTATTGCAGCAATTGGGGAATGCGGGATATGTTCCGCCGACTGATGCAGTTCCTTTGCCTGTGCAGCCGGAGAGTGTGTTGTTGGCGATTCGATCGTCGATCGGACCTGTGCCGACAGTCGCTTTGCTGATTGGCATGGTGTTGACGTATTTCTATCCGATTACAAAAGACGTGCATACTCAGATTCGATTGCAGTTGCATGAGCGGAAGCGCGCTCAAGGGGAATAGTGAAATGTGCGATCGTAAAACCAAAACCCGGTCGCGGATAGAATTTTTTGATTTTTCTCGCTAGAGTGTGAGACATTAAACGACTCTTTGCTCTGACAGACGATGCAGCCGATCGAGATTTTCATTTCCTACGCCCGTGAAGATGAATTGCTGATGAAAGAGTTGGAGAAGCATCTCAGCAATCTGAAAAACCAAGGCATCATTCGAGGTTGGCATAATCAACAGATTCCGGCGGGGGCTAAATGGGCTGAACAGATTGATCATTATCTCGAATCAGCTCAAATTATCCTGCTGCTGATTAGCCCGGATTTTCTGGCTTCTAGGAAGTGCTATGAAGTTGAACTCAGACGGGCAATGGAGCGACATAAGGCAAAAGAAGTGATCGTTATTCCGGTGTTACTGCGTCCGGTAGATTGGCAAGGTGCGCCATTTAGTAAATTACAAGCATTGCCGCAGAATGAGAAACCGATTAATACATGGGAAAATCAGGATGAGGCGTTTCAGAATGTGGTGACGGGGATTCGTTATGCGATCACATTTCCGCATTCAGATGTTAATGAGATCGTTCAAGAAGTTCGCCAAAAGATTAGCCGTGATATTCAAAAACGCTGCGGCACGATGCGCGTGTTGGATATGGAGCAACCGATTACGATCAACTCGATTTACACAACTGTCAATATTCTAGAAAAGCTCACGGGGAATCGACGGCGCAGTATTGAGCAATTGCTCGAAGGCTTTAATTCTGAAGACTTCGATCGCTTTAGTTTCGGGAGAATTCAGCAAAAACGGATCCCCGGATTAGCAGCGGTTCAGAAACATGACAAGCTCCTAATTTTAGGCAAGCCAGGGGCAGGAAAAACGACATTTCTCAAGTGGTTAGCACTGCAATGTCAGGCGGGACACCTGTATGAAAACCGCGTTCCAATCTTTGTCACATTGAAGGAATTTGCGGAAACAGCAGGGCGACCTAACCTAACCAAATTTATTGCAAGACAATTTACTGAATGCGGAATTGAGAAGGCTGAAGTCGTCACCCAGATTTTACTAGAGGGTCGATCGCTAATTTTGCTCGATGGATTAGACGAAGTGAGGGCGGAAGATCAGAACCACATCTTAAAGACAATTCAGCAGACTTCTCGACAGTTTGATGGCAATCAATTTGTCATGACCTGTCGGATTGCAGCCAAAGAATACACGTTTGAGAAATTTACAGAGGTCGAAGTTGCTGATTTTGACACAGAGCAAATTGCTGACTTTGCTTTCAAGTGGTTTCAGCACAAAGATCCAACTAAAGCAACAGAGTTTCCAAAAGCATTAGGAGCACACCCAGGTTTACAAGAACTTGCAACGAATCCCCTCTTGCTTACCCTACTGTGCTTAGTCTATGAAGAACAAGCTGGATTCCCAGCGAACCGGGCAGAACTCTACAAAGAAGGCTTAGATGTCTTGCTGAAAAAGTGGGATGGGAAGCGAAACATCACGCGAGATGTCGTGTACAAACAGCTATCATTTAATCGAAAAGAAGACTTACTGAGCCAAATTGCTTTTAATGCGTTTATGCGAAGCGAGTACTTTTTCAAACAGAGATTTGTTGAGATGGAGATTCAAGACTACATTCGTAACTTACCTGATGCAAATCTTGACCCTGAAGCGTTGCAACTTGATAGCGAAGCGGTATTGAAATCGATTCAGGCGCAACATGGCTTACTCGTTGAACGAGCACGCGGAATCTATTCATTTTCCCACCTTACTTTTCAGGAATACTTTACCGCTCGACAAATTGAAAAATCTGATGGAGATTTCACAAATATTGTTTGTCATATCATCGAAAAGCGCTGGAGAGAAGTCTTTCTGCTTACAGTCGGGATGCTAAGAAATGCAGATAAGCTCCTATTAGCAATGAAACAAGAAATCGACAGCCTTCTGTTGAAAGATGAGAAACTCCAACAATTTCTCGACTCGGTTGCACAAAAATCCTGTTCTGCTAAGGCGCTCTACAAGCTAAATGCAGTTCGAGCTTTTTATTTTGAATATGCCCTTGGTTTCAACCGTAAACAAGGCTACGTACTCAACCGTGAACATAGCCTTGCATGTGCTCTTGATGATGCTATCGCTAAACTTGATCGTATTCTCAGCTTCGACCGTAGACTCTATAACCTCAACCATGCCTTAGATGACGATCGTGCTCTTGCCCGCGTCATTGTTCTTTCTCTTGCCCGTGACTCAGATCTTGATCGGGACTTTCAGCAAAGGCTTCAGCGACTTAAAGAGGAAATTCCCTCAGTCAATAATCCCGAAAAATACAAGCAATGGTGGAAAACCAATGGATCAACTTGGACGAAGCAGCTTAGGATTATCATGCTTCAGCATTTCAATATTGGACACGATTGGCAATTCACTGACGTACAGAAAGACCTCCTCCAGGAGTACCACAATGCTAACCGTCTCCTCGTCGCCTGCCTCAGCAGCGATTGCTACGTCAGCCGCAAAGTCCGCGAGGAAATCGAAGCGACCTTACTGTTGCCCTACAATCGCTCCGGCAGCAGCACCTGACCCAAGCCAAAGACGTAACCTCGAGACTTTGGAAATGCGATCGACTCTCTCAGACGCGCAATTCGATGGATTATGCGATCGATTGGATTGTGAAATGCGATCAGAAATGGCAATTAGAAATGGCGATCGTGAATGTGGAATTGTTGCTGCGTTTTATTCGGCTTCAGCCCCCTAAATCCCCCATTCTGGGGGACTTTGAGCAATTGGAATCGGATAAATTTAGCGATCGTGCTTCATCAATTCATGCGATAGTACATTGACCGAATGCTATCCAAGCTATGCGCCGAGATCCCCTCTTCTATAAAATCTTCCAGTAGTCGCCAGATCTCCTTTTTGCCCTCATTCGAGATCGTCCTGCCAACGCCGCCAACTATCGCTTCGATTCCGTTGCCGTCAAAGAACCCAAATTTGAAATCGACGGCGTATTCCTACCTCCCGAATCCGACGAACCCGGCATCGTCTACTTCTGCGAAGTCCAATTCCAAAAAGACGAAGAACTCTACGAACGTCTCTTCAGCGAATCCGCCCTTTACTTCTACCGCAACACTGCCCGCTTCTCAGACTGGCAAGCCGTCGTCATCTATCCCAACCGCAACACCGAGCAAACCAAACTACACCCCCATCGATCGCTCCTCAATGGCGAACAAGTCCACCGCATTTTTCTCGACGAAATCGGAGACATCGAATCGCTTCCGCTTCCAGTCGCCGCACTCGTTTTGACCATTACAAAAGAAACCGAAGCCCCCCAAGCTGCAAAAACCTTACTGTCCCGTATCGAACAAACGCCATTAACACCCAAGCAAAGAGACGACATAATAGATATCGTCACCTCCATTCTGGTGTATAAATTTGCAAACCTAAGTCGAGCAGAGGTCAGAGCCATGATCGGACTGAATTTGTCTGAAGAACCCCGCGCAATTCGAGAAGCTAAAGAAGAAGGGCGGGAAGAAGAAGCTGTTATCCTACTGACTCGATTCTTAAGCCGCCATTTTCAGCAAGAAATTCCTGAAAGCGTACGATCGCAACTCACCACCTTATCTCTTCCAATTCTCGAAGACCTCAGCGAAGCACTATTCGACTTCACCAACCTGGCAGATTTAGAAAATTGGATCGCAGAACGCACCAATTAACGCAATTCTCAATGCCTGCATAAATCCAATACCGCAACGTGAACTTCAACATCCTCAGAATTCACAAGCATTGGATCGAAAGCACGATCGATAAAATCAACGCACCTATCCAGAGACTTCTTTGCTTTAGTCTCGTAATTTTTGCAGCATCAGGAACAAATGAACGAATCGAGACCTCGATCGAGGATCAAGATTTCGTCGCTAGAGTAGGGAAAGCCTCTTCATTTGGTGAATATTATGGCTCAGTGGGATCTTGGTCGATTTGTGCAAACATTAGAATATTTTGAAGCGATACCCGTCGTTAGCTGGCTACAAAACATGTTTCAACCACGCCCCAAACCTTTGACCTCAAATGAAACTGTTCTCTTCGACTTCAACGATTCAGCAACAGATTTGAAAAATACTTGGGGGGCACTTGATGATGTCGTGATGGGCGGTGTTAGTAATAGTGGCATCCGTCTTGAGGGGGGTGTTGCTGTTTTTACAGGCAATGTCTCGATCGAGAATTCTGGCGGATTTGCTTCGATTCGGACACGCAATTTTGATCCACCTCTTGACTTATCTAATCAATCCGGAATTGAGTTGCGGATCAAAGGCGATGGCAACCGATACAAATTTCTGATTCGAGACAGCGACGGTTGGGATAGTACAGGCTATTCCTATTCGTTTGATACTGTAAGCGGCGAATGGATGACAATACAAATTCCTTTTGCTCAGACGATTCCAGTTTTTCGAGCCAAGACGGTTCCTAATGCGAAACTTTCGTCTAAACATATTCGATCGTTGCAACTCATGCTGAGTAAATTTGAATATGACGGAACGTTGAATCCGAGATTTAATCCTGGAACATTTCGTTTAGAAATTTTGTCGATCGCTGCCTACTAGGAGAAAGTTGATGCGTTTATTACACACGATGCTACGAGTTGGAAACTTAGACGAATCGCTGAAATTCTATTGCGACACGCTTGGAATGAAACTCTTACGCAAAAAAGATTATCCCGGTGGCGAATTTACTTTAGCGTTTGTCGGCTATGGCGAAGAAGCAGATCACACCGTCATCGAACTCACCTACAACTGGGGAAAAGAGCAGTATGACTTAGGTGATGCTTACGGTCATATTGCGATCGGGGTCGATGATATTTATGCAACCTGTGAGGCGATCGCCGCGCGTGGTGGAAAAGTAACGCGGCAACCTGGTCCAATGAAACATGGCTCCACTGTAATTGCGTTTGTCGAAGATCCAAATGGGTACAAGATCGAATTGATTCAGCTCGGAACACAAGGATCAGCTTCAGAGCGAAAAGAGGCAACCGCGAACGCTTAAAGCGCGCTTGGGTTCAGAGGGCTGCTATAACTAAGTTTGGCAGCCCGTCTGAGGAGTGAGTCTGTGAAAGAGTTGAATTGGATCTGTATCGGTATAATCCTTGCAACCGTTGCTTTGCCAGCGCGATCGCAGCCCGTTTCCGATGAGCCGAGCGAGCCAATGGAGCAAGTCACGACTGTTTCAGAATTAACCGATATTCGTCCTAGCGATTGGGCATATCAAGCGGTTAAATCCTTAGTCGAGCGTTATGGAATTCTCTCCGGCTATCCAGATCGCACCTTTCGCGGCAATCGTCCTCTGACTCGGAATGAATTTGCAGCCGCGATCGCAAATGTCATCGGTCGAATCGAAGAACAATTAATTGCAGGCAATTCAGCCAATACGATCGCAGAAGATATGCAAACGATTCGCCGTGTGGTTGCCGCCTATGGAGAAGCCTTATCGCAGCTACGATCGCGCGTTGATGACCTGGACAATCGGACAGCTACAGTCGAACGTCAGCAATTTTCGACAACGACAAAGCTGAGCGGGCAAGTTTATTACGGTGTGACGAATGGTACAAATGATCAGGCAACATTGCTGTCTCGCGTGCGGTTAAACTTACTCACCAGCTTTCAAGGGAACGATGTGTTAGTGACGCAACTCCAAGCCGGAAATGATGGGCGAGATGCAATTTCCAAAGCACACGACGCGCGGCAAAACTTACTAGGAACGAATGGAATTTTGGCAGACGGTGGCGGACTCGATGCTGTCGGAGTTCCGCGTGAATTGAGGGTTCGTAAACTCTACTATTCATTTCGCCCTGCTGAGAATTTGCAAGTTTCAGTCGGATCAAATTTACCACCTAGCGATTTTATCGATCGCAATCAATTTGCCAATCAATCCGGGCAAAACTTTGGATCGAGCTTTTTCGCGAACAATCCTTTGATTGTGCAGAATGAAATCGATCGCTTTGGGGGAGCTGGTGCGGCAATTGCTTGGAATGCGAATCGAGCATTGGTGATTCGAGGACTGTACGCTGCTGCCGATTCTGCAACCACAGGATTGTTTCAAGACCGCTATCAAGCCAGTCTCGAAGCTGAATATACGATTCCAAATCAACCGATCACCGTTCGCGCCCAGTACACTCATGCTGATATTAATGGCACGCAGATCAATGCGGCTGGTTTAAGCGCAGAATGGGCGATTCAAAGGCGATTCGGAGTGTTTGGAATATTTGGGCGATTGGGAATTGGGAGCTATGAAGGCTTTAACTCCATTCTCCAACAAGATTTAGACCTCAATCCAAAAACTTGGGCGTTAGGGGTTTCGTTTCAGAACTTTTTAATTCCCGGATCGAAAGCTGGACTTGCTGTTGGACAGCCATTTATTAGCGATCGCTTAGGCAATAAGACTCAGACGAATTTTGAAGCATTCTTTGGTCTGTTGCTCAACGATCGCTTGAATATCAGTCCTTCTGTTACGGTCGTATCGAATCCGAATAATCGGGCGAGTCCGACGATTTTAGAGTGGTCGTTGCGGGTGTTGTATGAGTTTTAAGTTGGTCGTGAATTGCATTACGAAAAAGCCCCCGATAATCGAGGGCTTACCAAATCTTTAACGCCTTCTGCCGCTACCGAACGACGAACGAGATCGCGTTCCGCTGCCAAATCCACCTGGGCGATTGACTCGGCTTGGAGTGGAGCGATTCGATCGACGAAGGGTGCTGGTTCCGTATCCTGATCCGGTTGGGCGATCGCGGTTAATCGACGGACGGCGCACGCGCGGATTATTCAATCCTGGAGAACCGATTCGACCCGTTGAACGGAAGACTTGTCGATTTCGTTCAACCACAGGCGCAGAGCGATAGCGTTCTTGGTAGCGATTCACCGCTTGACCGTAAGAAGAACCATAACCACCAAATCCTGTCAAAGGCACACCTGGCTGATAGAAGGGCGGCACATAGTACTGAGGACGGAACAGTAAACTCCCGATCGCTTGACCTGCTAAAGCCCCTGCAAACGGCGACCAGAAACTCGGCTCTTGGCGCACAACCACCGTTTCAGTCCGACCCGTTTGGGGATCAGTGACATTCTCGGTAACGTTATGGACGTACTCAATTTTGAACTCTTCAGGAATATGCAGCGACACTTCCCCATTTTCAGACTTGAGGTAAGCTTTTTGACCTGCTTTTACCTCGTCTGGAGTCAATTGAGCTAGCTTCAAATTCTCAGTTCTAAACGCCGAATTGACTCCAGCAGGCGTATCTCTGAGAAGAACCGTATACTCGCCTGTGCCATCATCAAACGTGGCTTGCTGAACCCCAAACTGACCATTGGGCAATTTTTGATCCGCACGAGTGGTTGCAGCGGGGCGATCTTGCGGACGTTGAGGATCGCCTAAAGAAGAACTGCTACAGCCAACTGCAGTCCAACATAAAGCTACCGACATAGAGAGGGCAAGAAATTTTCGCATCATCGATCGAGCGAGGTTAATGGAGATAAACATGGGTGTTTCAGTACCGTTCTAGAGTCTCAGAGGTGGGGGAGTGGGGAGTGGGGGAGTGGGGAGAAATTACCTTTTGCCCCGTGCCCCTATTCCCCCGTTCTTTACCTTCCGATTCTAAAGGGGAATCAGTTCTGGAAAAAATTCTATAAGCTGATCGGTGCTAAGTTCGTCACCCAAACGAGAGGGAGAGAAATGAACTTGAACGGCTCGGAGACGTTCTTGGTAGTGCAAATTGATGATCGCTTTCAGTCCAGCTTGCAGTGCCCGCAAATCCGCTAAATCCGTTTCGAGTTCAGGAGCTTCTCCTTCTGCTGCGATCGTAATCATCACGACCAAATTCTGCGTGACGGGTAACGTCAATTCGTCAGGTGAGGTTTCCGCACTTTCAAGCTCAGGGGCACTGAGATAGCGTTGAGCCGAATCGGTAAATAATTCGTTCACGTAGTCGCCTGCTTCGCCTTCATCCCGAATTGCATCGCCTTCATTGGCGGCAGATCGCCAGTAGGTTTGGTACTGCAATAAACTTTGACAAATTTCAACTAACCCTTCGCCGAGGGTATGTAAATCGCCCTCTGACGCGATCGCATCTCGACCTGCTTGGTTCAACACGCCTAACAATGGCGCGACTTCATCCCCCGCCAAATGGATAAAAATACGGCAGACGACAAAGCGACTTCTGCCTGTGAATTGATTGAAGCGATCGCGCCATGAACTCATAATCAATGCGTCCCCAGTCTAAAATCTTTCAGAATGATAAACCGCCCTAGAAACAGAAATTTCTATCCCAGGTTGAAATCTTTGCACCTGGGAGATTAGCTAATCGAAATCGGTACATTGCGAAATACACGGACATTCGGAATATCAAGATCAATGCGATCGAGCGTATCAGGAACTCGGAGCGTCACCGAAGTGTTCAGGCTCGATCCAGGACGCAAGTTGCTTAGACTGATGAATTGATTATTAGAGGCGGGTGTCTGAATGACTGGATACTGCTCATTTGTGCGGGAATTGAGCGCGATCGCATTGGCAAGATTGATAGTCGGAGCCGCAGTGACTGGGCGATCAAGCCGACGCACTTGCAGTTGAATCGTGGCTGAATTCGACGAGCCGCGCGTTGCAGATAACAGTTCAACCTGAGCGGAACGGTCTTCAGTCGGTTGGATAAATTGACCCTGTGTAACCTGCTGCGGTTGGGACAGAAAAGGCAACAATGGACGGCTTACAGACGGATTCGACGATTGCGGTTGAACAGAAGATTGCCGTCTGACTTGAATCACCGCGTAGGCACTGAGAAAAAATGCAATCAGCGATATGAGTAACGCTAACCCTGAGAGAATATCGCTCAAAGGGGTGCCGGAATTTTCATGCCGCATCGGCGGGCTCGGGCGATCGCCAAGTGGACGATCGAGATCTGACTCCTGCATTTTCCGGGGTCGAAGATCACGTTCTTGCACCATAATGATCACTCTTTGAAGATTGTGCTTCAATTCTATTGGTGAAAGATAAACTTCCGCACTGTACTAAGGGGAGATTTCACCGATATCTACCGTGAATTGTTGTTGCAAAATCGTCATGACCGTGTTCTCTCAGCGATTGATTATTAGTCTACTAGGATGGTTTTTTCTGGGTCTGACAGGGTTCACGACAAGTTTGCGTGCCGAATCGGGGGCAATTTGCTCGCAACAATTAACTCCGCAAATTGATGCGATCGTCAATCGTCCAGAGTTTGCCCGATCCAGATTTGGGGTGATGATTCAGACGCTGGACAGTCGCCAGACGCTTTATCGCCGAGATGCCGATCGCTTTTTTATTCCGGCTTCTAATATGAAGCTGTTCACGACGGCGATCGCGCTGAAAGAGTTCAGTCCTAATTTTCGGATTCGCACTTCGGTGTATGGTACGCCGACTGCAAATGGATGGCGGTTACGATTAGTCGGGCGAGGCGATCCGAGTTTGAGCGATCAACAGTTGAAAGAAATGGTGCAGCAGTTGAAGCGGCGCGGGATTCAGCGAATTGCAGAATTGACGATCGAGGATAGTTATTTTGGACAGGATAGTTTGATTTCCAGTTGGGCAGTCGGAGATATCCAAGCGCCTTACGCGGTGCCTGTCAATAGTTTGATTTTGAATCAGAACAGTTTAGGCTTTCAGGTGATACCGCAAGCAGTCGGACAACCGTTGCAATTAAAATGGGACGATCCAACGCAGGCGCAGTACTGGCAAGTCGATAATCGCTCTCGAACGGTCGAGACAAAGACCAAAGAATTTTTGCAAATTCAGCGAGATTTGAGCCAGCCGATTTTGAAAGTCGAGGGGCAGTTGCAAGTTGGAGCGAAGCCCGATCTCTGGGCGATCGCGGTTCCGAACCCGAACCAGTATTTTCTGCGGCAGTTGGTGCGATTTCTTCAGGAAGAGAAGATCTCAGTCGCGCGATCGCAGATTAGCGATCAAGCAATGCGACCGTTTGGAATTGAGGTTGCAGGAATTGATTCGCCGCCTTTGAGTGAATTGGTGAAAGAAACGAATACGAATAGTAATAACCTCTTTGCAGAAGCACTGCTGAGGACGATTGGAGCAAAGAACCCACAGGCAGAGGGTCGCACGGTTTTAGAGAAAGGGCTAGCAACTGTCGCTGTGCGATTAAGCCGTTTGGGTATTGAATCGAACGAGATTGAACTCGAAGACGCAGCCGGATTGTCGAGAAAAAATTGGAGTACACCTGCGGCTTTTGTGAAGTTACTCCAAGTCATGCTCCAGCAACCAGAAGCAAAATATTTTCGAGAATCTTTAGCGATCGGTGGAGAAACCGGGACATTAGCAGGTCGATTTCAAGATCATCCAGCAAGAGGCATCACCCAAGCCAAAACTGGAACTTTAACCGGAGCAACAGCGCTATCTGGGTATATTACTCCGCCCCGTTATTCCCCGATCGCATTTAGCATCATCATCAATAACGCACAAGATTTTACAGCCCAACGAACTGCAATCAGTGAAATTGTGGCAATACTAGCACGATTGAAATCTTGCTAAGTTGAATGATCTTGATGCAACAGCGATCGCATTCATTTCCCCACTCCCCACAATCAACCTACTGAACTACTAGCACGGATGAATTGAAATGGTACTAAAACAGAAATGTTCCCCGTAAAGTTCCAATCACAACGTCAGGATTTTCATTAGATTGATTCGGTGCAGTTAACCAAATTAAGCCCCCTGTAATAGAAAGATTATCCGTCAACTGGTGCTTGTAAAAGCCTTCAACACGGAATGGGAAGGCTTGCTGGAAAGGAACACGTGCTCCATCCAGATAAAATCCTGTAAGATAAGGCTCAACTCCTAGTACGATCCCGCCCAGATTTCCTTTTTTCCCTAGGTCTGGAAATGCGAATGCTAGTGCATAAGACCAGGTGTAATAGTAATCCGATGATCCTCTAGGAATCGTAAAATCGCGACCATTTGTTGTCGTCACCCATCCATTGATCACAAGTCTGGGACTCACCCGAAAGGTTGCCGCGACTCCAAAAGAATTATTGTAAGTGTCCTCAGGAACAAAAGTATTGGCAGTCGTCAGTTTTGTTCCTGCAACCTCAGCGAAATTCGTGTTAGAAATTGCTGTGAGGTAGGTGTAATTGTAGGTCAATCCCAATGAGAAGCGATCGCTAGGCGTTATCGTCAATTGTGCCAGTGCTGAAAAGCTTCCATCTAGAAAGCCTCCATACTGACCTGGGAAATTACCTGTTCCGTTTGCTAAGTAGCCGAGAGAGAATTCTAAGACTCGATTGAGTTGAGTCGTAATGCCAACGCCCGAACCAAAACTACTGCCCATTCGGTAGATTGGACTACGTTGCCCAAAAGTAGAGAGAGAGCCATTGCCCCCATCAAAGTCTTCAAAGTAAGGATTTAAAGTAGGTACATAATCTGCATGTTCCCCTCCATTCGCAATCACAGCCACTTTCGTTGTCTTTCCAACGGGAAAGCGATAGAGAAGAGAACTGAGATAAATGGCTCCAGGGGTCGCTGTTGGGTTTGGAGAGATAGAGGGAACACAGCAGCTTTGAGTGTTGGGGAAAGGACGGATGACATTAAACGTTTGGATGCCTTCCCGATTTGGAAAGCCAGGTTGAGCTGCGATCGTAAAGCCAGGAATATCAAAGTTACCGGATTGAAACCGGAGTCTGAGTAGATCTGTGCCTGAAAAACTGGTGTCAAAGTTTAAGCGTACCCGATTCGCAAGAACAGCATTTTGAGTTGGAGTGGTATCTGATGTCGCTTGAGTGACGCGCGTTTGATTATCGTCGCCCGTCAACACATCCGTCAGTGCGAAGATGACTTCACCCGTGAGTTTGGTCGTTGTCGAAAATTGTTGCTTTTCGAGTGCTAGAGTCCGTTCTTCTAGTTGACCTACCTTTTCACGAAGCATTGCAAGCTCTGCTGCAAAATCTTGCTGAAGTCGTTGGAGTACAGTTAGATCCTCTGCCCGTACTAAGTCAGCCGCTGCTGTTTCAAGTATCTGATTCAATCGATTGATGCAGGCGTTCAATCCCGCAGCAAATTCGTAACGAGTCAGTGCTCGATTGCCTTGAAAATTGCGATCGGGATAACCCTCTATGCACTTGTAGCGTTCCGCCAGAGATTGTACCGCTTGAAATGCCCAATCAGTAGGCTGAACCTGGGAAAGTTCTGATACGGCAGTGATCGAATTCAGGGATGAAGACATGTCTTCATTTACACTATCTTCCGACGGCTGCTCAATTGGTGCGGCTAGAACTGAAGGAGAAAAAGCGATGCCAATACTTAGAATAGCGAATAGAGGAAGCCACATTTAAGACCAAGCTCCGTGAATCAATACTGAGAAAACCCCACAATTAAAACACAGAAACAAGAAAATGAACGTTGTGCAAAATTGCGTCAACTTTCGTGCGGCTTGAACAATTGTCATTGCTGCTCAGTTTGGGTTCGGTTTCTCCCTGGAACGCTTTGGAATCTCAACGATCTGATCAATTTTGTGCTCATCCGGTGCTTTATCGATCGCTAACGTGACTTCACCAGTGTTCCTGTTGTGATTTGTTCATTCGGATGCAGGATCACTGTTTCTCCAGCTTGTAAACCTTTTTGAACTTCTGCTTCAAAGGTGCTGCGCTGACCAATCTCAATCGATCGTTCTTGGGCTTTGCTATCTTGAACACTAAAAACACACCAAGCTTGGTCACAGCGAAACAAAGCACTCAATGGCACTTTCAAAACATTTGGATTCTGCCAAACGACAATTTGCACATCTGAACGATAGCCATCACCGAGCGATGCAGGCGCATTGATAAAATCACCAATAACATTGACGCGCTGTTCTTCCACACCCAAGGCAGAAATTTTAGTAAATGCTGAAGGCTCAACCTGACGAACTTTCGCTTTGAGCATTGGCATTCCCGCTCCCGCTTGGACTAAGATCACATTTTCAGGTTTGATCCTCAAAGCATCGGTTGATAAGACATCAATCACAATCTCTAATTTTGAGATATCTCCAATTTCGAGCAATGGGGTTCCAGCCGTGACGGATTGGGCGCTTTGCTGCAAGAGTCGTAAGACTTGACCACCGCTTGGAGAACGAACGGATGTGCGATTCGCTTCATCTTGCAGTTTTGCAAGATCTGCTTCGATGCTAGCAATCCTCGCATCATATACTTTCAGCAAATAGTCTGGATCTCGCTGTTCGGCTTGTAAAACGGTGAGTGCTGCTCGTGCAACATCGACCTCAGCCGATGCTGCTTTTGCGGCGAGTGTCGCACTCTCTAGCTCTTTGGCTCTTGTAATTTCAACGAGTTCTGCATTTTCGCGATCGCGTCGAGAAATCACCCCGGACGCTGCCATTTCTTGGGCACGTTGGCGATCGCGCTGAGCTTGATTGAAGGCTGCTTGTGCTTGAGCCACACTGGCTTCAGCTTGGCGTTGAGTCGCGATCGCGGCTTGAATCCGTGTTTGTGCTTGGGCGAGTGTTGCAGATTTCGGTCTTTGCGTTGCAACTCCTTCTTGCTGAGCACGCGCTTCTGCGAGTCGTCCCAACGCTTCCTGAACGGGTGCAGTTAAGGTTAAAGGTTCAATCTGAGCAACAATTTCGCCAGGTTGAACAGCATCGCCAGCTTTAAGCTGAATCCGGGTTAAGCGACCACTAACAGGTGCAGAAATGACAAAGCGATCGCGAATCCGAGTTTTCCCTTCAGCAGCGACGCTCACGTGTAATTCGCCGCGTGTGACTGCACTGGTTTCAACCGCGATCGGAGTGGGACGAAATGCCCAAACGATTGCCGTGAAAGTTGCGATCGCGGCTCCCCCGTAAATGAGCCACCGGGATTTTTTCTTTGGAGAATGCGGAGATAAGTCTTCTCTCAGGTCTGACGCAGGCTGAGTTGTCCGAGGGAGCAGCTTCATGGCAATCTACCAACACTGACGTTTCCAGAGTAAAGAAGAAGTTTGAGGAAGTTGTGAGGACTACTCGCGCGTTTTCAGCACTGCAACTAAATCCAGATGATCTAGCTTCCGCCGCACGATTAATCCTGAAATGAATGCCGCGCTGGTCACAACAATCACGGCAAAGGCATAGCTCGCACTCGTTACAATTGGCGGAAGTCGATAAAGTTCGGTGTTGTAGGCGATCGACAGCAGGACAACTAATCCATAGCCAACTAAAAAGCCAACGGGAATTGCTGCGATCGTTAATGCTGCCTGTTCTCCGAGTAGAACGACCGCAATTTGAACGCGTGAGAAGCCAATAATGCGCAGAGTTGCAAGTTCTCGACTGCGTTCGGATAAGGCAATTCGAGCCGCATTGTAAACGACACCAAACGCAATAATGCAAGCAAAGACGATTTCAACGGCATTCATGATCTGTCGCGTATCCGCGATCGTTTTCTGAAATCGCTCAATCGTGGTTTTGCGAAGGTTCACTGACGCGATCGCGGGCGTTTGCTTGAGTAATGCGTACAATCGATCCAGTTGAGCCGCATCGACTGCGAGATACGCGCCAGAACTCGTCTCCCCTTCCTGCATCAATCGATTCAATGCCCGTCGTTCCATATAGGCAGATAAGCCGACTAAATCATCAACCAGCCCTGCAACTTTGACATACCGAGTCGGGCGATCGCCTTCTAGCACTTCGACAGTTAGCGTTTCTCCGGTTCGGATATGCAGCTTTTCTCCGAGTTTGGCTGTTAGTAAAATTCCGTCTATCGGTAATGGAATGGGATTGAGTTGTTGATCCACAAGTTGGTGCAATTGCCCGTTTTCGACTAATCCTTGAATACCGAGCTGGTGCGTATATTGCTGATTACGAAATCGAACAGCAACGATGCGAAACGGTTCAGAGTAAAGCACACCTGGTAAATGATCGACTTCATACCGCACGGATGCAGAACGTGGCTCATTGAAAATAATCGTGACATCTTCACGCTGCATTAAGCGGAATTGCACATCGATCAGATAGCTAATCGCATCTTGAGAATAGCGCCCAACAATTAACATGGCGATCGCTAAAGCAATTCCTACGATCGACAACAGTGCTTGAATCGGCTTCCGCTCTAAATTCCGTAGAATAATCCGTCCTACAGGCGAGAGAAAGCTCTGTAATCCCAATCTTTCCATCAATGTTCGCCGGAAATGAGCCGGAGGCTCTGGACGCATAGCTTCGGCTGGCGGCAGCGAAACGGCATGTCGAACTGCAACAAATGCCCCAATGATCGCCGCACTCGCACTAATCGCGATCGCACCTAACACTAATCCTAGACTAATCTGATAGTTCAAATTCGGAAAATGATAGTACTGCGTGTACATTTTCAGCATTCCTGAACCCATCCAGAGTCCAACCCCTGTGCCGATCGCGCCACCTAAAAACACAATGACTAAGACTAATTTTAGAAAATGCCATCCCACACTCCAGTTGCTATATCCAAAAGCTTTGAGAATCGCAATTTGATCGCGCTGTGTTCCAATCAACCGAGATAGCAGAATGTGGAGTAAAAAAGCAGCGATCGCCAAGAAAATACTTGGAACAATCATCGCGTGAGATCTGAGTTGAGTGATCTCGTCAGTCACAAACTTAGTCGAGATCTGATCTGCTTGCTCATACGCTCCAAATCCTCCATAAGGCTTGAGCAATTGATCGAGCTGAAAAATCACAGCTTCTGGATTCGTCTGAGGACTCAGAGAGAGGGCTAGATCATTAAATGCGCCATCAAGGTTAAACGCAGTGCCTAAAGCTTTTCTGCCCATCCAAAATACGCCGAACCGTTGATTGTCAGGCAGCACATCCCCCGCTCGAATTTCGTACACATATTCGGGTGAAAGTGCAATTCCGACAATGCTAAGCTGTTGCCATCGACCATTGATAATTGCTCCAACACGATCGCCCATTTTCAGGTGATTTGCGTTAGCAAATGCCTCACTGACTAAGACTTCTTCGGCTCGTCCAGGTTCTAGATACCGTCCTTGACGAATAAATAAATCATTGAGCATGGGTATCGGTTGCTCTGGTACAGACACGAGTCGCCCAATTGCTGGTTCTTTCTGTCCGGGCACATCCAGCGTGACATCCACCACGACTCTAGATTGAACCTGGGCAACTCCTGGAATTGCTTGAATTTGCTCGATGAGAGGCTCTGGCGCACGTTTGAGTTGAGCAAAAACTTGGGCAAGTCGATATTGCTGATAGTAAGCAGATTGCGATGATGCGAGTGATTGATAAGCACTAATCATGGCAATAAAAATTGCAATCCCACAGGCGACGACTAATGCGATCGCAATCACCTGCCCGCGCAGTTTCCACAAATCTCGCACCAGTTTGTAATTGAGTGCTTTCATCACCACTCCAATGCCGAGGGGGCTAACTTGTGTTCGTTGTGCTGAATGTTTGTAATTTCGCCGCTGCGCATCGTAATCACTCGATCTGCCATGCCTGCAATTCCAGCATTGTGAGTAATCACAGCCGTAGTTGTGCCTAGCTCTTGATTGACTTGCGCTAATGCTTCTAAAACAATCTTTCCAGTTTGGAAATCCAATGCACCCGTCGGCTCATCGCAGAGTAAAACTTCAGGACGTTTAGCGATCGCTCTAGCAATGGCAACGCGTTGTTGCTCTCCGCCGGATAGCTGAGCCGGGAAATGATCGAGTCGATCGCTGAGTCCGACTAATTCCAATGCTTGTTCCGGTTTCATCGGATGTCGAGCAATCTCAGTCACGAGTGCTACATTTTCGCGTGCGGTCAGGCTCGGAATCAGATTGTAAAACTGAAAGATAAACCCGACCGAATTTCGGCGAAATCGAGTTAAAACTGCATCATTCGCATTGGTTAAATCCTGATTGCGAAAGTAAAAATGCCCACCCGAGGGAATATCTAAGCCGCCTAAAATATTCAGTAACGTGGATTTACCACTGCCAGAAGGGCCAAGCAGGACTACAAATTCACTTTCATAGAGATCAAGATTCAGCGATCGTAAAGCATGTACTTCAACTTCTCCCATGCGATACACCTTGCTAATCCCTTCGACATGAAAAATCGCAGGAGCAGATTGCCGAGTGGTTGGTTGAGCGAGGGAGATGTTCATAGGAGGTGAGGGGTGAGCGATGCAGAACCGATATTCTTCTTAGTTGTAGGCAAAGAAGTTGAGGAACTTGTGAGGGTTATCTAGACTGCGTTTCTATCCCGCACCGGATTCAAAACCCGGTGCTAATCGTGCGAACTCCCTGAAGGGACTCCCGAACTCAGCCATTGGCTTGGAAATGCAGTCTCTTCAGAGACTTTGTCCGACGAGCACGGGGTTTCAACCTCGTGCGGCGCGCTCGCGCTCGTGCGGCTCTCTCGTGCAGCTTTAAGCCTTATTGAATTTAGTTCTGCTCCGCCAGAGTTCCAATGATTTCGTAGCGACAAACACTACGATAAATAAACAAAACTGAACCAGAACAATGCTTGGACCTGAAGGAAAATTGAAAGCGCCTGATACTAGCATTCCGGCAATGCTGCTCAGTGCTCCGATCGCAACTGACCCTGCCAAATAGGGGTTAAATCGATGGCTGATCAATTTCGCAGTCGAAGCTGGAATGACAAGAAACGCATTGACTAGCAAAATCCCGATCGCTTTAATCGCTACTGCTACCGTCAACGACAACAGCACCACAAATAAATAACGATGAAACTGTACCGAAACACCTTGTACCTTAGCAACTGCCTGATTCAACGTTAAAAGAATCTGCTGTTTCAACGTCGCCATCAAGATCGTCACACTCACAATCAGTAGCAATCCTGTCAGTGTGATATCTGCCCAATTGACTGCCAGAATATCTCCGAACAGCACGCCCATCAGATTGCCCCGATAGCCTTGAATAAACGTCGTCAGAATCACCCCGATCGCTAAAGCTCCCGACAGTACAATATTCAGAACACTATCGCTCCAAAGATTGGTTTGATCAATCAAATACAGCACTGCTACCCCAAACAGTAACGTGAATGGTAACAGCGTCCAGTTTGGATCAATTTGCAACAAAACGCCGATCGCGATTCCAACGAGTGCTGCATGACCCACCGCATGAGAAAAGAAAGACAACTGCCGCAGTGCCACAAAGCTGCCTAAAAAACCACACAACAATCCCATCAGTACCCCGGCAACGATCGCGCGCTGCATAAAGGGATATTGCACGAGATTGATCAAATTAGTGCTGATGTCGGTAACGGCTAAAGGCAGATCCATAAGTTTGTAGCAAATTATCGCGGGATAGAGCGACCTCTGGCTTGCCTGTGCAAACGAGCGATCGATTCAGACACAGAACATAATCGCAGTGCCGATTCACCATGTCTAGATCATGCGACACTTGCAGCACTGTCCAACGTTCTTCTTGCTGAAGCTCGTGCAGAAATTGATAAAATTCCGCCTCGCCCTGCACATCCACTTCTGCAAAAGCTTCATCCAGAATCAGCAATTTTCGAGGACTGACTAAACAATATGCCAGTAAAACCCGCTTCAATTCGCCGCCGCTCAGCGTTCCGATCGCTTGATGATGTAAATGCAATGCATTCACTCGACGTAATGCAGTTGCTACGGCAGTGCGTTTCTGCCCTTTTCCCGTGTATCCCAATGCGACTAATTCTTCAACAGAAATCGGAAAGCTGCGATCGAAGATGAAATTTTGAGGCATATAGCCAATCTGCGATCGCAAATTTCCCAAGCGTCGAATCGGACGACCGAAAATTTCGACCGTGCCCGTGGATTTGGGAAGTAAGTCCAGAATGGCTTGGACTAACGTACTTTTTCCAGAGCCGTTCGGACCCACGATCGCACTGAGACTGCCCGCCGGAATTTCAAACGAAATATTTTCGATCGCAGTGTATCGTCCCCGTTGTACCGTCAGTCCTTCGACTTTCAAAATAGAATCAATCACTTGAAGGCTTGTGTGAGAGTTTGCAAATTCGATCGCATTGCTGTGAGATAGTACTGAGGGTCAGTTTCTCCCGCTTCTAGAGAATCTAGAGGGCGTAACGTCACTTTGAGATCATTAGAAAGACTATTCAATAATTTGTTATCGACCCCTGGTTCACTGAATAAGGCTTTCGCCTGAAATTGTTTGACTGCATCGACTGTTGCTTGCACATCGGCTGGAGAGAGTTGATCTTCAGGAATTTCAACCACCGCAACTTGTTTGAGGTCATACCGTTTTGCCAAGTAGGGAAAGGCATCGTGAAACGTGATAAAGGTACGGTCTTGAAAGGGTTTTAATGTTTGTTCAAATTCAGTATTGAGTGCTGCTAATTGTTGCAGATAAGCGGCTGCATTGGCTTCGTATTTCGATTTATTTTTAGGATCGGCGGCGATCAGCCCGTCTCGAATCGTGGTGACTTGCTGTTTGGCAAGTACGGGATCGAGCCAGACGTGCGGATTGCCGTCGCTATGGTCGTGATCATGTCCCGCTTCTTGCCCTGTTTTGACGACTTGCGAGGTTTCGCCGATCGGGGTAATCCCTTTGCTGGCATCGATCACTTTGAGTTTAGTGTTTTGTGCGCTTTTGATGGTGTCGTCGAGAAATTCTTCCATGCCTAAGCCGTTTTTGACGACGACATCGGTTTCGCTCAAGGCTTTGACATCAGCCGGAGTAGATTGATATTCATGCACCTCGGTTCCAGGTTTGAGCAGGATATCAACTTGTGCCGCATCGCCTGCAACGGCTTTGGTGAAGAGATAAACCGGGAGAAAAGTGGCGACGACGCGCAATTTCTTCTCAGAATTCGCAGCAGGGGAAGACTGGACATCTCCAGTCGTTTGGGGAGGCGGGGCGGACTGTGTACAACTTGTGAGCAGTCCAAAGATGAGTAGAGAGGTAGCACAAGCGATCGTCGATTTCCTTCTCATGAGAGACACTCCAACCGATGAAAAGACGAATTTCATCATACAGTGAGAATGAGTCTCATTTTAATTGATCTGAATTTCTTAATCGATTTCTCACTCTGGGATAAAACGGTTCTGTCGCCTCGGAGCGATTCTCAGAAACGCTGATAAATGTTCTATCACTACTTATGATTGTGCTGGTAATCGTTGAAATTCCAGCCCGACTTGAATAAAATGTGCATCTTCAGTGAGGACGTGAAGAATGCCAAACTCCTGCATCACTGCCATTGAAGTGAGATCCGTGAAAGAAATCTGTGGTTTATCGAGATACTTCAGGCGTAGGGTTTGGGCTTGGGAAAAGCGCGTTTCATCTATCTGAATCAGTTGAAATTGGTCGGTAGAGAATGCGGCAGAAAGTTGAAGCATTGCTTTCTGTGCTTGATAGGCATTGAGGCGCTTAAAAAATAAGGTAAAGGTTTCGTCTAGGACGAACGTTGTTGTGTAGATCAGTGTTTTTTGTTTAAGTAGAGTGCGATAGAGAGTTGCAACTTGTTGGTGTCGCCGTTCTCCAGCATCGTTTGAGGTTAACCATCCCCAAGTATCGATCAAAATGGAATTAACCATAGAGTGTGTCATCGATCGAGCTTGCAAGATGACCGTGGGTATTTGAGCCGACAAATTCAATTAGAGGGTCAACTGTTGTGGGATCGTTCAGCGGAAGAGGGGGGGTTTTCTGTAGAGTTTCGACCCACTGGAGCAGAAGAATCACTTGACGATCGCTCAGATCAGAAATCGCTTCAATCAGTTGTTGGCGCGGTGTAGTTTGGGAGTTCATTGTATGGAATGAGGTGTAACTCGGCTTCATTTTAGCAAGGATGAGATTGAGTTTTATTTGGGCGATCGCTCAGACAAAATTAGACCTCCAAAGATTTGGAAACCTCGGAGGTCTAAGCTCTATGTGATCGTTTTGAACAAACTACTGAAGCTCTGCCAATGTCGCCAGTACTTCACGACTATGGACGATCGGATTCACCCCTGTAAACGTCGCCCGCAAAATTCCTTCAGGGTCAATAATGAAGGTGTGCCGCGCCGATCGAACTCCGATCCAAGACCCATACGCCTTGCTGATTGTGCCTTTCTCATCTGCCAATAACGGGAATTTCAACCCTTCAGAATCACAAAAGTCACTGTGAGAATTCACATCATCTGCACTAATCCCCAACACTTGCGTATTGCGATCGCGATATTTCGGCAAATCTTCCTGAAATTTTCGCGCCTCTAATGTACAGCCCGGTGTAAAGTCAGCCGGGTAAAAATATGCCACAACCCATTGACCACGGTAGTCTGAGAGCGAAACCATGCCTGCGTCAGAATTGCTCGGCAAGGTAAATTCGGGTGCAGGTTTATTAATCTCAGGGAGCACTCCCCCCATGGCAAACGCTGGAAAAGTGAAGCTCAGGCTGGCAACGATCGCCAGCACACTACTGAAAAATCCAAGGATGAGAGTTCGACGGGTCATAAGCAACAAAACTTAATAAAAATACATCTTCTAATCTAACTCTCCTTGCAAAATTGTCGAGATTGCGGCTTTCGTCTTCAAATGAAACGCTTTCACATCGACACGATTGAGTAAGGTCACGGCGATCAACATGCCGATCGCTTGCAGCCCAAACACAAGCGCATAAGCCAAGGTCAAATTCGGGAAAATGGCTTTTCCTAAATCCAAAGCACCCCCACCCATAACCGTTGCTAACGCTCTCGCCAACGCCTGCGCCAAACCCCAAGCACCAATGAATGTTCCCGCCGTTTCAACTGCTGTGAGATCAAGCATCAAACTCAATGCCCCAGTTGTGGTCACGCCGGAAGCTAGCCCAAATAAGAACAATCCGCTTTGCAAAAGCTTTGGATTTGCCATAAAGCCCGCAAAGATGAGCAACGTCATACAAGCCGCAACGAGCACACAGCCGAGCTTTGCAGTTCTGGTTTTCCCTAACCGTGGCACGATCGCAAAGCCAGCACTACTAATGCCAACCAAGGTTCCCGTACCCCAAAACGCATTTAATCGAGTCGTCTCGGACACCGACATCTTGAACACTTGCCCACCATACGATTCCATCACTGCGTCTTGCATGAATAAGCTAATCGTCATCAAGAGCAAGAAAGAGAAAAATAATCCTGTTTGTGGAGAAGCGGTTAACACGCGGACTGCACGACCCAATGTAATTTGATCTTCGCGATCGTTGTCTTGCGATCGCGTTGCAAAGTGCGAATACTTTTTCTCAACTCCCAACGTTGCTAAGATACAAAGCCCGCAAACAATGCCTGGAATGATCACAAATAAGCGATCGACGGCTGGACGCAACTGTTCGAGTGGAATACTGCCTTCAGTCGGTAACAATCGAGAACTCAGAATTGCACCCAAGACAATTCCAACCATCAACATTGACCAAACGACCCCGACGAGTCTCGATCGATTGTCTTCCTCGGACACATCGACCAGCAAGGCGGCAAAAGGCGTGGAGCCTGCACTCAACGTCAATCCATACAGTGCAAACACTAATCCCAACACGACAAGCCAAATGTAAGTCGGGGTTGCCCATCCGACCGCTTGCAAACTTGCACCCAATTGCCACATGACTTGAACCGCGAGAAAGGCAGCGATCGCAAACAGTCCTGAAGCAATCCAAACGTAGCCTGTGCGGTGATAGCCTGCGATCGGCTTCGCATCAGACAATTGCCCAAACCATAATCGCGCCGGAGCCATGAATTGATGAACTGCGATCGCGCTGGCTGCGAGGGTTGCTGGAATTGCCAGTTCTTTAATCATGATGCGGTTCAAAACCCCCAAGGTCAGCACGGACATCATGCCGAGTCCCATCTGGTACAACCCAAGTTGAAACATCGTGAAAAGCTTGATTTTAGGAGGTGTTTTTACCGCTTCCATAACAATATCTAACGCTGTGAATTGATATTCATTAGCTTACGGCAAGTCGATAGGTCGTTCTAAAGGCGAATGTCAGAATTGAAATCAATTATTAAACTTAAAATAACGTTACAAACGCGAAGTGAGATCTGCATGGAAACATTGATGACGCTCGGCAAAACGGATTTGAAGGTTCCACCCCTGTGTATTGGGACTTGGGCGTGGGGCGATTCGTTGTTCTGGAGCTTTGGCAAAGAGTATGGAGAAGCAGATCTAAAACAGGCATTTGATCAAGCGATCGCTGCGGGTGCGACGTTTTTTGATACGGCTGAAATTTACGGATTGGGAAAGTCTGAGCAGTTTATCGGTCAGTTTATGCGGCAAAATCCGCAGCCGATTCAAATTGCGACCAAGTATATGCCGCTGCCGTGGCGATTCAGTGCGGATGCGGTGCATGATGCGGTGACAGCAAGTTTGCAGCGATTGGGCGTAGATTCGATCGCGCTATATCAAGTGCATATGCCGTTTGACTTTTTTATGAGTAAAAAAACGCTGATGGAAGCGTTAGCCGCAGAAGTCGATCGCGGACGGATTCAAGCGATCGGCGTGAGCAATTATTCAGCAGATCAGATGCGAGAGGCACAGGGGTATCTTGCAGCGAAGGGAGTGCCGCTTGCTGTGAATCAAGTCCGATATTCGCTGCTGAATCGCGAGATTGAGGCAAATGGGATTTTTGAGACGGCGAAAGAGTTAGGCGTAACAATTTTGGCGTATAGTCCACTTGCTCAAGGGTTACTGACTGGCAAATATAAGCCGGAGAATTCAGATACAGTGACAGGCGCGAGAAAGCTTGATCCAAAATTTAGTCGGCAGGGGTTAGAGAAACTGATGCCCGTGATTGAGCAGTTAACGGAGATTGGGAAAAAGTACGATCGCACTCCGGCTCAGGTGGCGTTGAATTGGTTAATTGCTCAGGGCAATGTGATTCCAATTCCGGGTGCAAAAACGGCAAGTCAGGCAGAACAAAATGCAGGAGCAATGGGCTGGACGATGGAACCGGAAGAGTTAACGAAATTGGATGCGCTAACGAGAAGCTATCGTAAGTAAGAGCAATCCGGAGATGGCTAGAAATTATGAGAATTCTAGCCATCTCTAAAAGGATCTTTTTATACCTTCAAAATATCCTCTTAGACGTTATGGTCTAACCAAGCTGTCAAATCCTCGCTCTGGGTGAAGTCTAACAAGGCTTCGCCTAACGCTTCCAATTGCTCGATCGACAATGCTTCAACTTGAGCAGTGAGTTCTGGTGAAGGAGCACCAACTCGACGAGTGAGTTGTTTTAAGATCAGCGATCGCTCCCGCTGTTCTCCTTCTCGTAAAATCTCCTGATACCAGGGTGACTCTCGCAGTACTGCCATATCCCACCTCATGATTTGCCGCACAACTTCACTACTCATCACAAAACTAGCAAAAAATGCCAGCAGTGATTCCAATTCTACTAATTGCTCGTCCCTGCGCAATTGATTTAAGGCACGTTGTACCACAGTCGTCTCTCCACCATTCTTCAGCACGGGGACAAACGGCAAAAGTGCGTTCAACGATTGCTCAAATACGATCGTCGCTTCGACTTCCCATAGGTTAATCACGTGGTAATCTTGCCGCACCGCTAGCCCCATGAAATTTGATTCGTAGCGATTGAGAATCGTGACTGTAGATGCAGGGGGCAAGATGTTGATTAAGACTGGATAGGTCGGGAGGCTGTACTTCTCTTCAGCTAGAGCTGCATACGCTCGCATTCGCACGGGCAACTTGTCGTTGTAGCGCAACTGCAACTCATTGAGAATTAGAAACTCTCCCTGCGTGGGACTGTAAGCTTTTACCAAAACATCGTTTTCTCGACTGACCCACTGAAAGTCAGATCCGAGGATTCCTTGAGCAATCACATCGGGTTGCTAGTTACCCATTGCACCCAGGCAGTCGGTGCCAGACTAATGAGACGTTTACTACCAATATCAGCTTTTTTGACCACAGACTATCGTTGAGAAGTAGTTCAAATAGCCTACCATCTTTTGATTGAAGTCGTAGATTTTGCCGAATGAGTGGGTGAATTCAATCTCAAAAAGTCGGATTCTTTGAGAAAAATCCGACTTCTACTCGATTACGCTCGATTGCCCAACAGCTTGTCTCGCAAGTGTTTGATCTTGTCGCGATATTTTGCTGCTTCCTCAAACTCCATCTTTTTCGCTGCTTCCTTCATCTGCACCTCAAGCTGAGTAATCAGCGTCGGAATATCTTCTAAAGGAATCTCATCTGCTTGCTCGTAGACTTGATCCAACTCTTGAGCATTCAAACGGCGCGACACTTCCAGGAATGCCAAAATCGCATTGTTCGATTTCTTGATAATCGGCTTCGGAACAATGCCATGTTTTTCGTTGTATTCCATCTGGATAGCTCGTCGTCGCTCCGTTTCGCTAATCGCACCTGCCATGCTATCGGTTAAATTATCCGCATACAGAATGGCTTTTCCTTCTACATGTCGAGCAGCACGTCCCATCGTTTGAATCAGCGATCGCTTCGCTCGCAAGAACCCTTCCTTATCCGCATCTAGAATCGCAACCAGCGAAACTTCTGGTAAATCTAATCCTTCCCGCAGTAAGTTCACCCCAATCAGCACATCAAATGTGCCTTCTCGCAGGTCTTGCAGAATTTCGATGCGCTCGATCGACGTAATCTCCGAATGCAAATATCTAACTCGAATGCCGCGCTCTTGAAAATACTCGGTCAAATCTTCTGCCATTCGCTTCGTCAGCGTTGTGATGAGCGTGCGTTCTCGTTTCTCAACTCGAATTTTGATCTCATGCAGCAGATCATCGACCTGCCCTTGAGTCGGGCGAACAAAGACTTCAGGATCAAGCACGCCCGTCGGTCGAATCACTTGTTCAACCACACGATCTTCTGAAATTTCGAGTTCCCAATCGCCCGGAGTCGCAGAAATGAACACACACTGATTCACCTTTGCCCAAAACTCCTCTGCTTTCAATGGGCGATTATCTGCCGCACTCGGCAGTCGGAATCCGTGATCGATTAGCACTTTCTTCCGCGCTTGGTCACCGTTGTACATGCCTCGAATTTGCGGAATGGTCACGTGAGATTCATCGATCGCAAGTAACCAATCATCCGGAAAGTAGTTCAGCAAACATTCCGGCGGATCGCCAGGATTGCGTCCTGCTAGATGTCTCGAATAGTTTTCAACGCCATTGCAAAATCCCACCTCTCGCAAAACTTCCAAATCGTAGCGCGTGCGTTGTTCTAAGCGTTGAGCTTCTAGTAATTTTCCTTCAGTCTCAAGCTCAACTAAACGCTGTTTTAGCTCTAGCTCAATGTCATCGCAAGCTTGTTGTAATCGGTCTTCGGGTGTGACAAAGTGACGCGCCGGATAAATACTCACTGCGTCCATACTTTGCAAAGTCGCACCTGTTACCGGATCGATATAGCGAATCGCATCGATTTCATCGCCGAAAAACTCGACTCGAATAATGCGATCTTCGTAAGCTGGTCCAATTTCTAGAACATCCCCTTTGACTCGGAATTTGCCCCGACCCAGATCGAGATCATTGCGAGAATATTGCACAGACGCGAGATCCCGTAAGACTTGCCGTTGATTGATCTCTTCTCCGACTCGCAATGGAATCGACGCATTCAAGTATTCCGAAGCAATCCCTAACCCGTAAATACAGCTAATTGAAGCTACTACAATCACATCGCGACGTTCAAACAGCGATCGCGTTGCCGAGTGCCGCAACATATCAATTTCTTCGTTAATCGAAGCGGTTTTCTCAATGTAAGTATCGCTGACCGGAATATAAGCTTCAGGCTGATAGTAATCGTAATAGCTGATGAAATACTCAACTGCATTATTTGGAAAGAATTCGCGCAATTCATTACACAGTTGGGCTGCCAGCGTTTTGTTGTGAGCTAGGAGTAAGGTCGGTTTGCCAATTTTCTCGATCGTTCTCGCGATCGTGTGCGTTTTTCCGGTTCCAGTCGCGCCGAGCAGGGTTTGATAACGATTGCCTGCCTGAATACTTTTGACCAGTTGTGCGATCGCTTTGGGCTGGTCGCCAGTCGGCTCAAAGGGAGTGTGAATGTTAAATTCTGGCATTGTGAATTCACTGGGGTTCTATTCAATTTTAGCGGTTTCTTTTCCGGCAGTGGCGGCACTTCTCTATCGATCGAGGGAGAAATTGATCACGCAACAATCCAACTCTAGCCAGACTCAAAAATTAAGAAAAATCGTTAAATTCGATACATATCGATAGCGCTATCGACTGATTTATCAACAAATTTCTAAGGAGAATGATCATGAGTTTAGAAGAAAGAGCGAAGGCAGCTGCGAAGAACGTTGAAGGTAAAGTTCAAGAAGCTGTAGGCAACATCACCAACGACCCAGCCGACAAGATGGAAGGCAAAGCGAAACAAGCCGAAGCTGGCGCGCGCAACGCTAAAGAAGATGTGAAAGACGCAGCGAAAGATGTTGTTGACCGTGCATAGTCGCTCTTAATTTTCACTTCAACTTGATCAAGAGATGCCTGAGCTGGGCATCTCTTTTTTACGAAAAACCGACATTTTGAAAAAACGTAGCTTAATTTACATTTAGTTTCCGCTTAAAGTCAGATTGTTAGAATAAGTTAGATCTATGTCTAATTGTTAAGAAATTGTGATTGAGAAAGACGATCGAGCGTAATCTGACGATGAAGACACGATCCCGCAGACCGCCTAATTTTTGTTAATTTATAGGCATGTTTATTACTGCTGATCTCCTGCTCAATTATCAACGCTGTAGTCGTCGAGCATTCCTCGATCGATATGGAGATGCTGAGCAAAAAGATCCGCCCAATGATTATCTGCTGAAACTGATTCAAGACAGTGCAGAAAATCGCCGACAAGTCCTCGCAACCGAAGATCAAGAACATCGCCAACCGACTTATAAAAGTGGAGATTGGCAAAAAGGTGCGGAAGAAACCTTGAAGTTGATGCGGGCGGGTGTAGAAAGAATTTATCAGCCGATTCTGCTAGCAGAAGAAGGAAATGTAACGCTGGTTGCGAATCCAGATTTATTAGTCAAACGACCGGGACAATCCATTTTTGGCGATTGGATTTATGTTCCGACTGAGATCAAACTCAGCAAGCGTCCGAAGCAGGAATATCAAATTATCGTGGCGTACTTTGTGAAGGTGCTGGCTGCGGTGCAAGGAGCTTGGGTCGAGGAAGCTTGGTTGATTTTGAAAGAACGGGGCGCGTTTGCGGTGGATTTGTGGGAAATCATTCCGCGAATGGAAACGATTCTGACCAGTTGTATTGAAGCGGTGACAGGCGAAGAAGAACCGGAAGTGTTTATTTCTCGCAGTCGATGTAGTTTATGCCATTGGTTCAGTCATTGTTATGCGATCGCCAAATCCGACAATCATTTATCGCTGCTTCCCGGTGTGACTCAATCGCGTTATGCACAATTACAAGCGTTAAATATTACGACCTTAGAAGCTCTAGCTGAAATTCCTGCAAATCAGTTAGAACCGTTACCTGGATTTGGCAGCGAGACGGCGCGCAAGTTGGTCAGACAAGCGCGAGCAACTTTGCAGAATGTGGCGCTCTTAGGTGAAAGTTTAGCCGCACATACGGTAGGAAAACGACCGTTTGTGATGCCAACGATTCCCACGGCTGCGATCGAGCTTTATTTTGATATCGAAGCTGAGCCAAGTTTGAATCTGGTGTACTTGCATGGCGTGTTGGTCGTCGATCGTCTCCAGCAGACGGAAACGTTCCATCCCCTGCTTGCAGAGAAACCAGAAGAAGAAGCGATAGTGTGGCAAAAATTGTTGGATTTAATGTGGGCGTATCCGAATGCGCCCATTTTTCATTTTTGCCCCTATGAAGTACAGACGATGGAGCGATTGGGTAAAGTCTTTGAGACGCCTGATGAGTTGGTGAAACCGTTGCTGACGCGATTCATCGATTTGCATGATTACGTCACACAGACCGTGACGCTTCCGGTTGAGAGCTATGCGCTGAAACATATTGCGCGATGGGTTGGGTTTGATTGGCGCGATTCGACGGCAAATGGGGCACAGTCGATCTATTGGTATGCTCAGTGGTTAGCAACGGGCGATCGCAGTTATTTAGACTCGATCGTGATGTACAACGAAGACGACTGTCGAGCGACCTATCAGGTGAAAGAGTGGCTAGTTGAATTTTTAGAAGCGGCGACTTTAGCCGATGATTTTGACTACGCGGTTTAGCGGTGAATCGAGAATCGTTGATGCTCAAGTTCATGAATCCGATGCGTAAAATCTGATGAGCTATCGATAGTGAGAGGGAGACGTGATGTGCGATCGCGCTGACTCTCTTTACAGCTAGACTCATCCTTCCGGTAGTGAAAACTACAACGCTCCTCTACATCGCGCTTTACGCTGCCTAAAAATGCGCTCGTGGAGTTTTCAATGCAAAGCCATTATCCAGTCATTATTGTTGGCGGAGGGCAATCAGGCTTATCGATGAGCTATTGCCTGAAGCAGAAGAATATTGAGCATCTGATTTTCGAGAAACATAAGATCGCTCATGCGTGGCAAGCCAAACGCTGGGATACTTTCTGCTTAGTGACTCCAAACTGGCAATGTCGGCTCCCAGGCTTTCCTTATGCAGGCGACGATCCGCGCGGATTTATGCAAAAAGATGCGATCGTCGATTACATCAAGAGCTATGCTGCTTCATTCGATCCACCGATTCGAGAAGGCGTTGAAGTCTTGAAGATTATCAAAAATGACGATCGATTTGAGCTAACAACTTCAATTGGCGATTACACAGCCGATCAAGTTGTCATCGCCGCGGGAAGCTACCATCGACCTAAAATTCCACGTCTCTCTGAACGATTTCCATCAGAGATCGTCCAGATCCATGCATCTGAATACAAAAGTCCAGACTTTTTGCCTGATCGAATTCTAGTCGTAGGAACTGGACAATCCGGCTGTCAAATTGCTGAAGATTTGCATCTTGCAGGTAAAAAAGTCCATCTTGCTGTCGGAAGTGCTCCGCGATCGCCTCGGCTGTATCGCGGTAAAGATATCGTGGATTGGTTAGATCAGATGGGGTACTACGATCTCTCGATCGACGATCATCCTCAAAAAGAATCGGTCAGAAGTAAAGCAAATCACTATGTTACAGGTCGCGATGGCGGACGAGAAATTGACTTGCGGCACTTTGCGCGAGAAGGAATGAAGCTCTATGGCAGATTGAAAGATGTCAATGGCAGCACGATCGAGTTTGAGAACAATCTCAAACAGAACCTAGATCATGCCGATGCAGTTGCCGAAAGTATTAAGCGAACCGTCGATCAATTCATTGAAAAGAACCAGATTGATGCTCCAATCGAGCCACCTTACCAACCTGTATGGGAGCCAGACTCAGAAGAGTTAACGCTGAATGCTGCTGACATTGAAGCGATCGTGTGGTGTACCGGATATCAATCTGATTTTCGCTGGGTGGAAGTTCCAGTGTTTGATGGCAAAGGCTATCCAGGACATGAGCGCGGCGTAACGCAGATTTGGGGCTTGTACTTCCTCGGCTTACCTTGGCTCTATACCTGGGGTTCTGGACGATTTTCAGGCATTGCAAGAGATGCTCAGTATCTTGCAGATTATATTGCTGCAAGAAAGAAAGTCTCACAAGATAGTGCTTGGAGTGTTGTGAATGAGTTTTTACTCGGATCATGACCTGTTGATTTAGATAGGTCAGTTTTTGGGTTTTGCTAGCTGTGTAACCCTTCGATCAAGCTCCCTAGTTTTATGATCAGTGTTCTAGTTCTAGTAGCCAGCACTACAAAAGTTAGTAACCAATCCCCACTAATCTTGCAGCAAGCTCATCTATCAAATTTAAGGAGATCGCTATGCCAGAGGTTACAGCTCCCGCACATCAAACTGGCGATTTCTTTGTAGACTACGAAGAAAAAGTTTTTCCAGATGTCAAAGCGGAACCTGGCGAGAAAGCTTTAGTCACGTTTCACACCGTTGCTTTTGAAGGCTCGATCGGGTTTGTGAACTTGCTTCAAGCTACTCGATTACTCAGAAAAGGCTTTGAAACTTCGATTTTGCTCTATGGGCCTGGTGTAACTTTGGGGGTACAACGCGGCTTCCCGAAACTCGGAGATTCTGCTTTTCCGGGACACCAGAACTTCAATGATCAACTGAGCAAATTCATGGCAGAAGGTGGCAAAGTTTATGCATGTCGCTTTGCATTGCAAGCGCTCTATGGTCATGGTGAACCTTCTTTAATTCCTGGAATTCGACCAATTAATCCATTGGATGTCTTGGATCTCGTTCTGATGCATCGCAAAGATGGTGCATTTATCCTCGATACCTGGACACTTTAAAAGCTCCGAAAATCTCCGATTGCAAGTCTAATTTTCACTTACCTCTCCCACAATGACAGATGCTCACATTGTTCGAGCGGCAGCCGTACAAATTAGTCCAGTCCTGTTTAGCCGTGATGGGACAACCGAGAAGGTTTTAGACGCGATCGCGTCCGCTGCCAAATCAGGCGCGCAGCTCGTTGTCTTTCCAGAAACCTTTATTCCGTACTATCCTTACTTCTCGTTCATTCAGCCTCCAGTGCTAATGGGCAAAGAACACATGCGGTTGTACGAAGAAGCTGTGATTGTTCCTAGTCCAGTTACAGATGCGATCGCTCGTGCTGCTCGATCCTATGGTGTCGTTGTCGTTGTGGGAGTGAACGAGCGAGACAACGGATCGCTCTATAACACTCAGCTTGTTTTTGATGCGAATGGAACCTTGGTTTTGAAACGCCGCAAAATTACGCCAACTTACCATGAGCGCATGGTTTGGGGACAGGGAGACGGTGCGGGACTAAAAGCGATCGACACTGCGATCGGGAAGCTTGGAGTGCTTGCCTGTTGGGAGCATTACAATCCACTCGCGCGCTATGCCCTGATGGCACAGCATGAGCAAATTCACTGTTCACAGTTTCCAGGCTCAATGGTTGGGCAAATTTTTACGGATCAAATCGAAGTTACCATTCGCCATCATGCTTTAGAAGCAGGCTGCTTTGTTGTGAATGCGACAGGTTGGCTCTCGCCTGAGCAAGTTGCACAAATTACGAGCGATGAGAAGCTTCAGAAGGTTCTAACAGGTGGTTGTAATACCGCAATTATTAGTCCCGAAGGTAGTCATCTTTGTCCACCGATTTTAGAAGGAGAAGGAATTGCGATCGCGGATCTCGATTTCTCGCTGATTACGAAGCGCAAGCGCATGATGGATTCTGTGGGGCATTATGCTCGTCCTGATCTCCTTCAGTTGCAGGCAAATTTTGATACTCAAACGGTGCTAAAGGAGTCGCTCGAAGTGCAGCCAGCAGAACAGTTTTTAATCCCTAACCTCAATGAATAAGCAACAACTCATTACGGACTTACAATCACATGGATTGAAGCTGATTGACTCTCAAATCGGTGCATCAGGGCGACAAGGTGGAGCAGGACCTTCAGATCACAAAGCAGTGACGATCGAAGGAACAACCATTATGGTTCCGATTTACAATACACCTGCTGCAAGTTCTCCCTATAGCACTAATCAAACGGCTCAAGTTTTAGAACTAAATGGAGAAGCGATCGCCCCGATTAGTTTTCCTAAGCAACCCAAGTTCTACAACCTCACCACAGAAGACGGGATTCCTTACTGGAAGATTGCGTTACTTCATAGTCACGATGTCCTTGCAACCACAGTTTTGCAGACCTGTATGCGATACAGCGATGCGGCTACAGCTTGTCAGTTTTGCGCGATCGGGCAATCTTTAGCGGCAGGGAAAACTATTGCTCGTAAAACGCCAGCGCAACTTGCAGAAGTTGCAGAAGCGGCAGTTCGGCTCGATCACGTGAAACACATGGTGATGACGACCGGAACACCAAATACGAGCGATCGCGGTTCAGCTTACCTGACAGAATGTGCAGCCGCCATCAAAGCAAAAGTAAATCTTCCCATTCAAGCTCAATGTGAGCCACCGGATGATTTTGCTTGGTTCGATCGGATGAAAACGGCTGGAGTGGATAGCTTAGGAATGCACTTAGAAGCGGCTGATCCAGAAGTGCGAGCAAAAATCATGCCGGGCAAAGCTTCTGTGCCACTAGATTACTATTACAAAGCTTTTGAGGCATCCGTCAAAGTGTTTGGTCGGGGTCAAGTTAGCACTTACTTGCTTGCAGGACTCGGTGATAGCTTAGAGACTTTGATTGAAATGTGCGATCGCTTAATTCGTCTCGGTGTTTATCCGTTTGTTGTGCCGTTTGTTCCGATTACAGGCACGCCTTTAGAAGGACATGCTGCTCCAGATCGTGACTTTATGCTGGCTTTGTATCAGCAAGTTGGAGCAATGATCCAGCAATCAGACTTCTCTGCAACTGAGATGAAAGCAGGCTGTGCAAAATGTGGAGCTTGCTCTGCTTTATCCAATTTTGAGTCTTAGGGGAATAGTTTGTTAATCGTGTACCAGAAAACATTTTTTCGCTGCGTTGCGATTCCGCCCTCGATTAAAATCGGGGCTAACAAAACGAAGTCCACTAAAGGGACTAAAACAGCCAGCCTGAGAGTGTTCCAGTCCCTTCAGTGGACTTTTCTCTATTAGCCCCGATTTTAATCGAGGGCGAGGCAGAATCGGAGCTTAGGACTTTATTAATCGCAAGTTCCTAGCTATCAAATTTTGAGTCTTAGCTGTCGAATTTTGAATCCTAACCTATGTCCTATCAGTTTAAACTTGCTCAATCAGCGAGAGAAGTTCAAGCTTACTTCGATCTGCGTCGATTAATTTTTACAGAAGAACAACAGCTATTTGAAGATGATGTAGACGAACTTGATCGAATTTCCTATCCGATTATTGCCGTTGATCAGGCTCAAGTTGTCGGTGTTGTGAGAATCTACGAAATCGAACCTGGCATCTGGTACGGTGGCAGATTAGGCACGCATCCAGACTATCGAAAAGGCTGGCAGATTGGCAAAGGTCTCATCTACAAAGCAGTTACCACTGCAAATACTTGGGGCTGTCAGCAATTCTTAGCCACCGTTCAGCTTCAAAATGTGCGATTCTTTCAAAGATTACATTGGCGATCGCAAAAAGAACTGATGATCTGCGATCGACCTCACCATTTGATGGAAGCTGACCTCGATTTCTATCCGCCCGGAACTGAACCGCGCCCAATTCTTGAGGTTCGGGAGGCATCTTGATGCTGTCATCTCTGGCTGACCAACTTCATCGCTCTTTGGGGTTGCTGCAAAAGCAAGATATTCAAACTGCGGCGAATGCGTTGAAATCTGACTGGAGCAATGCAAAAATTCGATTAGGGGATGATTGCGCAGCAATTCGCGATGGCGATGGCTATCTTCTCTTTGCAGCTGAGGGAATGTTGCCGCAATTTGTCGAGCAGGAGCCTTGGTTTGCGGGCTGGTCGGCAGTCATGGTGAATGTGAGTGATATCTATGCCATGGGAGGAACCCCGATCGCGGTTGTCGATACGATTTGGAGCAAAACTGGGCAGAATACGGATGCAATCTGGGAAGGAATGAGAGCTGCATCTGCGGCTTACAATGTCCCCATTGTTGGCGGACACACAAACTGCCATAGTTCTTATACAGCATTATCTGTCGCAATTCTGGGACGCGCAAATCGTGTGATTACTAGCTTTGATGCTCAACCTGGAGATTTATTATTAGTTGCTACTGATCTTCGGGGTCAACCTTATCCCAACTATCCCTTCTGGAATGCTGCAACTAATGCTGATCCAGCTCAACTGCGAAAGAACTTGTCGATTTTGCCAAAACTAGCTGAAACTGGGCTTTGCAAGGCAGGCAAAGATATCAGTATGGGCGGCATTATTGGAACGCTGATTATGTTGTTAGAGACTTCTAACTGTGGAGCGATTCTCAATCTTGAACAAGTTCCCTGCCCGAATGAGCTTGCATTGCACGAGTGGTTAGTGCATTTCCCAAGCTATGGCTTTTTATTGAGTATTGCGCCTCCTCTCGTTCAGCAGGTGCAAGCTTTATTTCGAGAACAGGATTTAGTCTGTGAAGTTGTTGGAGAGATTCAGGCGAATCCGCAGTTGATTCTACGATCGTATGGTGAATCGATCGAATTCTGGGATCTCTCTAAGCAGGGACTGACAGGGTTTGCACCATGAAAATCGCACTCCTGACTTACTCAACCAAACCGCGAGGAAGTGTCATTCATACCTTAGAGCTTGCAGAAGCTTTGCATGATTTAGGACATTCTGTTTGTGTGTTTGCGCTGGATAAAGATGGCAAGGGATTTGATTATCCGCTCTCTTGCCAGGTGAAATTGATTCCAGCCCATCCTGCTCCATCGGAAATTGACCAACTGATTGCTCAACGGATTCAAGAATTTGTCAATTACTTCAATCAGTTTCCGCAGCAGTTTGACTGCTACCATGCTCAAGATTGTTTGAGTGCAAATGCGCTAGCAATTTTGCGAGAACAAGGACATATCCTGCATTTTGTTCGCACAGTGCATCATATTGAAGACTATCAAAGTATTTATTTGCAACACTGTCAGGATCGATCGATTCGAGAAGCTTCTCTGTGCTTTTGTGTCAGCGATCGCTGGAAGTCTGAACTTCAAGAACAGTATCAAATCGATGCTCCACGTGTGATCAATGGCGTAAACCTCAAACGATTTTCGGCTCAAAATCATTTCTTTGATTTTTCAGGTCATCCCATCTATCTGACCGTTGGCGGCATTGAACCTCGAAAAAACTCTATCCGTCTCTTGCAAGCTTTTCAGAAAGTTCTGATTCAATTTCCTCAAGCGCAATTGGTGATTGCAGGGGGAGCGACTTTATTTGACTATCAAGAGTATCGAGATGAATTCTTTGCGATCGCCGAATCTCTCAATCTAAAAGACTCACTGGTACTACTTGGCGTAGTTGCTGATTCTGACCTACCCAAGCTCTACCAGAGCGCCGATGTTTTTGTATTTCCATCTGTAAAAGAAGGTTGGGGCTTAGTCATTTTAGAAGCGATCGCTAGTAAAATTCCTGTAATTACTTCCAAACAGCCGCCGTTTACTGAATTTCTCAACGAAACGCAAGCGCTACTCGTTGATCCTTACTCAGTTGATGCGATTGCCTCAGCAATGTGTTCCGTGTTTGATTCTGCCGATTCTCTAGTCGCTCAGAGCCAATCGGTTCTCTCCCAATACACTTGGGAAATTTCCGCTCAGCAACATATTCACCACTACCAAACTTTACTTTATGCCTGAAATCCGGTTTCAAATCCGTTGGTCTGACGGAACACAAGATTCTTGCTATTCTCCCTCGCTGATTGTTAAAGAGTACTTTAGTCCCAACACAGATTACGCGCTAGACGATTTTGTTGAGCGATCGCGCACTGCCTTGAATATTGCCAGCGATCGCGTCAAAGCAAAATACGGAAGACCCTGTGGGCTTGCGCTTGGGCAACTGCAAGAAATTGAGGAAAAATCAAAACAGTATGCTCAGATTCCTAATGCAAAAGTCCGTGTGATTGGATTTATTGAATAGCCAGTTAATGCATTCAGAAGCATTGGATTTGAGCAAGTTGGACAATTACTCAAGTCCATGACTTTTGCCAATCACCCAACTGCGGCGGAAAAATCGCGCCAAACTCGACTCTTCCAACGATAGATAAATCGGACGACCATGTGGGCAAGTCCGTGGATTTCGAGTGCGCTGCCAGCGATCGATTAAACTCTGCATTTCCTCAAGCGACAATGGCACTCCATTCCGAATCGCACTTCGACAAGCAACTGCCACCTGTGCCGCCTGCAAATCTCCTCCCAAACTCAATTCAATCAATGCATCGGCACAATCCTCGCGTTGAGCGAGTAACTCAGGAGCCGATCGGACTGCCCACAATTGTTCTCCAAACGGATCAACTTCAATCCCAATCCGCTCAAGCTGTTCGATTTGAGAGCTAGAAAGCTGATTTAGAACAATTGCAGGGTCGAGTGGAATGAGTTGCCAGCGATCGCTAATTTCTTCAAACAACACCCGCTCATGGGCAATATGCTGCTCAATCAACCACATGCCTGAAGCATGTTCTGCCAAAATATATCGATTGTGAACTTGAGTCAGTGCTTTCAGCGGAGAAAGGGGAGCGGGTTCGGGACGGATTTCACGTGATACATGATAGCCCGCCTCAGATTCAGCCGCTTTGATCAACTGGCTCGCTTGAGCCGTATAAAGACTATCGGGAACCGTATCAGGATGAATGCGGAGCGCTTGAGCGATCGCGTTTTTTACCCGCTCCTTCCACTCATCCAGGTTGTGTACATATACTTCAGCTTTCGCAGGGTGGCGATTCCAATCGATATGTTCAGGATTAAGGTGCAGATGAACTAAGCAAATCGGATGCCGATCGCGAGGTAACGTTCGCCGAAATGCGCCTAAAATCGTTTGTTCCAGATCTGAAAATTTTACAAATCGCCCATTGATCGCAACTCTTACCCAGTCTGGGCGATGTCGATGAGCGCGGTCGGGCAATCCCAAGACTACAGAAATTCCAGGCGATTGCAGTTCTGTTAAATCCTCGATTCGCACATCTTTCAACAATTGCGGAAGTAGATCTTTCGCAGAGTGACCGCCCCAGAGATTAAACCATACGCGATCGTTTTGATAAACCTGCCAAGTGATAAGCGGATGAGCTAAAGCAATTTGATAAATCGTTTGTTGAATTGCTTTTAACTGCTGTGAAATAGATGGCAGTCCTTCCCGTCTCGCTTCCCAGATTTCAAATAAGCGATCGACTATGACAATCGTTCCGGGTGCGATCGCAACCGATTCGATTTGATTCGCTTCTCCCTCAGCGCTATAGATCACACGCCATCCCGGTTCTGAAGCAGTGCGGCTGAGGATTTCTAGATTAGAGAGTTGAGCCAGACTGTGTAATGCTTCGCCTCGAAATCCTAGACTATGAATTTGCCAGAGATCGGCGCGATCGCGAATTTTACTGGTGCTATGCGGCTGTGCAGCTTGGCGCAAGTTCTCCAAAGTCATGCCTGCCCCATTGTCTGCAACTCGTACTCGCCACTGGTCTGCCCAAATGGAAACAGTAATGCGAGTCGCTCCAGCATCAATAGCATTTTCCACGAGTTCACGAACAACTGCGGCAAGAGAGTCGATCACTTCTCCAGCGGCGATGAGGTGAATTACGTCGATCGGTAGCGGTTGAATCTGCTGTCCCATTCCTTCAGTTTACAGAAATCAAAAAGGGGATTGGAGGAATGAAAATCACAATCGCCCGAAGTTCTATCTCATTCGCCTTCAGATCCGGTCTGATGGATGGATTCGCTCAGGCAAAGCAAACAACTCTCTTCTGATGCGCTGTGAAAAAATGGTGTCTAGAAAAGAAAAAAGCCATTGCTGGAATCTCTTCAGCAATGGCAAGGGTTGGATTTTGTTTGATCAATTAGCCAACTGTAGTTAGCTCGGGAGCTGATGCAACCTTACTAGGAGCCGGAATCAGAGAGAAATCAACAGCCGGATGCGGATCAAGTCCAGTCACAGCATTGTGATACCGTTCCGCGATCGCATTGATAATCGGAGAATCCCCATACACGGTTTTCTCAACCGATTTCACAGGTGTAACCTCGCTCAAGGTTCCAACGATTCCGACTTCATCAGCGATGATCAACTCGGTACGCTCGATTGGGCGACGCTCAAACGGGATGCCCATCGATTGACATAGGCTTTCAATGATATCAACAGTGATGCTCTCTAGCGCACCTTCCCACGCTGGAGGCGTGAAAACTTTGCCATCTCGCACGACCAGAACACAAGTTTGTAGGGTTTCGGCGACCCGTCCTGCTTCGTTGAGGATAATCATGTCGGAATATCCGCGATCGCGTCCTTCGATCTTGACGAAGCGAGCGATCTGATAATTTGTGCTGGTTTTCACGCGTGCAGGCAGCGCTAAATCTGACCCGCGCTTCCAAGGCGTAACCCCCAAATTCATAGGAGCAGGGCGGGTCATGGGAGTTTGATATGCGGTGAGAACGAGATTGCTCGTACTGCCTTCGCCCCAGAAGCCTTCATCGCCGTATAGAGTGGCTCTGACCCACATATTGCGATCGGGTCGCCACAGCAGTTTGACCAAATCATGATGCGCCTGCTCGAATTCCTCGTAACTCATCTCGAAAGGGATATAGAGCACTTTGGCAGAGCGAATTAAGCGATCGTAGTGTCTTCGCATTGCCACAATACCGAAACTTCCGTCCGGTTGCCAGTATCCTTTGAGACCTTCAAAAACGTTAAGTCCTCGAAGTATAGCTTCACTCGAAATATGAAAATTGGCTTCTTCCCAAAGGCAAATCTTGCCGCCAAAGTAAACATATTTCGGTTTTTGCAGTTGAGTAACAGAAGGAGGGGGTGAAACCATGAGCTTTAGATGTGAAAGTGAATAGGATAAAGTGGAGGTCAAAAAGTAATTAAGGATTCAGAGTCTCCACTCACTCTTATCGTCAATTATTGGTCTTCTGTCTAGCAATTCTACGGATATCTTCATTGAATCCTTGTATCCCTGCGCGATGTTTAAATTTTGCGCGTGAATGTCTTCGATCAAACGGGGTCGCCAAGAACCAGTATTGTGATTAGGCAATCCATACCATTGTGTGAGATGAATACTCGTTCAATTCCCAAAATTTCGGTCTGGTTAATTCTGACTCTGGCGATCGCAACGGTCTACGCCGGGTTGGCACTGAAAGATGCGTTCTCAGACGCAACCGTAATTCAGGATGATGCGCGAGTGTATTTGATCTGGATGCAGCGATTTCTCGATCCGTCGCTGTTTCTCAATGATCCAATGGCGCAATATTTTCATTCGGTTACCCCTTGGGGGTTGGGCACGCTGTATTGGCTCGCATCACAGCTTGGAATTACGCCGATCGTATTCAGCAAAATTCTACCTATACTGGTCACACTGCTTCTAGGCTGGTATGGCTATCGCTTGACTTTGGTCTTGTTTCCTGTGCCAATGGCTGGATTTCTGAGCAGCGTCATTCTGCTGCAAAGTTGCTGGCAGCGGGATGATCTGGCTTCAGGATCTCCGCGAGCATTTTGGGCATTGTTGTTAGCTGCATTCCTTTACTATTTTGTAAAACGGGCTTGGATTGCGATCGCGCTAGTTGTGATTGCGATGGCGTTATTGTGTCCGTTAGCTGCTGTGCTGATTTGCATCTGGTTAGGATTGCGAGGACTTTGGGGACTAAAGCGCCGATCGATTCAACGAGCAGAATGGATCATTTTGGGAATTACGATCGCCATGTTACTGCCTTATGTCTTCAGTCAATCGGAGTTTGCGCCAACGGTGAATGCGGCTCAAGCCCGGTTGATGCCGGAATTTCAGCCAGGGGGACGCTTGCCATTTTTCTTTCCCAATCCAATGCGGTTTTGGTTTGAGGGAACAGATAGCGGGTTTCAAGTTTCATTCAATCCGGCTGTGATTGGCTTGGGATTGTTGTTACCAGGGCTTGCTAAGTTTCGGATGCCTGAACAGTTGAAGCCTGAATGGGTTGTATTGCCACAATTAGCTGGAGCCGGAATTGTTGGCTTTTTTCTCGCTCATGCTTTGTTTGTGAAATTACACTTTCCTAGCCGATACATCACTCATAGTTGGCGGATTGCAATGGCAGTCAGTGCGGGAATTGTCATTGCGATCGCACTTGAAAAGTTAAAACCACAGCGTTGGCTCTGTGCAATGCTCGTCATCGGGATTGTTGTATTTCCGCATTTTGTTTGGAAAGATTTCCCGTATACCGGGTATGCAGGGGGTAAAAATCCAGAACTGTATGAATTCTTGAAAGTACTGCCAAAGACGACATTAACCGCTTATCTTGGCGAAGATGCGAATAATCTACCTTTACTGTCTCAGCGATCGACTTTAGTTGCTCAAGAATATGCTGTGCCATTTCATCTAGGCTATTATTTGCCGATGCGGCAGAAAGCAGTCGATCTGATCAATGCACAGTATAGTGAATCATTAGAGCCTGCAAAAAAAATGATTCGGCAGTATCAAGTCACGCATTGGTTAATTGATGCGAATGCGTTTACACCAGGCTATTTGGATAGCTATCGTTGGTTTAACGTATTTCAGCAAGAGAAGAAACAAGCGATCGCAGTTCTAACTTCTGGAAAGGTTCCGGCGCTCTATCGAGTCATACCCAGATGTGCGATAACTACCATTTCAGGCACAACGGTTGTCGATGCCGTTTGCGTACTCGCACAAAAATAGATCTTGTAATATCTGTATTACATGTAGTATGCTAGTCGATCTTACGGGCTGGAAGGTTCATCATTTCAGCCAAATTTCGATTAGGGACGATCGACCATCGCCGGAGGATGTATGGCTAAATTTTTAGACATTCTCAAATATTTTCGCAACTACTGGAAGATTTCGCTTTTTAGTATTGCGATGATGAGTTTGTTCGAGATTATTGACTTATCTGTGCCGTATGCGATCGGGCAAATTTTGAACGTGTTATCTGGACAACCGTTAGATCGATTTGTACAAGGTGGCGTAAATGCGATCGCTCAACTTGGCAATTTCGAGATGACGCAAACGTTTACACTGACCTCGCTGTTAATTTTGGTCGGGCTAATTTCGGTTGGACGTGCCCCGATTCAACCTTGGTTAGGACCTTGGTTTGCCTGGGATACAGCATTTCGAGCACGCCGAGATAATGCTGAAGCAGCGTTGAGAAAAGTATTGACGTTGCCGTTAGAATTTTACGACGAAAATAATGCGGGTAGAATTGCGGCTCGTGTTGCTAAAGGTTTATCAAACCACACCTGGACTTTTCCTGATCTCACATCTCATCTATTACCGAAGTTTTTCCGAGTCATTGGGATTTTCGCAGTTATCTGGTTTATTGAGTGGCGAATTGCGCTTCTCTTATTAGTCTCTTTCATCGGCATCTTAGCGTTTAACTTATCGGGATTAAAGCGATTATCCCAACAAGAAGAACGCTTAGATAAATATATGGAAGATACCGAAAGCCGGACTTCTGAGATTATTACCAACATTAAGACCGTTAAAGCGTTTGCGACTGAAACATCAGAACTCAAACGGCAGCAACAAAGACTCGATCGAGAATTCAAAGTCCTCGATTACCGGATTCACAAAGGGTATGTGATTCTTGGAACCTATGAACGCACGATCGTACAATCCTGTGTTTTCTTGGTCTTTGCACTGACTGTATTTGCAACGGCTCAAGGTACAATCTCGCTCGGTCATTTCATTACGACCTTTACAGTCGCGAGTATGGCGTATGCTGAGGTTGAACCGATTAGCCAATTTGCTGAGTTCTTTGCTCGTCGATATGGCTCCATGATTCGCTTCCATGAGTTTATGAAGCTCCCGGTCGGTGTGGATGCGAGTAGTCTTGCTGAGACTCCAGAAGCCGTTCCGCAGTATCAATTTACTGGAAAAGTTGAATTCTCTCATCTGAAGTTCGGGTACAGTGCCGATCGCCCTGTACTCAAAGATATCAATCTACTCATTGAACCGTATCAGACGGTGGCATTAGTCGGTCGATCAGGTTCAGGGAAATCAACGCTAGTAAAACTCTTGTTCCGTTACTTTGAACCGAATCAGGGCAAGATTCTGATTGATGGTCAAGATATCCGACGGTTAGATGTGAGCGGTTACCGGAAACGATTAGCGATCGTTCACCAAGAAGTCGATATTTTCAATGGCACGTTGCTCGATAACCTAATGTATGGCAATCCCAATGCCACGATCGAGCAAGTCCGCGAAGCCTGTAGAATTGCTCAGGCTGAGGACTTTATCAAACAGATGCCTGCGGGATATTCTACGATCGTGGGAGAACGAGGCGTTCGACTTTCAGGGGGACAACGACAGCGCATTGGGATTGCACGGGCGCTGATTGTTGATCCAGATGTGCTGATCTTTGACGAAGCAACATCGAGTTTGGACTATGAATCTGAGCGATCGATTCAGCTAGCCATGCGATCGATTCTCGGTACGAGAACGTTGATTATCATTGCTCACCGACTGAGTACGGTACGGGAAGCAGACAAAATTGTGGTGCTCGACCAAGGTAATATTGTCGAGGTTGGTAGCCATGAGGAACTGCTTCAGCAAGGCGGATTGTATCAACGTTTGCACTCACTTCAGGAGACGGGTGAATTGCTAGCTTAGTAGCATAGATTGAATGAGGGCAAGAATCTCGCCCTCATTACTATTTCAGGACATTGAAGATTCTGTAATCTGTGTTCTTGATTAATGTGGATAGGCGCAATTAACTTGAAGATAGTTGCTGCGTTTGCGTCTCGCCCCGCATTGAAAATACGGGTCTAACTGTGCGAAGTGGGTTGAAACCCACTGAAGAAGACGTTACGATTGGCTTGTCAGTCCAGTTTAGTGGACTTCGCAGCGTTAGCCCCGAATTCATTCCGGGGCGGGTGAGCAACGAAGCGAGAGGAACTTTGAACTTGAAAGCTGGTTTTAGGAAGGAATTTTCTATGGCTGAACTCTTAGGTATTATTGAATTGGGTCATCCGATCCTGAGACAGAAAGCCCAAGACATCGACAATATTCAAGACGATCGCATTCAAACGCTCATTGATAACTTACTCGTCACGGTTAAACATGCAAATGGGGTTGGCATTGCTGCGCCTCAAGTTGCGGAGTCTTATCAACTCATGATCATCGCCTCGCGCCCAAATTTGCGATATCCGACTGCGCCATCAATGGAGCCGACCCCAATCATTAACCCGCGCATTCTCTCACATTCGACTGAGATGGTGAAAGGGTGGGAAGGATGTTTGAGTGTTCCAGGGATTCGAGGCAATGTTCCGAGATATCAAGCGATCGAGATCGAATTTCTCGATCGCTTTGGCAAGACTCAAAAAATGGAAATGACCGACTTCGTTGCCCGGATTTTTCAACATGAATTCGATCACTTTAACGGGATTGTGTTTGTCGATCGTGTTGAAAGCACCGCAGATCTGATCACCGAGAAGGAATATCAGAAGCTCTTAACGAAATAAGAGATACCGAAATCCGATCGCGAGGAGAAACACTCCGTACAACTTTTTCATTGTTTCTCCACTAATAAAAGGCTGATTGGCAAACAAAGCCCCAAAGTAATTGCCAATGACTAAGCCAACTGCAATCAAAATTGAATATTTAATATTAACGTTGCCCTTTTGGTAATAGACATAAGCCGCTAGAATCCCGATCGGTAAAATTTGTGCAGCAACGGATGTCCCGGTTGCGAATTTCTGCTCCATTCCCATCAGTAGAACCATCGCCGGAACCATAATTGCCCCGCCTCCGATTCCGAACATTCCGCCAGCAACCCCCGCAGCTAAGCCAATCAGCAAAAGCTGAACCCATACGATCGACATAATCTGAAGTCCTCGATAACCTGTCTGGATAGTACAGGATACGCTCATCTGATTTGTTCAAATCTGTCTTCAGGCTTACATTCACCATCCAAAAGGCGATACATCACATAAGCATCAACATATCCAAGTGTTTTGTGATTGAAGGCTTTTGGGAGTGTTCCAACGATCGAGAATCCGAGCTTTTGCCAAAGTGCGATCGCGGCGTAATTCGTACTCACCACAAAATTGAACTGTATCGCCAAGTAGCCCAAATTCTTAGCTTCTTGCAGACAATGTAATCCCATGGCTCGACCAATTCCTCGACCATGACAAGTTGGATCGACCATGAAGCTAGCATTTGCAACATGAGAACCGCGATCGCGTTGATTTGCAACGAGCTTATACATTCCGATAATTTGACCCTCTTCTTCTGCAACGTAAGAGAGGACTCCTGCTCCAAACCAGTATAAAAACGCATCGTCACGACTTGTATTTGAGTCAAAAACGTATGTATCTCCTGGCTCAATAACTACTTTGAAGATGTTCCAAATCGAGTGAAAATCGGACTTGATCGCGCGACGAATTAGCATCACAAAAACTGTATTGCCCTCAAATGAACCGAAGATCAGCTATCGTCGATAGCTGATCTGTATTGTTACATTCGCTCTAAAACTTGAATTCCTAACAGCGATAACCCAAGCTTCAACGTTCTCGCTGTCAAATCACAAAGCACCAATCGAGAAGTCCGTGCGGGTTCTGGTGCATTCAGAACTGGAACCCCTTGTTCGCGATCGTAGAACACATTAAACTTCTGACTCAGTTGGAACAGATAATCACACAATCGATTCGGAAATAGATCTTGCTCGACTTCGGATAAAGCAGTACTAAACTGAAGTAAATACTTAGCGAGAGCTAATTCAGTTTCATGCTCTAGTACCATTTGTACATCAGAACCAAGTTGAGTGAAATCAATGTCCCCTTTCCGGCTAATGCCTTGAATTCGAGCATAGGCATACAACATATACGGTGCAGTATTGCCCTTCAGATCTAGCATCTTGTCGTAACTGAAAATATAGTTGCTGGTGCGATTTTGGCTCAGGTCAGCATACTTGACCGCACTCAGTCCTACAGTTTTAGCAACTTGATCAATAAAGTCCTCAGATTCTTGGCGTTCTTCAGCCACAAGCCGAGCTTCGATATCAGCACGCGCTCGTTCAACTGCCTCATCCAGTAAATCTCTCAACCGAACTGTATCACCCGATCGCGTTTTCAGTTTCTTGCCATCTTCGCCTTGTACTAATCCAAATGGAACATGCACAATCTCAACGGATTCAGGAATCCAACCCGCTCGCCGTGCAACCTGAAACACTTGAGCAAAATGATTCGCTTGACCTGCATCTGTCACGTAAATTAAGCGATCGCTCTGATCCTGCTGCACTCGATATCGAATAGCTGCTAAATCCGTTGTTGCATAGTTATAACCCCCATCTGACTTTTGAATAATCAGAGGTAATGGATTGCCTTCACGATTCGTAAACCCTTCTAGGAACACACACTTCGCACCTTGATCTTCAACGAGCAAACCCAACTGATCTAAATCTTCGACAACTTGCCCCAATCGCGAATTGTAAAAAGACTCTCCCCGCTCAGTCAATTGAATATCCAGCAAATCATAGATGACTTGAAACTCTCGACGAGACTGATCACACAACAATCTCCAAGCTCTCAACGTATCTTCTGCACCGGATTGTAATCTCACCACTTCTTGACGCGATCGCTCTTGAAACTCAGAATCTTCATCAAATCGCTGTTTTGCTTTCTTGTAAAACGCAACCAAATCACCTAAATCTAAAGCATCCGCCGTGGTCAAAGCTTCCGGCGCAACCTCTCTTAGATAAGTGATCAACATGCCAAACTGTGTTCCCCAATCGCCCACATGATTGAGCCGCAAGACATCATGACCTTGAAACTCTAAAATTCGTGCGATCGAATCTCCAATAATTGTCGATCGTAAATGTCCAACGTGCATCTCCTTCGCAATGTTCGGACTCGAAAAATCGACAACAACTTTTTTCGGCTCTTTCACCGCTGCAATTCCCAAGCGTGAATCCCCTGCCATTGCCGTTAATTGCGTTTGAAGGTAAGCAGGTTTCAGCGTCAAGTTGATGAATCCCGGCCCTGCAATCTCAGGCGGTTCACAAAGGTCATCAATCTGCAACTGCTGAGAAATTTCTTGCGCGATCGCTCTCGGCGCTTTCCCCAAGCGCTTTGCCAATGACATCGCTACATTCGCTTGATAATCCCCAAACTTTGGATTACTCGTCGGAACCAGCATCGGATCAGTCCCAGCCAAATCCGCTCCAAACGCTGATACCAACGCGGCTTCCAAGCGATTTTTTAATTCAGCGATCGTCGCATTCATATAAATTCCTAGTCCGAAAATAGCGCAAACCTATCCTAGGATACAGACTCTACTCGTTTAACGGCGATGAATCTTCAAGAAAATGCTCCAACTGAAAATCTAGAAAATTATCTAGAAAACATATCTGTAGGCAGAAGACATAATACTTCCAAAATGCATTATGAAAATTAGCTGGCTTGACCTCTGAAGATTTCTGAATTCTGTAGTAGCACTAACAACTTCTTAGATTTTTATCTGGTTGTATACAGTATGTAATCTACACCACCCTGACACATCATCTTATGACAGAGGCAAATGCAGAACTCGCCGCCTTGGATGTTCAAGAAGAGGAAGAAGAGTTAGTTAATCGATCGCAATTACTCTACGGTCTGACGGATAGGCCTCCCGTTGTGGAAGCAATCTTTGTCGCGTTTCAGCATGTTCTTGCTGCTTTTGTTGGAATTATCACCCCCCCAATCATCATTTGCAGTAGCTTAGGATTAGATGCTGCAAATACTAGCTATCTCATTAGCATGTCGCTGTTTGCTTCCGGGCTTTGTACCTTCATTCAGTGCAAGAAGATAGGACCAGTTGGTTCAGGACTCTTGAGCTTGCAGGGAACGAGTTTTGCATTCCTTGGACCCATTTTAGGAGTAGGGTCGATCGCATTACAAGGTGGAAAAACCCCAGAACAGGCACTCGCTCTAATTTTTGGAGTTTGCTTCTTTGGCTCTTTTGTCGAAATCATTCTGAGCCGATTTTTGCACCTAATGAACAAGATCATTACCCCCGTCGTATCTGGAACGGTTGTCATGATCATCGGGTTAGGTTTAATCAAGACTGGAGTAACCAGTTTGGCAGGAGGAGCCGCAGCACTGGCTAAAAATGACGGTTCATTTGGCAGTTGGCAGAATCTAGCTTTAGGCGGCACTGTATTGTTGATTGTAGTGCTGCTTACCCTGTCTAAAAATCGCTTCTTACGAATGGGTGCGATCGCAATCGGACTAGCTGTCGGCTATATCGCTTCGCTATTTATGGGAATTGTGAATTTCAGCGGGCTTAGTGCGCTTCCACTCTTTAGCCTGCCGATTCCTTTTCGATATGGAATGAGCTTCGATTGGGGAGCTTTTTTGCCGTTTATTTTGCTCTATGTCCTCACTGCTATCGAAACAGTCGGCGACTTGACTGCGACTTCTGCAGTTTCAGGGGAACCCGTGAAAGGATCGCTCTACATTCGTCGCATCAAAGGTGGTGTTTTGGGAGATGGAGTCAACTCTCTAATCGCTGCGGTGCTCAACACGTTCCCCAACACAACCTTCAGCCAAAACAATGGCGTAATCCAAATGACTGGCGTTGGCAGCCGCTATGTTGGCTTTTATGTTGCCGCAATTTTCTCGCTTCTTGGATTAGTGCCGATTGTAGGAGGTGTATTCCAAGCAATTCCTCAACCTGTTTTAGGGGGTGCGACTTTAGTGATGTTTGGCTCGATCGCAGTTGCAGGATTGAATATTGTGACTTCGGTAGAACTTGATCGACGCTCAATGATTATTGTTGCAGTTTCTTTAGGGCTAGGACTAGGCGTTGTCTTCATGCCGCAAATCTTTGCGAATAAACCTCCTTTGTTTAGCAACTTGTTCGGCTCTGCTATTTCGACCGGAGGCTTGACAGCAATCCTTCTCAGCGCGTTGCTCCCGCGTGAACTCCCCTCCTCAACTTCTAGCAAAGCTGAAAGACTTGCGGAAGTTGAATAATTGAGCCGAATTCATCGCGAACATCAGAATCCATTGGTTTTTCCAAGGCTTGCCCCTGCAAAATTGCGAAGTTGCTCATCCGAAAAATCGGGAACGCTATAGAAGCAATTGATATGTGTTCACTTACCACTTAAGGGGCAAGCCTGATGTCACTGACCCTCAAAATTGACACCAATACAGTTCTAAAGAGAAAACCGATTCAGTCGGCTGAACTGCCTGAAGAACAAAAACACGCAGTTCAAGCAGGCAGGGTATTTAAGATTGATTCTTATACGATCGAACGAGACCACGTTCGCTGTTTTCTCAGCGAAGAAACGATTAAAGACACAAATGTTTGGTACGCCTTCGGGAAACACGTCAAAATCTTCCGCGAGTCACAAGTCTATCCCCGTACTCTTCCAGCCACAATCAAGCTCAATATTCCTTATAAATCTCAGCGCGACAATGTTCTCAATCCTGATGGCGCGTGCAATGTCACTTCGATCGCAATGTGTCTCCGCTATCTCGGTGCAACTCCCCGACGCTCTGATGTTCAATTTGAAGACGAACTCTATAACTACGCCATTCAGAAAGGCTACAGCCGCCATAGCCCCTACGATCTTGCCAAAATTGTTCAGGACTACGGCTTCCGTGACGATTTCAGAACCAATGCCACGATCGAACAAGTCCGCGCTTGGCTCGCTGATGGCAACCCGATTGTTATCCACGGCTATTTCACCGATTTCGGTCACATTGTTGCGGTTGCAGGCTACGACGAGCGCGGCTTTTTTGTCCACGATCCCTATGGAGAATGGTTCTGGTGGGGCTACGATCTAAATGAGCCTGGCAGAAACAATCGCAAAGGCGAATATATCCATTACTCCTACACTATGATCGAGCGGCTCTGCATTCCAGATGGTCATTTCTGGGTTCATTTCATTTCTAAGCCTTAAACCGCATACTCAGATCCAACCAAGTCGATCGCGTAATCGGAGCGCTACTCGAAATGAAATCTACTCCGGTTTCCGCGATCGATCTCAACGTTTCGAGAGTCACATTCCCAGAAGCCTCAACCCGAATTCGGTCATTCTTCCGGCGAATCATCTCTACGGCTTGACGCATCATTTCCAGAGGCATATTGTCCAGCATGATAATGTCTGCTCCATGCTCCAGTGCCTGTTCAACCATGTCCAAATTTTCAGTTTCGACCTCGATTGTCAAAGGATAAGGAATATTGGCGCAAACTTGCGCGATCGCCGCTCCAATTCCTCCGGCTGCAACAATATGATTGTCTTTGATCATCGCTGCATCATCTAATCCCATTCGATGATTGACCGCTCCCCCCACTCGTGTCGCATACTTCTCCAACACCCGCAATCCCGGAGTCGTCTTGCGTGTATCCGTTAATCGAGTTGGTAAATCTTCAATCTTCTCGACATATCGACGAGTCAAAGTTGCAATTCCACTCAACCGCATCGCCAAATTGAGTGCAACCCTTTCTCCAGTCAGAAGCGCATCATAAGCACCTTGAATTTCAGCGATTGTTTGCCCTTTCTGAACGGCCTCCCCCTCTTGAACGATTGGAGTGAATACAGTAGAGGCGTTAAGAAGTTGAAAAACCCGTTCAGCGATCGGCAATCCAGCAATCACTCCATTCTCTTTGGCGATCCAAACCGCTTGACGAGTTCCAGAGATGAGAGATTGAGTTGTGCGATCGCCCCGCCCAATATCTTCAAGAAGCCATTCTTGAAGCAGCTTATCTAAGATGAATTGTGATGGCAGAGTAGCAGTTCTGTTCAAAGTGTTTTAACCTTTCAGCTTGACGTATACCACTTTAACAACAGGATTATGCTCACTCGGCACTTCCTGAATTTCAAATAATCCTACATCCCTGATCAATGCACCCAACTTGCTATATTCATAGTTTCTAGAGTCAAAAGAGGGAGAGATCTTATTGATTTGTGATCCAAAGGCTCCCAAATTTGCTAATCCATCTTCTCCTGCTGCCGCCTCATAAGCACGTTGCAATAGATTGATTAACTTTTTATCTTGTTGAAGTTTAGCAGTGCGCGAAGAAGGATTTTCTTTCTCTAAGTCCGCAGCCTTCTTGAAATGTTCATTTTTGCTTGATTGAACCTGCCCATTTTTGGATTCAGCGATCGCTTCCGAAACTTCATGCCCTACTAAAATCTCGGTGTAAGTGAACTTATCACAGGCTTTCTGAAATGGTATTGGAGTTTGTTTCCGTCCAAACCCATAGACAAACAATCCTGATTCCCTCAACCTGCAAGCCAATCTTGTAAAGTCACTGTCGCTTGACACCAAACAGAAACCATCAAAATGGCCTGTATACAGCAAATCCATCGCATCAATAATTAGTGCGCTGTCCGTTGCATTCTTTCCCGACGTGTAACTGTACTGTTGAATCGGTTGGATTGCGTATATGTGCAGCTTTTCTTTCCAACCTCCAAGATTTGGCTTTGTCCAGTCGCCATAAATTCTTTTGACATTTGCAGTGCCGTATTTAGCAATTTCTTCCATCAAAGGCTCGATTAAACTTGCCGTTGCGTTATCAGCATCAATTAAAACGGCTAAGCGATCGTCTCTAAGTTTTCTCTCACCCACAAATGTTCTCTCCACAGTGCTTAAGATGAGAATTCCCATTCACCCAGTCCTAAACAGCGTGGATTTCAAGAATTGATGTCGCTCAAAAGCTTTTACCGAGGCGATTTGAGAACGAACTAGACGAAACTCAAAAAAAGGAGTTGACACCCTGTAGGTTATCCCGCTATATTATCAAAGCGCGGGTGAGGGAAGAGCGAGCGAAAGCGGACTCAGCTTCATTTGCGAGAAACTGAACCTATAAAACAGAATAGTTTAGAAGCCAGAGAAAGGAAAGCCTTCGTCAAGAAAATGTCTCTTTTGTTAGAGACCGGAAAGGTAACCGGATAAATTACTGAATTGAGCTACAAGCTTACTCTATATACTATGGAGAGTTTGATCCTGGCTCAGGATGAACGCTGGCGGTATGCTTAACACATGCAAGTCGAACGGTCTC